>CBJOJD010000007.1:0-38136 GCA_966443485.1 uncultured bacterium | reverse complement strand
TTGCCGTCAGCTTCATTGTGATGGTTCTGTTTGCGTGGGTGGCACGCTGGCGTGGGCTGATCCTGGTCGTCTCTCCTTCGAATATCTTGAACCTCTTGTCTCCTCTGTTCTTCGCGGCAGCTTTCATTGAGCGCGCCGTAGAGATTGTCATCAGCCCCTGGCGCGACCCGGGCGCGGCGACGCTCGCAAGCCAAGTCGAAATGCTCAAGGCGCAGAATCCGCCTGATCCAGAGAAGATTGCGCACGCGCAGCAGAATTGCCGAGACTACACGGCCAAGACGCAGCAATACGCCTTTGCGGCGTCAATTTGCTTTAGTCTTGCAAGCGCCTACGTTGGAGTTCGTGCTCTTTGGCCGTTCGTAGATCACGCCTCCTTCGAAAGGCTGGGCGCCAATCAACAATGGTCGTTCCTGGTACTGGATGTGGCGTTGTCAAGTGCACTTCTTGCGGGAGGAGCAGACGGGATCCATTCAGCAGTGAACGCGTTCACCACATTTTTCGATGCGACGGCGCAGAAGGCTCAACAATCTGTGAAGCAATGAGGGCTTGGCAGTTTTCGTTCCTGTGGAGGAGATCACAATGGCTAATCGATGCTACGCCGAGCCAGGACTCGTGCTTCAGCCAAGCGGACAGTTTTCTCAACAGGTGCAGGAGTTTCAACAGGACCTGCGCGCCCTGGGTTACCTGGCTGGCCCGATCGATGGCGTGTTCGGCGCAGGAACGACAAAGGCGGTGGCTGCCCTCACTTATGATTTGCTTCATAACGACGGGGTGGGCAGCGACGGCAATGCTCCCGTCAAGATGACGGACTACAACCTCGGCGGACTTACAGGACAAGCCGACCAGGCGCTGGCGGCATGCATGGCTGCCATGCTCGACGATTCCGCATTTACGAAGTTGCCAAGTTCCAACGATCCAGTGGGAGAAAATCAGAAGGCACTGGCCACAGTGAAGGCGCTACAAAGCCCCACAGTCCCCCTTCCGTTCTTATTAGCGGTCATGCAACAGGAGAGCGGATTGCATCAATACCAGGTGCCGACGCGCGACAATATCGACAACTTCATTACCATCGGACTCGACCGGAACGACGCCAATAGTCCATCGCGGATTACGTCGCGCGGATACGGGATTGGGCAGTACACGCTGTTTCACCATCCTCCAACCAGTGACGAGCTAGCAGACGTTATTCTGGACCCAGCGAAGAACGTTCTCACAACTGTGAATGAGCTACTCGATAAGTTTCAGAGCTTTATCCTTGGACCTACGGACGTGGCCGATGATCGAATCGCGGAATTCGGCCGCGCATCGCAGATGCACTGTCAGTACGCTGCCGATCAGCCACTCTTCCAGAAGGACTGCGTGAACTGCGCAAAGAAGGCTCCCGTGGTACAGATCGCCTCTGGATCGACACCTTTCTATGAGGGTGCGCCTGAGGGGAGCGTCTATCGGCAAACTCAATACCATTTAGGCAGCTATTCAAACGTGCCTGAGCGGAAGTCGATGGGGTGCGATTGGCCCTATGCGATTCGCCGATTCAACGGGAGTGGAGTCAATTCCTACGACTATCAGGCCGAGTTCCTGTTGAAGCTGCGCGCCCAGACCTTGTAAGCAGGACTCCCCGCTGCTGCAAATCGCGCACGGCGACCCAGGCTGGCGTAAGACCGACCTTCCAATTCAAATTAAGTAGGTATTTTCGTCAGACCAAGCGAGGAAGCTCCTCGCTTGTTTTTCGCTGCTTGGAATCAGGCTGCCGAGACGAACCGTCCATCAACATGCTGGGTGGCTGCGATTAGCGCGGAGCTCCTTTTGAATATCCTGGACAGGAGGTGATGAAGCATCAGAGTAGCCACTAAGGAGGCGCGTGGCGGCGGCTGATTGTCATCGGAACCCGCCGAAATGCCGTATGCTCCACATGAGAAGAAAGGATTTGCCAGAAGATGGACCAAGTGGATTCTCTTGTTGTGCTCTTCTTAGGGTTGCTTTTTGCGGTGGCTGCGGTCGCTGGACTGGCGCGGCGATTTTCTGTTTCATACCCCATCGCTCTGGTGATCTTCGGACTGCTCTGTTCCCTTTTCCCTCATGTTCCGCGCATTCCGCTTCCCCCTTCTGTGGTTTTCATGGTGGTTCTTCCGCCACTTCTGTATGTCTCTGCATGGCAAACGTCATGGCGAGAGTTTCGTTACAACCTGATATCCATCTCCAGCCTGGCGGTCCTGCTGGTGTTCTTCACTGCCATTGGCGTGGCGTTTGCGGCGCAGTGGTGGCTGCCGGGATTCGACTGGCGGCTGGGCTTCCTTCTGGGAGCGGTGGTATCGCCGACCGATGCAGTTGCTGCCACATCGATTGCGCGTCGAGTCGGGATGCCGCAACGCATTGTGGATGTGCTGGAAGGCGAAAGCCTCCTGAACGACGCCACCGGGCTACTGGCATTTCAGTTCGGCATTGAGATGGTGGTTCAAGGCACCACTCCGACGTTCGCTCGCGGGGTGCTTGAGTTAGCGTGGCTAATCGCGGGTGGAGTCCTCGTGGGGTTGGTAATCGGAGCCGCGGTGATCTGGCTGGAGCGGTGGGTAGACGATGGTCCGGTAGAGATTGCGCTCTCGCTGATTGTGCCCTATGCCGCGTATCTGGCCGGCGATGCGGCGAAGGCATCAGGAGTCATTGCTGTGGTCGTTTGTGGCCTGCTCGTGAGCCGGCAGAGCTCCAGCTTCTTTTCGCCGCGCGTGCGACTGCAGGCTACGGCGGTGTGGGATGCGCTGGAGTTTCTGCTGAATGGCTTTGTGTTCATCCTTTTGGGATTGCAGCTTCCGTACGTCCTCTCTGGAATCCGGGGAGAGAGTCACGCGCAGCTCATAGGTTATGCGGTTGCGTTTTCTTTGATTCTGGTCGTGCTGCGCATGGTGTGGATGTTTCCAGCATCGCAGGCGGCGTGGTGGGTACGCACGCATCTGGCCCGGCAGACCTATGAAAAGCCGCGGTTCAAGCAGGTGTTCGTGGTGGGGTGGACGGGCATGCGCGGCGTGGTTGCGCTGGCTGCAGCGTATTCCCTGCCCTATACCTTGAACGACGGAAGTCCATTTCCAGAGCGGAACACCATCATCTTCCTCACCTTTTCATTGATCCTGGTCACCGTTGTCTTGCAAGGGCTTTCACTGCCGTACCTGGTGCGCTTGCTTGGTCTGGCTGGACAGGACCAGGGGCTCTGCGAGGAAGGCGAGGCGAGACGACTCTTGCTGCGGGCCGCTATCGATTACCTGCAAGAGCGACGGATCTCAACGAAAGAAGAGTCTGAGGTGCATCTCTACGAGGATCTAATTCACCAGTACGAGCACAAGGCGGCGGAGATTGAGATGTGCGGCCCCGACGGAAGCTCGCCGGAAGGGCGGTCGACAAGCGTGACGATGGGAGAGATCCTGATCGAAACGATCCGGCGGGAGCGAGATGAGCTGAACTCATTGCGTTCCAACGGAAGAGTGGGCGATGCGGTGCATCGCACTTTAGAACGCGAACTGGATCTGAGCGAGAGCCGCCTCAGCTAGCCGCGTGCAAGAGCCGGCGACGTTCCCGTGGGTTTACTGTCGGAGCTGCGGCCCGTGGGCAGTGCGCGGGCCGCAGCGGAGAGAGCGGTGTTGATCTCCGCAGTGAAGCTTGCAGCAGGTTACGGCATGCTTCGGTCAGGGGTCGAGTCATTCGCTCCGGATGTGGTGCCCTGCACGATCCAACCGCTGTTGCTCTTGGTCAGAGTGGCAGTGGCAGGTTGGGGCGCGGCGGCGGCCGCGAGTTTGGGAAACGCGGTCTTCATCTCTGCGTTGTTCGCCCAGTCCGGCAGGCTACTCACCGCGAAGTGATAGGTGACCGAGTACTGCGCGGCGTCGCTGGTTTGCGGGGTGTAGCTGTCGATGGAGGCGACCTCGGGATGTCCATAGCAGAAGTTTCCGTAGCCTGGTTGGCTGGGATCTGCCGTCCACGTTGAGCGCCCCTTTTCCGAGAGATCGTAATCATTCACCTGTTTCGAGCCGATCAAGAAGCGTTTCTTCTCTGCAGATTGCCTGGCAAGCAGTCCCGCGTCGGTCAGGGCATCGAACCCCCTGGTCTGCTCATCGTTGGAGGTATCCGCCTGTGCGGGGAACTTGATCGGAGCACTCCACAAACACTGCTGCTTCGCCGCCAGATAGGTATTGATGGCGGACTTGAAAGCTGTCTTGTCGACTTCATTCTTCTTGCAGGCCGTGTTGAGGATCAGGCCGCCCGTGATACACATGAGGACCAGTGTCTTCCGCATTCCGTACTCTCCTGCTTGCTTGGATGCCGGGGATTGGCCGGACCTCAGGGTATGAATGCAAAAGTACATAGATTTTGTGAAGTCTCGGCATCAAGAATTCACCGATTTGTGGGGGGCCGTGGGCTGATCTGGGGTCCAGAACTCGACATGTGCAGGCGCTTGAAGGTCTTTAGATTGGCTTAAGTGTCTCCGCTCGCGGTCTGAGGCCATTCGAGCGAGGTCTGCCGGCCGACTCAGGCTGGGTCACATCGAGCGCATGCGCAGAGACATGTTCAGTGACGTCTCGAAAGGGCGCGCTGCGAAGATTTGTCGCTAGGCCTGCAAATGTGAGCGAATCAGGGGAGCTATATCTTTAGCGTGAGTCTGTGCGAGGTCGTGTCCTGCATTCGGGATCACGTGAAGCTCTGCTTTGGGAAAGGCTCCAAGGAACGTACGTCCTACGGTGACCGGGCTAATTGGGTCACGGTCACCCCAGATCAACAGTACGGGGATTTGAATACCGTGCAATTGCTTGGTCAAGTCTTGATCGTACGTCGCGAGCCAGTCGGGCAAGTCTGGATGCTCACGCATGAAGTCTTCCCGCCAATCGAGGGCATCGTGAGGTGCCATATCCAGTCCACCTGATGTCGCGATGAGGACCAGGTGGGTCACCGCCGCGGGCCGGCGCAGGATTGCCTCGAGGGCAAGAACTCCTCCCATGGACTGGGCGATCACTGCGGTAGGCCGGGTTAGCTGCGACGTCACGTGATCGACTAAGCCCCCAAAATTCGACACCGCTGGAAGTTGCGGCTCGCCATCGAATCCCGGATACGACATCAAGGTCATCTCCCCGACGGCAGGCAGTGCGGCTTGCAGGGGCAGCCAGAAGCGACCACTGCCCAGTGCGCCTGGCAGGAAGATCAACTGCGATGGACGTTCTTGATTTCGCATTACCGGACCTTAATGGATGTGCTCCGCTCGGTACGTCAAATTGAAGAGAGCTCTCTGATCGATTTAGCTGCCGACCTGATTCTGCAGGAGATGCTGCATGCTTTCGACAACGCTCCGCGTCTGCGCTGTATCTCCTTCATAGGCAACGTAACCGTCTGGACGTACCAGGGTAAGTCCAGGATAGCGAGCCCATCGCAGCTCAACGAGATCAGGATAGGAATCACAGAAGTGGTTTGCGATCTCCTTGTCTGTGGTGGCCGCTTCCTGGTTCGCAAAAAGCAGGAAGCGATGGTTGATCCCTTTGCCCCCGCGGAGAGATTCGTCCCACCATCGCTTGCCAGATCCTTCGACCAGTGGACTGCCCGCCAAGGTGATGCCGAGCTCAGAGAGGTTGTCTATGAACCGCTTTTGGAACATGTTGAGGCGGGACAGGAGGGGAATGACGGTATGCCTGATTGCCTGCGCGAAGTTGCCCGACGTTGCCATCGCTTGTGTGATGCGATGAGTGGTCTCAATTACGCTTTTGACAATGGGCGTGCGTTCCTCTGAGTAGCTCTCCAGCAGTTGCTTGCTTGCGCGACCGCCAACAGCGAAGCTCAGCTTCCAGGCAAGATTCCAGACGTCCTGGAGCCCGGTATTCATTCCTTGTCCACCGAACGGGCTGTGGATGTGGGCAGCATCGCCAGCGATAAACATGCGGCCCACGCTCATTTGGGCCACATGGCGGTGATGGACGCGGAAGAAGCTGCTCCAGTGGAGGGAGCGCACCTCGAATCCGACTGGAGCACGCTGCGCAGCGATGTTCCGCACGAAGTCGAGCGACGGAGCATCTTCTTGGACATTGTCGACGGTGGCTACCAGGCGCCGCCGTGTCGCGCTGATGGGAAAGATGGCGAGCGGGCCAAACTCACTCGGACAGAGGTGTAACTCGTCGCCCGGAAGCACTTCATTCGAATCGACGTCGGCCAGCATGAAGGAGTCATGGTATTGTGCGCCCTCGAACGTAAGGTTCAAGAGATGCCGAACGGCGCTATGGGCCCCATCGCAACCGACCAGGAATGAGGCTGTGAGTTCGATCTGCTGACCGTTCTGCTGGAACGTTGCTTTCACGTGACCATCTTGCTCGACGGCAGAGGTCAGAGTGGCGTTGTACTCGACCGTGCCGCCTTTTTGGCGCAGCTCATCGACCAAGATTCTCTCCGTCACGTTCTGAGGCACCATGGCGATGAAGGGGTACGGTGTTCCTTCCGGTTCGAATCGAAGCCGCGCCAGGTTCTCTTGGCGGGTGAGGAAGGCTACTGAAGTGACGCGGTTGGCGGCATCCAGAAAGGGTGTGACGACCCCCGCCATGTCGAAGATCTCGAGAGTTCGAGGAAAGATGGCGAGCGCTTTGGAGTGTTCGGATTGCGCTGCTCGGGTCTCGACCAGCCGGTAACGGACACCGCGACGCGCGCATTCGTTGGCAAGAAAGAGGCCGACGGGACCGGCCCCCACAATGAGCACATCTGTATCAGCTTTGGCAGCATCCATAGAATGAATTCCGACGATGGGTCCTCCGCACAGTGTGTATATACCCTTCCGGTGCATAGCACCAGAGAAGAGTGACGAAGGTGGTTGGAAAGCATGCTTTCGCGGATATTGCGTAATTGGAGCGGTCGCGGAAACGCCGACCGAGGTAGGATAGGCTGATTCAGAACGGACGGATCAGGGAAGCGCCGGAATACCGAAGGCTCGGCGCTTCGCACACCTATTCGTTGGAGAATCGTTATGCCGAGGCTGCGGGGGCAGGTCGTCTCTGGGATGGGAAACTTCTCCATCTGGATTGATCGGCTGCGCGATCACTACCACCGGAAGACGGGGATGATTCTCTTTCCTGGCACCCTCAACCTCCGGCTGGAGGAGCCCTGGCTGGCTCCTCCCGACTGCATGCGCCTGGACGCTGCGGAGTACGAGGGAACGGTGACGGTCTATATTGTCCCGTGCTCAGTGTTTGGCAGAGCGGCTTTCATTCTACGCACGACGGCGAATAACGAGGGACGGGGACACCATTCGCAGAACATCATAGAGATCGCCACAGACGTTAAGCTGCGCGACGCTTATCAGCTGCACGATGGTGATCTGGTTGAAGTGGAAATCGCTTGATCCGACCGTATGCGATCAACCCGGGATATCGTGCGCGGCTCCTCATCGTTCTGAAGGTCTACTGCCCGCGGTAATTGGAACCTGATTGCTGAGGCTGAGAGGCGGCGGTGTGACTCTTAGGGGGCAGATGGGATACTTGAAGTAACGATGTCGTCCAGCAGTGCCACAGTGACCGCAGTTCTGGCGGAGAAGCCCTCCGTAGCCCGCGATATTGCCCGCGTTCTCGGAGCAGCCAAGAAGGGCGACGGATTTTTACACGGGAACGGATACGTCGTGACCTGGGCGGTGGGGCACCTGGTCTCTTTGGCGCAACCGCATGAGATGCGTCCTGAGTGGAAGCAATGGCGGATGGACTTGTTGCCCATGCTGCCGGGTGACTGGCCCCTCGTGGTGTATGAAAAGACCAAGGACCAGTTCGAGGTGGTTCGCAAGATCCTGACCTCGCCGCGTGTCACACAGGTGGTGTGCGCGACGGACGCGGGGCGCGAAGGCGAACTGATCTTCCGCTACATCTACGGCGCGGCACAGTGCGATAAGCCAGTGAACCGGTTGTGGATTTCATCGATGACCGCCGAGGCGATCCGCAAGGGCTTCGACAGTCTGCAGCCCGGCGGCGCCTACGACGGTCTGGCCGATGCGGCGCATGGACGAAGCCGCGCCGACTGGCTGGTCGGAATGAACCTCTCGCGCGCCTATTCCCTGCTCTACAACGAAGAGATCTCCGTGGGGCGTGTGCAGACGCCCACGCTGGCCATGGTGGTGGAACGGGAGCTGGCCCTTCGGCAGTTCGTGCCTGAAGAGTACATCGAGGTCATCGCCCGATTCGAAGGGCTGGCTGAGCGCAAGAAAGAGACCTATACAGGTACTTGGTTCCGACCGCGTGGCGATCAGGGCAACGAGAAAGAGGCCCAGGCCAAGTTGTCGAGATTGCCCGCCGATGGAGAAGAGGCGAGGCAAATTGTCGAGCGGGCGCGCACGGGCACGGTCACGATCGAATCCGTAAAGTCGGAGACGCAACGCGCACAGCCCCCGTTGCTCTACGACCTGACCGAATTGCAACGTCATGCGAACCGCCTGTTCGGATTTACCGCGCAGGAGACGCTCACGTATGCCCAGGCGCTCTATGAACGCCACAAGCTGATCAGTTATCCGCGCACGGATAGCCGCCACTTATCGGCTGATGTAGCCGCAACGGTAGGCCAGATTGCGCATGTCGTCGCGCCGCAGTATCCGCAGATGGTGGCGGAAGGAACGGGGACGCGCGCTCTGAGCAAACGCTATGTGGACGACACCAAGGTGAGCGACCACCATGCGATTCTGCCGAATGCGGTGAATCCGGGAAAGCTGAGTCTTAGTCCGCAGGAGCGGAAGATCTACGACTTGGTGTGCCGCCGGTTCCTGATGATGTGGCATGACGATCACCTGCAGGCCGTCACCACTGTGATTACCGCGATTGCCAACCCCGGAGGAGATGGCACGGAGCCCCTCGTGGACCGGTATCGGACCTCGGGCACGCTGGTACAGCAGTTGGGCTGGAAGATTCTGGACCTTGTGCTGGAGAAGCGCAAGAAGAGCGGCAAAAGCGGCGAGGAAGAAGAAGCGGAGCAGGTTTTGCCACCTGACCTGGCGCAGGGCCAGCCGCAACAGGTGGCTGCCATCGACGCGAAGAAGAAAAAGACGAAGCCGCCCAAGCGCTTCACCGAGGGAACACTGCTGACCGCCATGCAAACGGCAGGTCAGACGCTGGATGAGAAAGAGCTTTCAGACGCGATGAAGGACACCGGGCTGGGGACTCCGGCCACGCGAGCCGCCATCATCGAGGTGCTGCTCAAGCGCGGTTACATTGTGCGCGCCGGCAAAACGTTGGAGGCAACGGATAAGGGCATTCACCTGATCGAGGTGGTGCACCCGGAAGTGAAGACTCCAGCGATGACCGGCCAATGGGAGGCGTATCTCAAGAAGATCAACCAAGGCCAGGCACAGCTTGGGCCCTTTATGGAGGGCATCAACGCTTACGTCAGCGGGGTAGTAGAAAAGGTGCGGGTCACACCGCGCCGCCGCTTTGCATCGAGTGCGAAGGCTGCGCCGGCCAACAGTGACAAGAAGGCACCTGATGCTGGGGCGGCAGCAAAGCCGGAGCGCAAGCCGAAGAAGCCTTCGAAGACGGCGCAGTTGAACGAACTGCTGAAAGAGCGGTTTGGGTTTAAGGCGTTCTTGCCGGGACAGAAGGCTGCGTGCCTGGCTTCTCTATCGGGAAAAGACTATTTACTTGCGCTTCCTAAGGCAGCGGGCAAGACCTTGTGCTATCAGGTGACCGGACTGGCGTTGGACGGGCCCACGCTGGTGGTGAGTGCAGACGGGGAGTGGATGGAGGCCGAGGTTGCGAAGCTCCGCGACAAAGGAATCGCGTGCGACTGCATCCATGCGAATCGCAGTCGAGAGGCGCTGCGGGCCGCCTGCGTGGACTACCTGAGCGGGCGGATCAAGTTTCTGTACTTCACGGCGGAGCGGTTGAGCGTGGCAGGATTCCCGCAGATGTTGGTGAAGCGGAATCCCGCCTTGATTGCGATTGAGGATGCGGAGTGTGCGGTTCGGCCCAGCGGGGGCTTTGTTGCCGATTACGAGTTCGTGCGCACGCACCTGCCCACGCTGCGACCAGCCGCAGTGCTGGCGCTCACGCGCGAGGAAACACCTGCCGTTCAAACAGCGATTGCCGAGTTCTTCGGGCTAGTCCTGTGACCACTGGCGCGCAGGTTGAGTCGGCGACCATCGCGATTTAACAGGCAGTTCACAAACAAAAAGAGACGAGCAGCCTGATCGGGTGCTCGTCTCCTGGTTAGGTCCGCTTGGCGAAGTTAAGACTAGAAGGTGAGCCGGCCCGCTACCTGAATGACGCGGCCATCCGGTAGCAATCCGCTGAAGCGCGTCGAGTTGATGGAACCTGCGCTGCCACCGGTGACGCTGGTGCTGGGATCTCCAAAGGATGGAGTGTTCATTACATTGATGCCATCGGCGCGCAGTTCAAAGGCCGATTCGCGGTAGGGGATCCTGAAGCTCTTGAAGAGCGACATATCGAGCCGGTTAAATCCCGGTCCGGTGACTGTGAGCCGTCCCCGCTGGCCATAGGGCAGCGTTCCCGCCTGACTCAGGAGAACGGCGTTGCCGCCCGCCGCGACCGCTGCATCGTAATCCGCTTGCGTTGCGTATGCTGTTGGTGCCTGAGCAAAGGCACAGGGATTGAACCAGTGCTGGATGGTCTTGGTCTGCGCGGCACACTCCTCATTGCGCTGTGTGACCGCATTGGGGGTGCCTCCCGGAGCAAACGGATCGGAGACGCGGAACAGCTGCGGTAAGGCGACCGGCGTTCCGGTTTGCACCTGGAAGATGGCAGCGGTCTTCCAGCCACCGATGACTTGATCGACCAAGCCGCCATGATTCAGGAACTGCTTCCCTCTCCCGAACGGAAGATCATACTGAGGTGAGAACGTGAACCGGTGGCGAACATCCGTATTGCTGGCGCCGTATTCGAACTTCAAGCCTAGAAATGCGGGGTTTCCAGCCTGACCTCCATCGGTACCTTGGATAGGCTGCACGGCATCGTCGAGACTGTGGGCCCAGGTATACCCGGCCAGAAATGACAAGCCATTCGAGTAGCGCTTCTCAAGCTTGGCCTGGAGAGAGTTGTAGTTCCCGATGCCTTCATTGGTAACAGCAATGATATTGCCGAAGTCGTAGAACGGCTGATACTGCTGGCTGTTGGCACCATAGGGAATGACGCCGGGATACTGATTTGCAGCGTAGCTCACGCGCAGATGCCGGCTGACGTTGCCCTGATATCCCAGGCTAAAGGAGATGGTAGGGGTTAGGGCTTGCTGAACGGTGAGATTGTACGACTCAGTGTAAGTACTCTTGGCATTCTGATCCTGCTGGAACAGTGTGGGCAGCTGTGCATTTGCTTCGAGCGCCGTGTTGGATGTGGCTGCCGCGCCGAAGCCGGTTTCAAGTGTCTGGCCGTTCGTGGGGCAGACCACGCCTGTGGTGGGCGTGTTGTAGCACTGATTCGGAGTGGGATTGAAGTTACTGGTCAAGAAGAACGGCGGATTGTTGTAGAGATTCAAGCCTAGACCGATGTTCTCCTGGCCTCCGTAGAAGATGCCGAAGCCACCCCGCACAACGAGCTTAGGGATGGGCTGGTAGGCAAAACCGATGCGCGGGGCAATCTCGTGATGATCGGGGTTTACCAGTGACGGGTTGGATGTGTACTTGATCGTGATGTTGTCTTTGGCAAAGTCCGTGGAGAGGAAACTGGGGATTGGATAGTTGCTCTGCGATTGCGGAATGAGAAAGGTGCCGCTGCCTTGATTCATGCCGGCGTAGTTGCCGATAAAGTTTGCCTGAAAGTCGTGCAATGCGACGAACGGCTGAGTGTACTCCCAGCGCACGCCCAGGTTGAGCGTGAGCGTCGGCAGGATCTTCCAGTCATCCTGGACGTAAGCCGCGTTGTACCAGCGGAGGTCGGTGACGGGGGTGGTGCTATTGAGCTGTGCGTAGTTCTCCAGGTCGAGGGTGAAATCCGCAAGTCCCGCGCCGGTGATTGCACCGCTCACGTCTCCGGGATCGCTGGTGTAGGTTCCCTTGAACCCCTGGTAGCCGGTTGAGTCGGGAGACTGCAGTCCGTAGAAGCGCACGTGCTGGATGTTCACGCCGGTCTTGATGAAGTGCTTACCCCAGGTCTTTGAAACGTTTTCAATAAATTCGATTACGTCTTGCTTTTCGTCCGACGGCTCATAGCTGGGGATACCGATGCCGAAGTTGGAACCGCCGCCGTTGAAGTAAATGGTGGGGAAGCCACCCAGAGAGGGTCCAAAGGGAATGCCGCCCAAGCCGTATTTGGCCGCTACATTGGTCTGTGCGTCAGCCGGCAGATAGGAAGCATGCAGGTAGTTGTAGCCCACGCGAAACTCATTGACGAGGGTGGGTGAGAAGAAGTGGGTCTCGCTGACAATGCCGCTTTTGGCGTAGTTGGTGTCGGCGCCATCGGACCCGAAGTTGCCGCCGTCCAAAACTCCCAGAGGAGGAGTGTAGATCGACGGATTGTTGGCATAGCTGTAACGGCCGAAGGCCTGATCTTTGGAGCTGAAGTTGTAATCCACGCGGGCGTCGTACTGGGTGGTGTTGTTTTGAGAGGCAGTGGGAGGAGCCGTGTAGTTCTGCACCACCTGCCCAGCAACGCCCTGATTGGGAAGCGGGAAGAGATTCATGATGGTCTTGGCGATTGGATTGACGTTCCCTGGGCAGATCACGTTCTGACCAGGCACCGAAGTAGCGTAGACCGGTGTCGCCGAGGGACAAGCCAGGTAACGCGACGGATCTTTTCCGGTCTCTGCGCCGCCGATGGTTGGAGTGACATTGCCGCCCGGCTTGTAGAGGGTGATGCTACCGTTGCCGTTGGTGAGCGCGGGATTGAGCATTTCAGAAAAGTCGCCGTTGCGCTCAGCGGCCGTGGGCACGGTGAGATTGGTCTGCTGCGGCTGAAAAACGCTGATGCGAGTGCCTTGGGCATCGGCAAAGAAAAACAACTTGTCTTTGAAGATGGGTCCGCCGAGAGTGGCTCCGAAGATATTGGAGTGGTAGGCGGTTCTTGGCTCGGAAGTTGGAGCATTGAAGTTGTAGTTCAGAGCGGTCAGGCGGTCATTGCGCAAGTACTCCCACAAAGAGCCATGGAAGGCATTGGTGCCGGCCTTGATGGAAGCGTTTACTGCCGCCCCAGTAGAACGGCCCAACTCTGCGCTGTAGTCACTGCTCTCGATCTTGAACTCTTCCAACGCCTCGGGAGGAGGACGCACGGCGTAGGTCGCGCCGTTGAGGAAGTCCTGCATGTTGGAGTTGTTGTCGACGCCATCGAGGATGAAGTTGTTTTGCGAGACACGACTGCCGTTGGAGGCGAATGCACCGGAGCCGGAGGTCTGGGTGTTGCCCTGGTTGGGGGCATTGACACCGGTCGACAGCTGGGCAAGGAAGAGATAGTTGCGATCCAGCAGGGGAAGGTCGTTCAGCTGGGACGTAGTAAAGACCTGTCCGGTGGAGGCCTCTTCGGTTTGGAGCTCCGCTGTAGAACTCACGCTGACAGATTCAGTGACGGAACCGGGCTGGAGGGTCAGGTTCAGGCCGACGGTCTGGCTTACATCGACGCGAATGTTCTCCTGACGCTGAGTTGCGAATCCAGGCGATGCTACGGTCAGCGTGTAGAGGCCGATCTTGATGGGTGAGAACCGGTAGGTGCCGTTGCCGCCCGTGTGTTGCTGCAAGGACAATCCGGTGGCCTGGTTCATGACGGTGACGGAAGCGCCTTGGATGGCTCTGCCGGTGGAGTCGGAGACCATGCCGGTGATGGCGCCTTGATCGATCTGGGCTTGGCCGCGCTGCAGGCCGGCGAAACAAACGATGGCGAGAACTAGAAGTGCAGCTCTCAATTTTGGGAAGGATGGGGGATTACTGCTCATTGCGTCCACTCCTCTCACGAATCGCGACGTGAATGCACTAGGGGCTTTCAGCTAACGACTGTGTGGGCTAGTTGGGGGTAAGGACTGATCGATCGGGGTCGTGCAGATGAGCAAGAATTGCACTATTTTGATCGTACGTCAATCAAATAATCACAATCGTGCGCAATCCGTGCGCATTCGAGTCACTCTAAGGACGAGGTTTGCGCCTGTCTCGGCGAGGACAATCGATTGCTGCCTAAACGACAAACGGTTGACCCGCGGTTGCAAAGAGAAGTTAGCCGCCACGCAACTCTGTCGAGAGGGGGTGACGGCGAAGTAAACTTTGAGCGCGCTACAAATTGGTTGAAAGTGCGGCGGCGTTCATGTTTAGGATGGAAAAATCAGGGAAGTGAGTATTGTGCAATGAAATTTGGGCCTGTGGGGTCATCGGAGGCAGTGGCTCGTTCGCGACGCGACTTTCTCCGGGGAGCTGTGGGAGTTCTTTCCACGGCAACGGTACGCAAATCTTTTGCTTTGGGCCGGAGCGCACCGACGGCAAAGAACATTGTGGTCACGTTTGGCGGAGGAGCGCGCGACGATGAGACGTTTGCCGAGGACGGGCAACAAAACATTCCGCATCTGCTGAAGGAACTTCTTCCGCAAGGGATGTTCTTTCCTCAAGTCGTGAATCACGGGATTTTAGGTCATTACGTTGCGACGGCCAGCATCGTGACCGGCACCTACGAGCGCTTCGACAACTTCGTTGCAGTCCCTCCACCGAATCCGACCCTGTTCGAGTATTTCCGCAAAGGACTGCGGCGGCCGGCTGATGACGCCTGGGTAGTAGCTCCCAGCAACGGCTTTCAGCGGATCGGCTGCAGTGATAACCGGGCCTTTGGAGAGGCATGGGGCGCAGGGGTCATTCTTCCGAAGCGCTTGCTGAGTGCTGCCTTGCCGGGAGGTAAGGTGGGCGACTCGGAACGGCTTGCGCAGATCATGCAAGACAACCACGAGATGCCGGTATACCAACCGCAGGAGTCCTCCCAAGCCCGCGAACTGCATTTGAACATGTTGCAGGACACGCTGAGCGTCTCAGTGAAGGAGTTTGTGGAGCACGCGCGCACGCTGGACAGTGCCGACGAGCTTTCGATCTTCATTGCCAAGCAGTTGATGCAGCAACACGCGCCGTCACTGCTGATGCTGACGCTTCACGACATGGATATTGCGCACTCCGGAGCATTCTCACTCTACGTGGATGCGATTCAGCGCGCCGACCGCCTGTGCGCTGAGTTGTGGCGGATGGTGCAATCGAATCCGGAGTACAAGGATAAGACAACGGTCTACATCCTGCCTGATTTCGGCCGTGATTCTGATGAGGATCCGGCAGGCAATGGATTTCAGCATCACCGCACCGGCGGTGCGAGAGCACGCACAACCTGGATGCTGGCGCTTGGCCCCGGCATTCCGCAGGGACGCATCGTGGAGCATGCAATTGAGCCTATCGACGTAGTGCCCACCATCGGGTGCCGCATGGGCTTCACTACCTCGGCGAGCGGGCGCTGCATTGGAGAGCTATTGTGAGGCCTGATCAACTTCGCCCCGAGGACTTTGGCAGCTATGCTCCGCAGGCACGAGAGTTTGCGATCGCGCACCTGGCGTTGCTTCAGCAGTTGCCGATAACGATCTGCCCGTCTTTCTTGCAGCAGGTTCAACAATTCGATACAAGCTTTCCCGCGGAACAGGGAGCGCTCCGGCGCCAATGTGATGCGCTGACCCACTTACCGCCGGATCAGCTTGGGGCACTACTGAAACCGTTCCAGGAGATTCGAGTTCCTGCAGAGCTGGAGGCCAGCGAGTGGATTCAGGCTCCGGCGGTATTCATTCAGAACCTTTCCTCGCACCTCTGGGCCAGCGGCCAGCTGGACAGGTTTCGCGCCGCTTCTGTTCGGCTCTTTGAGGCAGTGCCCCCGGCGAGTGAGGCTGTGGACCGCCTGACGATGATTGTGGTGGGCCGGGATGCGCCCGCTTCCGCGCAAGTGCAATTTAAAAAGCTGCACCGCAAGGGAGTGCTGCTGACCGGTCTTCAGACGGAGGCGATGTCCAGCCAGATCTTTGAGGCTTTTCGCAAGCATGCTGCGCAGTCGGATGAACCCTATGCGCACTGGTATGTGGATGGCGGCGAGCCGTGGCCGGAAGCATACGGCAAGATCGCCGGAGCGATCGCGGTGAACTATCCGCAATTGGACCCGGTGCGCGTGCGCACTCTGCAGGCGATGGAGCAGATTGTGAAGCGCGGCAATGCAGACGCCGAGGTGATGCATGCCCGCTTGACGCTGAAGAATGCAAAGGACCTCGACACCGATGCGGTGACTACCGATCCAGTTCTGCGGCGGTTCTATACGGAGCTGTTCACGGAGAGCTCTGGCCCGCAGATCTTCAGCACCACCTTCGTGCAGTGGACGGGCAGAGAGTTGGCCCGCCGGGCGCAACCGCGCACGCTGCTGTTGCGCTATGCGCCGCGCCAGCGCTATCGGCAGTTCAACGAGCTTCTGCACGAGACGACCCCCGCGAGCATGGATCCGGAAGGCTCATTGCGAGATGCGGAGATGGGCGCCTACTACACGTGGGTAGAGATGAACCGCATCACCACTGCCGGAAAAGGTGTCTTGGTAGTTTGGCGCGAAGGCACATCGCAGGCGGTAATGATCGCCAAGGGTGCGGCGGCAGGTACGGAGTGCAGTACTTCCCTCACCCTGGAACAGGCTCTGCAGTCGTTCGCCTGAGTCATCCCGCGGTCCGAATCTCCCTGGATTCAGGTCGCACGCGTCGGTTGTTTAACTCCGATGCGTGCGGCCCATCAGGACATCAACATCCGTCAGGTGAGTACGGCGCAGTCGATTCCGTGTGGCTTGTTCAGCACTACTAAGGCTCGCACGCCGCGGGTGAGCGACTGATTCAAGCCCCGGTGTTCAGTTGATCTGATCACGGCAGGCGAGCGGCGTGATGATTCTTCCCATGCTCTGCTGAGCTAGGAGATGCCGATGCAGAGGTTGAGCCTGATGATTCATCAGCTGCCGGTCGTTCCAAACATCCAAAGATAGAGGCATGGTCACGAATAAAAGAAAGGCGCTCCGCCGATACTGGCAGGAGCGCCTTTCTGTTGATGGATCCGATTACTGGATTTGCAGGGTGGCGGTGAGTGGGGTGTTGTCCGAGGCGGCGCCGACCAGTACCTCGTAGTCACCTGAGGCAAGGTTCCAGCGGCTGGCGGACTCGTCGTAGGTCTGCAACACACGGGGATCAATGCTCACGGTGACGGTCTGCGACTCACCGGGCGCGAGCGTGACGCGCTTCCATCCCACGAGCCGCTTGAAGGATTCGTCGCTGCCCTTGGGCAGTCTTGCGTAGACCTCGGCGGTTTCAGTGCCGGCACGCTTGCCGGTGTTGCGCACGGTGAAGCGGGCGGTGCGAGCGGCCGAATCGACGCTTAATCCCGAGTAAGCATACGTGGTGTACGAGAGGCCGTAGCCGAAGGCAAACAGCGGCTGCTTGTGTTGCGCCTCGTACCACTTGTAGCCGACCAGCGGACCTTCATCGTAGTGAACGGCGTAGCTGGAGCCGTGCGTGCCGGAGTTCCCCATCGTCTGCTGATCTTCAGCAGGCGGAGCGGGAATGACCGGGTGCGGCAGGTCCTTTTCGCTCTTGGGGAAGGTGATGGCAAGCTTGCCGCTGGGATTAACGTTGCCCACCAGCACGTTGGCGAGGGCGCGGTGTCCGGAGCTGCCGGCGAACCAGGCTTCGACGACTCCAGCCACGTGATCGAGCCAGGGCATGGTGACAGCCGATCCGGTTTCGAGAACAACGACGGTGCGAGGATTGGCGGCCGCGACCTTCTCGATGAGGGCATCCTGTTGATCGGGCAGCGAGAGGCTGGGCACGTCCATATCCTCAGCCAACCACTGATAGGCAAAGACGATCACGAGATCGGAGTTCTTGGCCAAGTTGGCAGCCGATTCCAGATCTGCACCGGAATTGAACTCGATCTTGGCGTCGGGCAGCTTCTCGCGCAGCGCCTTCAGCGGTGCGGTGGGAAACCAGATGTGGTCCTGCCAGTGGGTCTCGCCCTTTCCTGGAGGCATGATGGCGTTGCCGCCCGGGGGATCGACCTGTGCGGAACCGCCGCCGGAGATCATGCCGACGTCGGCATGGCCGCCGATGATGGCGATGCTGTGAACCCTGGCAGGATCGATGGGGAGCACCGATGCGCTGTTCTTGAGCAGAACGATGCTCTTCTCTTCCACCTGCCGGGCGACCTCCAGTCCTTTTTCGACGTCGACCACGCTCTTGTGGGGCGGGTCGTCGACGATGCCGGAGAGGAACTCGGCGTAGAGGACGCGGCGGGCGTGATCGTCGATCTCGGAGAGCGGAACTTTGCCAGCCTCCACGGCTTCTTTCAGCTTGGGGCCGAAGTAGTCGGCCATGGGCTGTTCCTGATCGAGGCCGGCGGCGGATGCCTTCTCCGTGCTGTGCGTGGCGGCCCAGTCGGACATGACAAAGCCCTTGAAGCCCCACTGCTTCTTGAGCACATCAGTGAGGTTGTAGGAGTTCTCGCAGGCGTAGTGGTCGTTGACCCGGTTATAAGCGCACATGACCGCGCCGGGATTGGCGATGTCCAGCGCAATATGAAAGGCAAGCAGGTCGGATTCCTGCATGGCGCGCTTGGAGATGATGGCGTTCACGATGAAGCGTCCGGTCTCCTGGTCATTGACCACAAAGTGCTTGAGGTCGCCCACCACATGCTGAGCCTGCTCGCACTTCATCATGTTGCCGTCGAGCGTGCCGGCCAGCAGAGGATCCTCGCCCACGTATTCGAAGGTGCGGCCGTTGCGGGGCTCGCGGGTGAGATTGACCCCGCCGCCGAGGGTCACATTGAAGCCCTGCGCACGCAGTTCGCTGCCGATGATCTCACCGTACGCGCAGGAAGATTCTGGGTCCCAGGCGGAGGCGGCGCCGAGGTTCGAGGGCAGAGCGGTGGCGTAGCGCCCGTTGACCCCACTGTCGCGGATACCGTAAGCAGCGTCGGAGATGATGAGGGGCGGAATGCCAAGACGAGGAATGCCCTCGACGTACCCTGCGCCTCCGTTGGCGAGACGGGTGAGCGGCATGGTCCAGTTGGGATTATTGGCCATGCCGTTTCCATGCAGCAGGGACAGCTTCTCATCCAAAGTGAGCTGTTTGAGGACGAGCTCGGCCCGTTCTTCGGGGGCGAGCTTGGGGTTCATCCAGGGCCGGTCGGCGTCCTGGGCAGCCAAACCACAGGAGGCCGAGAGAATGCCAGCGGCGGCGACGACAGAAAGCAGGGAGCGGGAAAGAAGCACGGGATTCAGCATGTATCTCCAGGCAAAGCCGGCACGAGCCTACACGCGGCCTTTCCGGGAGGGGACAGGCCAGCAGTCCAGGTGGGGCGCAGGGCGATTGCAGAACCAGAATGCACGGATCCGAACGCAAACAATAGTCTCAACGCGTAACAGCTCGACGGCCAGCGGTAAGCCGTTGACGGTGTTCGGGTTGGGCTCTAGGGGCGGGGGGCTAAACGAGATGTATGATACAGGCTGTCGAGGCGGCAGAACCGTATATTGCCGGGTATTGAATGCCTACCAGGTCTGGACGGCAACGATTGTTGGGGGGCCAGGATGGCCATCTACAACATCCGTCTCGATGACGGCCTCAAGGTTGAGCTGGTCCCAGTTGGCAGGCACCTTGGCGAGCAGGGCGTTGAGGTAGACGGGATTGGAGACGACCTCGCCGGCCGCTTCTGTCCCTTCGCCGAGGATGCCGGCGAGGAGGATGACGGGCTGACCGGTTATGTTGTCGTGCAGCCGGGCGACGATGGCGTAGTCCTTGGCAAGTTTGGTGTTGGGCACCTGCCATTGGAAGGTCCAGGAACGCTTTGGGGAGCTCTTGCGGTCGACGACCTGGCGAACATCGTTGTCGTAGCTAAAGCCGAAGGGCAGGTCCTGGGTAATGCGGAGAGTCCAGGAGTTATCGAAGGCGCCGATCAACACCACGGGCCCCTCGCGCAGTTGAGCGAAGCCAGCATCGGAGGCGGAAACGACGCGAAAGGCTCGGTTCTGAGGAACGAGGGGCACAATGGAGCGAGCGAGGCTCACCACATCGGAGGCGTTCAGGTTGCCGGTGGGCTGATCTTCAGGAGTGCGGCGCTGGCGATCGATGGCGTCGACGGGCTCACCGAGGCAGTACGTCACGCGGTTTGAGCTGGAGGTGATGGGAGCCCAGAAGCGCTCGAGGTTTGTCGGGGGCTTGGGGATTCGAAGGCGGCCCAATCCAAATCCCAGAGCCAGGGCAGCAACGACAGACGCGGCGGTGATGATCCAGTGACGCCCGGAAGGGCTAGCCGAGGCGGGTACGGAGTTTGAGGTGATCGCGACGGCTGGTTGGGGAAGTTCGACTGTTGACGAGGCCTTGGGATCCGGCGCGATCGCTTCAGCGGGAGCAGACGCTTCGCGGAAGCTGGGCACATACGAACCGACGGGCAGTTCGATGACCAGTTCTCCGGCATGGGCGGGATTGATGTAGTACTGGCTGAGCCGCTTTCGTACTTCGGCGGCGGTCATGCGGACTACAGGGTCAACGTTCACATCGTAGTTGGGCGCGCGTCCGAAGGCTTCAACGCCGATAGTGCGTTCTTTGAGCTCGGCGCTGTTGCCCGTCAGCGTTTGTTCCACCGTGTAGGCGAGCAGTACCGGATAGCGCTTGCTGTTGGTGAACAGGGGATGGGCGAGAAGGCGGCGCAGCTGTTCGCGAACAATGGCTGGACTGAGCGAGGAATCGGTCCCGTTTCGCTCCTTCTCGAATTGTGGAGACAGCTGCATCCTGCACACCTGGCGGCCAAGTCGTGACCGGTAGATCGATGGCAGAGAAAGGAGGCCGCCGAGTCCTTTAGTCAAACGATTTGGCTGGGCGCAGGCTGATCCAAGCGGCTCCGCGCCAGGCCCGATTATTTCACAGTCTTGGGTGAATGATCTTGAGGTGCTTCTTCCTGATGGGCAGGCACATTTGCCGGAGTGGACCGAGAGCGTCGTTCCCGCTCCCATTCAAGCACTTGCGGTGCAAAACCGGAGAGCTCGGCGATCAGCGTCCGCAGGAAATCAGCTGCATGGTGATTGTGGACCAGTCCCGCACTTTGCCCAGCCCACAACTGAAGGAGCTCGGGGTTCGCTTCGCGCTCCGCCAACGTGGTCAGATTCTTCACCAGGGATCGCTGCAAGGGATACGGGAGGATCTGGACGCCGGGCTGATTGAGCGCGGTCATGAGCTGATTGCGCACGCCGCGGGCGAGGCGTCCGGTGAAGCTTTTGGTGAGCGCGGTGGATCGGGCTCTTCCACTGAGGATGGCTTGGCGATAGAGGGGACTTGCTCCGGATTCTTCGCAGGCCAGGAAGCCGGTGCCGATCTGCACGGCTTCAGCGCCGAGTGCGAATGCGGCCAAGGCGCCGCGCGCATCCGAGATGCCTCCGGCGGCGATCACGGGGAGGGAGACGGCATCCACGATTTGGGGTACGAGAGCGAAGGTTCCCATGAGCGACTCTTCTGCCGCATGCAGGAAAGAGCCGCGATGACCTCCGCCTTCGAAGCCCGAAGCGACGATCACTTCCACGCCAGCCTGCTCGAGGGCGATAGCCTCATCGACGGTAGTGGCGCCGCCTATGGTGACTATTCCCTGCTTCCGGCATTCCTGAAGGATCTCTGCCGGAGGAATGCCGAAGATGAAGCTGAAGACCGGCACTCGCGCGTCGAGCAAGACGCGCGCCTGATCCTCGAATTGCATGGGTGTGTACGGCTGGAAAGCGGGCGTGCTGCCGCCGAGTGCCTGCAGATGCGGAAGCAGCGGGGCGAGGCTGCGTGAGAATGCGTCCGCGCCGGAGGAGCGCGCGCCCTCGTCTTCCATCGAGACCCACAGGTTCATCGCGAAGGGCTTGGCGGTCGAGGAGCGGATTTCGTCGATGACATCCTTGATGGCGGAAGGCGCGAGGCCGTGGGCCCCGAAGGAGCCGAGCCCGCCGGCGTTGGAGACTAGAGCCGCCAGGCGCTGGGTGGGGATGCCGCCGAGTGCGCCCTGAATAATGGGGTACTCGATGCCTAGACGGGATGTGACGCGGGTCTGATTCCCGGGTTGCGGCGAGCTGGCGGGCTGGGGTTCCATGTGTCCTCTCCTTGGCTCCAGGGGTGCCAGGACGGCTGCAAGCGTCAGTTGTCGAGCGGCTTCAATTCGCCCAGCACCGTGGGGATGAGCTCCGCAACGGTGGGATGAATGTGCACGGAGTGGGTGAGCAAGGACGCGGGCTGACGCGCGTACATTGCGGTCAAGATGCAGTGGATGGCTTCATCGGCTCCTACGCCGAAGAGAGTGGCCCCAAGGATCAACTTGGATTCGGCGTCGACCAGAACTTTCATGAAGCCGGTGGTCTCGCCCTTCTCAATGGCACGCGCAACCCGAGTCATGGGACGCATGCCGATGAGCGCCGGCCTGCCGGTCTTGCGTACCTCAGCCTCGGTCATGCCGGCTCTGGCCAGAGGTGGGTCGACGAAGGTGGCATAGGTGGTGATGCGATCACTGATCTTGCGTGATGCGCTGGAGAGCAAGTTGTCCGCTACGATCTCATAGTCGTTGTACGAGGTATGAGTGAAGCCGCCGTGGCCGTTGCAATCGCCCAGCGCGAATACGCCTTTCGCGGAGGTACGCAGCTGGTCGTCGACGCGGATGTAGCCGCGCGCGTCTGCTTCGATCCCCGCTGCAGCCAGGTTGAGATCGTCGGTGTTGGGGACCCGGCCCACGGCGAGAAGAAGATGAGAACCCTCGATGTGCGGAGAGCCCTCATCGCATTCGAGTCCGGCACGAACGCTTGCGCCGTTCTGCTCGAAGTGAATGCAGTTGGCATGGGTGCGGACGTTGATGCCTTCGGAGACGAAGATTTCAGCGAGCACCTTCGACGTGTCCTCATCTTCTGTGCTGGCGAGGCGTGCGTGCTTCTCGATGATGGTGACTTCACTTCCCAGGCGACGGAAGATCTGTGCGAACTCCAGGCCGATGGCGCCTGCTCCGACGACGATCAAGTGCTGGGGCAACTCTTCCAACTCGAGGATGGTGGAGTTGGTGAGAAACGGAACGGTATCGACGCCGGGCATGGCGGGAATTGAAGCGCGAGCCCCGACGTTCAGGAAGATCTGCTCAGCTTCGAGCACCGCGTCTCCGACCTGCAATTGTTTAGGGCCGGTGAAGCGAGCAGATCCGTAGAGCACGATGCAGTTTGGGGTGGAGGAGAGCCACTTGTCGAGGCCGGAGCGTGAGCGCTCTACGATGGCCTTCATTCTGGACTTGACGGCCGCGAAGTCGACGCTGACGGAGCCGGTGTGCACGCCATAATCAGCGGCGCGGCGGGCCAGGTGAGCGGCGTAGGCGCTTGCCACCAGAGCTTTGGTCGGCGTGCATCCGAAGTTGACGCAGGTGCCACCCAGCACCTTGCGCTCCACCAAGGCCACCTTGCGCCCAGCTTGTGCCAGACGCACGGCGAGAGAGGGGCCCGCCTGCCCGGCGCCTACGATGATGGCATCGAATCGTTGAACCATCTTGTTCCACTCCGGATTACGTCGAGATTGGCTTCGCTGCAATGGTGAGTGCAATTGCCGACGACGGCCGGTTACAGGATACCGTCGCAGGATGGCTGATCTGGGAAGACGGACGGAGGATCGCGGGGATGGCGGTAGAGCAGAAGAGCGACAGGAGTGATCTGGGATGGCAGTGAATGCAAATCGAGGTGACCTCGCGGGGAGATCACCTCGAAGTTGGCTTTTGGCTAGAGATCAGCTCTGCCAGCCCCCGCCCAGAGCGCTGTAGAGCTGCACGAGCGAGAGCTCTTCGTTCTGCTGAGCGACAACGAGATTCAGCTGTGCCTCGAAGAGGTTGGAATCCGTGGTCAAGACTTCGAGGTAGCTGGTGGACCCGCCTTGGTAACGAAGCCTCGCCAGCCGTACAGCATCTTCGGCCGAAGTGACGAGCTTCTCTTGCTGCTCGCGGTAATCACGCTGCTTGCGCAAGGTGATCAAGGCATCGGAGACGTCGCGGAAGGCTTGCTTGATGGTCTTCTGGTAGTTCAAGAGCATCTCTTCTTTGGCGTGCTCGGAGAGATCGAGTTGTCCGCGCAACTTGCCACCGGCGAAGATGGGCTGGGCCAATGTCCCGATGCCATAGATGGTCTTTCCTGCGGTATCGAAGATGTTGGAGAAGCTATCGCCTCCCACTCCAGCAGAGGCGCTGATGGAGAGGTTGGGGAAGAACTGCGCGCGCGCAACACCGATCTGCGCGTTGGCCGCCATGAGCGAGGCTTCAGCCTGCTGAATGTCGGGCCGGCGCTCCAGCAGCTGCGAAGGAACACCGGTGGGCAGATCTTGCGCAGGCGGCACGAGGGCCTTGGGATCGGAATGAGCCACCGGTCCAGGATTCTCACCGAGCAGAAGGCTGATGGCGTTTTCGTCAATCTGGATCTGCTGCTCGATTTGCGGGACCTGGGACGTGGCTGTGTAGAGCAACTGCTCGGCCTGGCGCACGTCGGAGATAGGCACCGATCCACCGCTTTCCAACGTCTTGGTCAGGTCGAGCGAGTCTTGACGCGCCTTGACGGTCTGGCGGGTGATGTCGAGCTGTCGATCAAGAGCCCGAATCTCAAAGTAGAGCGTGGCTACCTGCTGCACAAGAGTGAGGCGCACGGCGCGCTGAGCCCAATTCTGCGCGAGCAACTGGGCGCGAGCAGCTTCAGTCTGGCGACGATACAGGCCCCAGAAATCAGGAGTCCAAGTACCCGACGCGCTGAAGGAGCCCTCGACCAGGGGGCTACCGATCTGCTTGCTGAGAGAGGATGGCAGCGAGGCGCCGATCGCAGTTCCTCCCAACGAGAAGGTCGGGAATTCCTGGGAGCGTGTGATCTTGACCTGGGCTTGCTGTTCCAGGATGCGCTCGGCCGCGATGCGCACATCGTAGTTGTTCACGAGCGCCTTGCGGATGAGTTCCTGCAGCTCCGGCTCCTGGTAGACAGCGGACCACTGCTCGTCGCCGAGCGAGGTTTTGCTGTCAGAGGACGTGGCTGCGTTGTCAGGACCGCGATACGCGGGCGGAGCGGTGACCTGGGGCCGCGCGTAGTTGGGACCCACCTTGCAGCCCGCGAACAACAAGGAAGCAACGAGAACGGCTGCGGGCAGCGCGTTGCTAGATATGCGAGAGATGCTTGTCATGCTTAGTCTCCCTCCACGGCGACGGGCACCTCGGATCCGCTGGCAGACTTCGCGGCTCGCTTGGGTACGGATTTGCAGTCCATGGTGATGTGGCCGCCCCCGCGCGCGAAGCGATGAGAGAGGTACTCCACCACGGAGAAGGTAACGGGGATAAAGATGAGGCCGAGCACGGTAGAAAGCGTCATTCCGCCCACTACGACGGTGCCGAGGATCTGTCGCGCAACTGCACCGGAGCCACTGGCCACAGCGAGCGGCAAGCAGCCTACAATGAAGGCCAGGGCGGTCATGACGATGGGGCGGAAGCGCAAGCGGGCGGCGTTCAGAGCCGACTCGCAGATGCTTTGACCGCTCTCGTAATTGACCTTGGCGAACTCCACGATAAGGATGGCGTTCTTGGCGGAGAGGCCGATGAGCATGACCAATCCGATGGTGGCAAAGACGTCATTCTCGAAGGCGCGCGCATGCAGTGCGAGGTAAGCGCCGAGGATAGCGACGGGAGTACTGAGCAGGACGCTGAAGGGCAGAGTCCAGCTTTCGTACAGAGCGGCAAGGATGAGGAAGACGAAGGCGAGGGAGAGGCCGAACACTGCCCAGGAGGGCACGCCTTTTTCCGCGACCTGCTCCTGATAGGACATGCCGGAGTAGTCGAAGCCGGCACCCGCAGGCATGGTCTGATGGAAGACTTCTTCCAGAGCCTTTCTCACCTGACCCGAGCTGTAGCCCGGTGCTCCGGTGACGTTGATCTGCGCGGCGTTGAACTCATTGAAGCGGAAGATGAATTCAGGGCCGGTGATCTGCTTGACCTTCACCAGCGAACCGAGCGGCACCTGACTGCCATTGGCGCTGCGCACATAGAAGCGGTTGATGTTATCGATGTTGGTGCGCGACTCGCCTTCCGCTTCTACGTAGGTCTGCCATTGGCGGCCGAAGCGATTGAAGTAGTTCACGAGGTAGCCACCCATGAAGGTCTGCATGGTGTTGTAGATGTTGCTGAGATCCACCTGCTGCTGCAGCGCCTTCTCGCGATCGACGTCGGCATAGAGCTGCGGTACCGCCGGCTGGTAAGAGGGGATGGCCGCTGCGATCTCCGGCCGCTTGGAGATGGCGCCCAGGAAGGCGAAGACGTTCTTGGTGAGCGTGGTGGGATCGTCAGTACCGGACCGATCTTCAAGCACCATGGTCACGCCGCCCGAGGTGCCGAGGCCGGGGATGGATGGCGGAGGAAAGGCAAAGGCGATGCCATCGGGGTTCATGGCGAGGCGCCTTTGCAGATTGCTCTGGATGTACTCGAGCTGTTCCTGCTTGCTCTTGCGCGCCTCCCACGGCTTGAGGGCCACGAAGAAGAAGCCGGAGTTGGTGCTCTGCACCTGCGTAAGCAAAGAGAAGTCGGTGACGGCGATGACGCCTTCGATGCCGGGCGTCTTCAAAAGAGCGTCAGTGATCTTCTGCTGCGCGGCATCAGTGCGCTGCGCCGACGAGCTATCCGGGAGCTGCAGGGCCAGGAACATGTAGCCCTGGTCCTCTGTCGGGATGAAGCCGCCGGGCAGGCTGCGACCGAGGAAGACGGCAGCTACCGCGACTAGAGCGAGGGCCACCATGGCGATTGCGGACTTATGGATGAGGACGTTCGAAGTGCGGACAAAGGAGTCCGTCGTACGGCCGAAGAAGCGGTTGAAGAGCGCGAAGCCTCTCGCCAGCAGGCTTTTCTTGCGCGTTTCAGAGCGCGGCTTGAGGAGCAGGGCGGCCAGCGCGGGCGATAACGTGAGCGCATTGAAGGCCGAGATCAACACCGAGATCGCGATGGTGACGGCGAACTGCTGATAGAGGCGGCCAGTGATGCCCGGGATGGCCGCGGTGGGGATGAACACCGCAGCCAGGATGAGGGCGATGGCGACGACGGGGCCGCCGACCTCGGACATAGCCTTCTCGGTGGCAGCCTTGGGATCCAGACCTTCGTCGATGTGATGCTCGACGGCTTCGACCACGATGATGGCGTCGTCGACCACCAGTCCGATAGCCAATACGAGACCGAACAGAGAGAGTGTGTTGATGGAGAAGCCTAGTGCCGGAAAGATGATGAAGGTGCCAATCAGCGAGACCGGTACGGCCAGCAAGGGAATGAGCGTGGCGCGCCAGCCCTGAAGGAAGATGAATACCACGATCACGACGAGTCCCAATGCTTCAAGCAGCGTGAGGACGATCTCGTGAATGCCGGCGGTCACGGCCTTGGTGGTGTCGAGAGGAACGCTGTAAGTGATGCTCGACGGGAAGGACGCGGAAAGCTCCTTCATGCGCGAGCGCACGGCCGCGGCGGTCTCAACGGCGTTGGAGCCAGGCAGCTGATAGATGGCCATGACGCCTGCGGGCGCCTGGTTGTAGCGTGCAGAGAGGCCGTACTGTTGATCTCCGAGTTCGATGCGCGCGACATCGCGCAGATGCAGGATTGAACCGTCAGGATTAGCACGCAGGGTGATGTTGCCGAACTCTTCGGGCTTGACCAGGCGTCCCTGGGTGCGAACCGTATAGGTGAACTGCTGGCCTTTGGGAATAGGCTCGGCACCGATCTGACCGGCAGGGTTGACGCTGTTCTGCGCTTGAATCGCGGAGATGACTTCCGTCGCAGTAACGCCCAGCTGGGCCAGCTTGTCGGGATTGACCCAGACGCGCATGGCGTACTGTCCACCGAAGGTCTGCACGCGCGAGACGCCCTTCACACGCGCGAGCTGGTCTTGCACGTTGATGATGGCGTAGTTGGTGAGGAAGTCCTGGCTCAACTTGCCGCTGGGCGAGTTGAGCGCCACCAGCATGAGCGGCGAGGTCAACGCCTTCTGCACGGTGAGGCCGGCCGTGGTGACCTGCGCGGGCAACTGAGATTGCGCCTGATCGACGCGCAGCTGCGCGAGCACCTGGTCCACGTTGGGATCGGTCTTGACGTCGAAGTCTACAAAGATCTGGGCGATGCCATTGTTGGCGCTCACCGAGTTCATGTAGATCATGTTGTCGACGCCGTTCATCTGCTGCTCGATGGGCGTGGCTACGGCCTGCGCGAGAGTGCGGGCATCGGCACCGGGATAGGTGGCGGTGACCAGAATCTCAGGCGGCACGATGTCGGGGTATTGCGATGTGGGCAGCGTGAACATCGACACTGTGCCGATGATGACGGTGAGGATCGCAATAACGATTGCGACGATGGGTCTGCGGATGAAGAATTTCGACATGAATTACCTCCCCGTCGCTGCCGGACCGTGCGAGGCAGAGGCTGATTGCGGAGGAACGACCTGCGGGCTGACCGGCGCGCCCTCGCGCAGCTTTTGCAAGTTGTCCACGATCACCATGGCGTCAGGTGAGAGGCCGCCTTCGATGATCCAGTCGGTGCCGTGCTGCGGGCCGAGGGTCACGTTGTTCACATGCACCTTATTGTCGGCGCCCACGGTGTAGACCTGCTGTTGTCCCTGGAACTCAACCACTGCTGCCTGCGGAACGAGAATGGCATGATGCAGCAGTTCAGTATCGGCTTTCACGCGGCCGAACTGTCCGGGACGAAGCAGGTTCTGCGGATTGGGAAATGCTGCGGCCACGCGAATGGCGCCCGTCTGCGAGTTGACCTGCCGGTCGACAAATGCGATGTGGCCTTTGCCCGGATAGGGGTCGCCGTTGGAAAGGGTGAGGCTGAGCGGCACCTTGGCGGCGGCTTTCAACAGATCTCCGCTGCCCGTGGCGGCCTGATGAGTGAGAGCAAGGTACTCGCTGTCACTAATCGAGAAGTAGACCTTGATGGGATTAAGCTGCGATACGGAGGTGAGGACGGACTGGGGGTTGACCAGATTTCCTACCTGCACCGTAGCTTGACCAGCCACGCCGGAGATAAGCGAGCGCACCTCGCAGAAGCTGAGGTTCAGCTTTGCGGTCTCGACCGCGGCTTCAGCCGTTGCGACGTTGGCCTCTGCCTGGGCTTCTTGCTGCGTCTCGTTGTCGAGCTGGCTGCGAGCGATGGCGTGGGCCTCGGCGAGGGGAGTGTCGCGCTTGACGTTGATCTGCGCGAGCGCGAGCTGCGCCTTAGCCTGGCCGAGCTGGCCCTCAGCCTGATCGAGCACGGCCTTGAAGGGGCGAGGATCGATCTCAAACAGCACCTGGTCCTTGGCCACCTGGGAGCCCTCGGTGTAAAGCTGGCGCACCAGATATCCGGTGGCCTGGGGCTGGATCTGGGCATTGACGAATCCGTCCATGGTGCCGACCCACTCGCTGGCAACGGCCACGTCAGTGGGCTCAATCTTCACCACGCTGACGGGCAGCGGCGGCATGGCTCCGGTGCTGGCGGAGACTTGCTTCTTTTCACAGCCTGACACCAGGAAGACCCCGGCCAACAACAAGACAGGAATAACGGGTGTCAGCGAGGTTCCAGTGGTACGCGTTTTTCGCTGTTTGTTCAAATTCATGCCGGCTCTCCGTTAAAGGGAAGTACGCGATTGCTGAAGTAGGGGAATGCTACTGGTGCACGTGGGTCGAGAGAGACACACGTGCCACCTTGGATGAGGTGAAGTTTAGGCAGGATTCAAGATTTGCGTGAGGACGAACCGCGACTGGTCACAAATTGAGCGACCGGACGAGCCACATCAAGAAGAGGTTAAGGCTCTTGACAAGTCGTCGCCGCATATGGACAACGGCGCGAGCGGCGGATCTTAGTAGCCCGAGGGCTTGCACAACGGTGAGAGGCGCGGGCGGATCAAGTTGCTGTCCGCCCGTTGTCGTTGAATGCCGGTCTGGCTAGCGCGAGGCTAGCGGTTCGGACTGTGCGGCAATCGAATCAAGGGACGCGATCACGTCCGGCGCCAGCTGAAGGTCGGCAGCACTGAGATTCTCGCGAAGATGCGCCAGGGTCGAGGTGCCAGGGATCAGCAGCATGTTGGGGCTGCGCTGGAGCAGCCAGGCGAGGGCGACTTGCATCGGCGTGGCACCGGCCGATGCCGCAGCGGCGTCGAGTTCCGCCGATTGCAGGGGCGTGAACCCACCGAGCGGAAAGAAGGGCACGTAGGGGATACCCTGAGCTGCAAGGTCATCGATGAGGCGATCATCTTCGCGATGAGCTACGTTGTAGAGATTCTGCACGCAGACCACGGGAGCGATCTTCTGCGCCTCACTGAGTTGCTTGGGCGTGACGTTGCTGAGCCCGAGGGCCTTGATCTTGCCCTGCGCGCGAAGCTCTGCAAGGACAGTAAAGGGGGCTTCGATGGAAGTCTCCACCGGACCCATCACGCCGCCCACGCGGAGATTGACGATGTCGAGAGCGTCGAGGCCTAGATTGCGCAGGTTGTCGTGCGCGCCATCGATCAGCTCTTGCGGGGAGAGTGCCGGAATCCACGAGCTATCGGCACCGCGGCGCGCGCCCAGCTTGGTCACGATGATGAGATCGTCCGGATAGGGATGAAGGGCTTCTTTGATGATCTGGTTGGTCACATGCGGACCATAGAAGTCGCTGGTGTCGATGTGATTGACGCCGGAAGCGATGGCTTCGCGCAGAACAGCCACGGCTTGCGGGCGATCGCGCGGCGGACCCCACACGTGCGGTCCGGCCAGCTGCATGGCGCCATAGCCCATGCGTTTTACGGTCATTGAGGTGCCCGGAAACGAGTAGGAACCTGCGAGATGATTTGCTGCTGCCATACTGATCTGCCTCCACGGGTCTTCGCGATTTTCGCGATCTTGTGCTTAGATGAAGGAAGCTTCAGGTTCGGAGTTCGCATTTGCCCCGCTCTCCCCAAGCACTGTTGCAGCCGCGTAAATCGCCGGTCCAGGCACGTTCGAGCGCCAGCGTACAGTCGATCCTTGAAGCCACTGTTCAGGTTTTGCTGGCGGTGGGGAAGGAACGACTGACCACGACTCGGGTAGCTTATCGTGCCGGCGTGTCGGTGGGGACCCTGTACCAGTACTTTCCTAACAAGCAGGCGCTGCTGCAAGCCGCGCTGCGCGAACACCTCAACTCAGTGGCCAGCGCGGTTGAGCGGGCATGCGCTGCGGAGAAGGGCAAGCCGCTGGTGCCCATGGTGGCGGGCATCGCGAATGCATTTCTGGATGCCAAGCTGAAGCACCTGAAGACCAGCTCTGCGTTCTATGCCGTCAGTTCCGACGTGGAGGGCTGGAAGATTGCGCACGAAATGGGATCCAAATTGGATAGCGCGATTGTCGCGACGTTGAGGACGACTCCTGACCGGCTGTGCAAGGACGCGGAGATCATCGCTTCCATGGTTCAAGCCACAATGGCTGGAGTGAGCCGCCGTCTACTGGAGTCCCGCAGACCGGCGGAGCAGACGGAGCAGCATCGCGCCGAACTGATCGAGATGCTGCACGCTTACCTGGCGACGTGCATTGCGAAGTGAACGAGTCACTGGTTTCCGAGTGCGATAGATGAAGCCGCATGCCTGACGGGCGCGGCTATTCGCAGCGCAGAGCGGCCATGGGATCGACGCCTGCTGCCCGGCGAGCCGGCAGCCATGCCGAGAGCAGAGTCACCAAAGCGATGGCAGCCATGGCGGACAGGAAGACACCGGGATCAAACGGATTCATCTCATAGAGCTGGGAACGAAGCAGCCGCGCCAGATAGAGAGCGAGCGGAAGTCCCACACCCAGGCCTGCGAGCAGCAACAAGAGCGATTCGCGCAGCACCATCCACTGAACGCCGGAGCCACTGGCGCCGAGTGCAATGCGAATGCCGATTTCGCCGGTGCGGCGAGCCACATTGAAGGTCATCACGCCATAGAGGCCGATGGCGGCCAGCAGGACGGCGAGACCGGCGAAGAGGGTGGTGAGCCGCGAGATAAGTTCTTCATTGCTCATGAAGGTCTCAAGGTGCTCTTGCATGGTGCGCACCTGAAGGACGGGCAGGTTTGGATCGATGGAGGCGACAGCGGCGCGAAGCTCGTTCACCGCTTGTTCAGGATCTGCGGAGGTGCGCAGGAGGATGGTCCCGGCAAAGCTATCCTGGGTTCCTTCTGGCTGGGTGCCGACTATTTGCGCGAGAGGCAGGTAGATCATGCGCTCGGGTTCCTGGCGCAGGCCAGCGCTCTTGGAGTCGCGAGCGATGCCAACGATCTGCCAGGGCCCCTGCACGGAGTCGATGTCGATCTTGATAGGGCGGCCGATCGCGTCTCCGTGTGGGAAGAATTTGCGGGCGATGGTCTCATTCACCACGGCCACCTTGAGGCTGTTGGCGGTATCGGCAGGGCTGATGGCGCGGCCAGCAACGATGCGAATGCCGGCGGTTTCAAAGTACTGGCCGGAGACACGATTCAAAGCGGAGCTCATGTCTTCTCTTGGTCCCGGCGTGTAGCCGGCGGCGGAGAAGGTCGAATTCCAATTGCTGAAGCTCATCGGTGGAACGCCGGCGAGCGCGGCAGATCGAACTCCCGGAATGGCAGAGAGGCGCTCGAGGAGGCGCTGATTCAAGGCGGGAGCTTGTCGTGGCACATAGCCGGCCAGCTGCGGCGCGATCTGGGCAATGAGCATATGGGAGCGATCAAAGCCGAGGTCTTGCTGCTGGAGGTTGCGCAGCGTGCGCAGGAAGAGGCCTGCACCAACGAGGAGCAGCAGGCAAAGAGTGATTTGCGAAGCGACCAGGACTTTGGGCCAGAAGCGGCTGCCTGCTCCGCCCGCGCTGAGCGCGGTGCGCGTGCCTGCTTGCAGATTTGGGGCGGCGGAGCGGCTGATTTGGAGGGCCGGGGCCAATCCAAAGAGCAGGCCGGCAAGCAAGGAGACGGCCAGAGTGAAGAGCAAGATGGCGCTATCGGGACGCGGGTCGAGAGCCGTAGAGGCGCTTCCCTGCGCTACGAAGGAGATGAGGGCACGGGTGACGGCCAGGGCCACGCCCAGCCCGATCACTCCGCCGGCAAACGATAGCAAAAGAGCTTCAATGACGCTCTGGCGAACGATGCGCGCACGGCTTGAGCCCAGAGCGAGGCGTGTCACGTTTTCCCGCTGCCGGCTAACTGCCCGCGCGAGGAGGAAGTTGGCAAGATTGCCACAGGCGATGAGCAGGACCACGGCAACGATGGCCATGAGGATCTCGAGCGACTCGCCGTATTGCCGGCTGAGATTGGCGATGCCGTGTGCCGCGGGCACGAGCTTGACGGAGATACGCGCAATCTCCTGCTGACGTTCGGGCGAAGGAGTCTTGCCCTCGCCTGCGCGCACGTAGTCGTGCACCTGCTGATCGAGCCAGCTTTGTTGTGTCGCGAGCGGAGTCTGCGGGCTGATGCGCGCGATCATGTGCAGGATATAGAAGTTGCGCGGCTGGAGCATGCCGGGCTGCAACATGACGGCCTGCACCATGGTGATGGGCACCCACAGGTCGGGCGGTTCCAATTCCTGGCGAACGCCATGGAAGGCTTCCGGCATGACTCCGATGATGATGAAGGGCGTGGCATTGAGGCTGATGGTCTTGCCGAGAACGGCGGGATCGGCGGAGAGCATCTGCTGCCAAAAGCGATAGCTGACCACGACGACCGCGCCCTTGTCTGGCGTCTCGGCATCGAAGGACGCGATGGAGCGGCCAAGCAGGGGCGTGGCGCCGAGTACAATGAAGAAGTTGCCCGACACCATGTTGGTGTTGACCTGTATTGCTGCGGCAGCGTTGGCGAGGCGCACACTCACCTTGGGCGACAGGCTGGAGTACGCGGCGACGCCCTGGAAGGGACCGGGTTGCGCTTCCAGCTGACGCGCGAAGTCGTAGGTGAACATGTCGGCGGTGCCGAGATCGACGCCGCCCAGAACGCCAGCTCCGAGGGATTTGCCAAAGGAGAAGAGTTGCCGGGGCGCGCGCACCGGCAGCGACTGCAGCATGACCTGTTTCAACAGAGTGAAGATGGCAGTGTTTGCTCCAATGCCCAAGGCCAGAGAGAGCACGGCCACGAGCGTGAAGCCGGGGCTGCGCCGCAAGGTGCGCAGGCCGTGGCGGAGATCGAGCCACCAGGTTTCGCAGGCTGTCTCCCATCCAGCGGACCGAATGCGATGCTTCACGGCATTGGTGCTGCCCATCTCGATGCGCGCGGCACGGCCAGCCTGAAGAGGAGACATGCCCTGGCGCTGCTTGTCGGCTGCGGAGGCGGCGAGAAAGGCGTCGAGTTCGTCGTCCATCTCACGCTCCACCGCGGGTTTGCGGAGCAAGGAACGAAGGCCATCAAGAAGAGCAGCAAGGGTGCGCATAGCGATTCTCCTGGACTGGGGATCAGGCTTCGATGATGCGAGCGATGGCGGAGACCTGGCGGTTCCAGGTATCAACTTCATCAGAGAGCGCTTTGCGTCCACGCGCGGTGAGGGTGTAGTACTTCGCTCGGCGATTGTTTTCGCTGGTGCGCCACTCGCTTTTGACCTGCCCGGCGCGTTCCATACGGGCCAAGGCGGGCAACAGCGATCCGGGATTAACGCGGAAGACGCCTTGACTGACCTGCTCGATGCGAGTGGCGACACCGTATCCATGCAGCGGCTCGAGGGCCAGGGTTTTCAGAATCAGCATCTCCAGGGTGCCCTGCACCACGTCGCGATTGCCCATCGGAGTTCTCCTCTTGATAATCGAGAGGTTAGACGCTTTCCTCTTGACCGTCAAGTAGAAAAGCGGTTGGCCCGGTTCGCCGGTCACACTTTGTCTCGCCGCGGGCGGCGGTATGGAATGATGCTGGTGGAGCAGAAGGAGCAGGGATGAATCGAGAGGAGCGGGTAGCGCTGTTTCGGCGGCTGCATGAACGGCCGGGTGTGTTCGTGATTCCCAACCCCTGGGACGCGGGTTCGGCACGCATTCTGACGGCGCTGGGATTTGAAGCACTGGCAACGACGAGTGCCGGGTATGCCTTCTCCGTGGGGCACCGCGATTCGGCACCGGAGATCAGGCGTGAAGATATTCTGAGCAACGCGCGAGCGATTGTTGAGGCGACGCATGTGCCGGTTTCGGCGGATCTGCAGAATGGGTTTGGCGACAGCCCGGCAGATTGCGCGGCGACGATCCGGGCGGCGCGTGATGCGGGACTGGCAGGCGGCTCGATCGAAGACGCGACGGGAGACGCGCAGCAGCCCATCTACGAGTTCTCACTGGCGGTGGAACGGGTGGCGGCGGCGGCCGAGGCGGCGCGAGCCTGCGGTTTTGTGTTGACGGCGCGGGCGGAGAACTTCTTGCACGGGCGGGCCGATCTGGACGATACGATTCGGCGTTTGCAGGCTTTTTCTGATGTTGGCGCGGAGGTGCTGTACGCGCCGGGGCTTCCTGATCTGGAGTCCATCCGCAGGGTCTGCGCCGCGGTGGACAAACCGGTGAACGTGCTGATGGGCATCAAAGGAGCACTCTATTCGGTGCCGGAGTTGGAGGCTGCGGGAGCCAAGCGCATCAGCGTGGGCGGCTCGCTGGCTCGGGCGGCGCTGGGTGCGTTGCTGCGGGGCGCGATGGAGATTCGTGAGAAGGGAACCTTCACTTATGTGGAGGAGGCGATGGCCTCGGCAGAGGTGGCGAAGTTCATGGCGTAGAGCCCAGTGCGCCGGAGGTTCCAGTCTGTGTGGCGTTGTGCGGATCCGATCGACAGTAAGTGAAAGGTACAAATGCCGGTAGTCTCGATTACTCGACTGCGTGTGCGCTCCTGGCTGTATATGCCGGCGTTCTTCCTGGCTGCAATGAAAACGACGCGGCAGGCGAAACGATCAGAGGGCAGCGTGGTCGTGAAGGTGCTGCAGGATCGGCGCAATGCGTTCTGGACCTGCACGGTGTGGGAGTCAGAGGAGGCGATGCGGCGGTTTATGCTCTCTGCTCCGCATGGGCCGGTGATGCGGAAGTTGATGACCTGGTGCGACGAGGCGGCCCTCGTTCACTGGATCCAGGCGGATGCGGTGGCGCCGTCGTGGGCGGAGGCTCATCGGCGGTTGCAGCAGGAAGGCCGCCGCTCCAAGGTGGCCAAGCCCTCGCCGGCGCAGGAGGCGTTTTCGATTGCTGCTCCGCCGGCGAATACGAAGGCCGAGGTCCGGTTCAAGTAGGGGCGAGCGGGGACTGAGCTGAGATTTGCGCTTAGCAAGTTAGCTTCGGCGGTGCGGAGTAGCCAGTCAGCCGGTCAGCGATGTTTTTAGTATGGCAGAAAAGGCCTAATTGATCGGCAAAATGCGGGTCTTTAGAATCAACTATTTACAACTATTTGCTCTTGACAAGATTTTAGGGCGGGATTCCCAAGTCTCCAAAATCGGGAGGCCTCACCCCACGAACGAAGACCCGTTCGCGGGGACCCCGGACCTGGAGCACCCGGCAGAGCTTGAACGCTGCACCCGCGATGGCCAGTGGGACGAATGCATAGCTATCCCACCCAAAGCGCGATACGGCTGCGCCTTGGATGGGGCACTGGTTGATCCCCGCCCAAGCAGAGCTTGAACGGGGCACCCGTTTCGAGTTATTGGCCGTTGTCCTGGTCGTGGCCGGGGTTGAGCTCGGGGCGGACGGTGCGGAAGCTGGAGTTGCCGCGAGATCACACCAGCAGGAGCACGTCCTGATCCTGAGCCAAGGAGTGGGCCTGGTCGGCAAACTGGCTGGCGGACTTGACGGGCTTGCGGTTGATCTCCTGGATGACGTCGCCGGGCTGGATGCCTGCATCTTCCGCGGGGCTGCCGGGACGGACGTTCTCGACGATCACGCCTTGCACCTGGTCGGGGATGTTGTACTGCTCGCGAGCCTGGTTGTTGAGATCGGCGACGGCGAGGCCGATGCGTCCTTTTTGGCTGCCGGGAGCTCCATCATCATTGCTGGCTTCCTGGTTCTTGCCCTGGTATTCGCCGACGGTGAGGTTCAGGGTGAGAGGCTTGCCGTCGCGCATGACGTTCAGCTTGAGAGCGGAACCGGGATTCATCTCGCTCACCGCGACCTGAAGGGCGCTCGAGTTGAGGACCTTGTCGCCGTTCAGCTCCGTAATGACGTCTCCCTGATGCAAGCCGCCCTTGGATGCGGGCGAGTCGGGGGAGACCTGCGCCACGATGGCACCGGAGGCGTCCTTGAGGCCGAAGAAGTGGGCATTATCGGGAGTGACGTCGTTGATGCTGATGCCCAGATAGCCATGCTCCACCTTGCCGTGCTTGATGATCTGGTCGGCGGTAGCGTGTACCAGCTGCGAGGGGATGGCAAAGCCTGCTCCCGCGAAGGAGCCGCTGTTGCTAATGATGAAGGTGTTGATTCCCACCAGCTCGCCGTGGGCGTTCACCAGCGGACCGCCGGAGTTGCCGGGGTTGATGGCGGCATCGGTCTGGATATAGCCGCCCGGCTTGCGCAGATCATCGGAGAACGGGTTGGGGCGATTGAGCCCGCTCACGATGCCACGGGTGACAGAGAAGGGGAAGTTGCCGAAGGGACTGCCGAAGGCGAGCACAGTCTGACCCGGCTCGAGTTTGCCCGAGTCACCCCAGGCGATGGAGGTCAGGTCGGAGGCGTTCACCTTGATTACGGCGAGGTCAGTGAGCTTGTCAGTGCCGATGACCTTGGCGTTGAGGACACGACGGTCATGCAAGGTGACCTTGATCTGCGTGGCGCCGTCGACTACGTGATTGTTGGTGACGATGTATCCGTCGGGGGAGATGATGACGCCGCTGCCAACGCCGTGCTCGATCTGCGGCTGCTGCGGCATCTGGGGGAACATGGGACCGAAGAACTGGCGCAGCCCGGGGGGCAGTTGCTGGAGCTGCTGGCCCTGGTCGTCGGAGCCGGTCTCCTGCCCTTGGACGCGGGAGGTGACGGCGACGTTGACGACGGCGGGAGTGACCTTGGAGGCCACGGATTCCATGGCGTGATCGAGGGCGGTCAGCGCCGAGACGCTGTTGTCGTCCAGATAGGAACCGCCGCCGGCGGCATGGACTTTTCCGTGGCCGACGAAGAGGGCGGCGCCCAGGGCGAAGGCGCCCATCACCGCGGCCGGTGCGCTGAGCTTCTTGCCTACTGTTACTAATTGATTAGTTGATAGAGACATAAAACGTCCTTTCCTGCTCGATGTG
>CBJOJD010000006.1:0-40900 GCA_966443485.1 uncultured bacterium | reverse complement strand
GCGCGCTTACTCAATCCAGGCTTCACGACCACTCCTGAACGGTTCGTTCCCCTATTACCTGGCACGAGACTGGCGCACCAAAGAGCCAAAGCCGCTGGAGGAAGGCGCGGTTCGGATGCACCTTAATGGCGACATCACCATCAGCCTTTACGCAATCAACCCGGAAACTCAACGCTCGAAGTGGGTCGCGATCGATGCCGACTTCGACGGCGCAATCGAAGCTCTGCTTCAACTGCAATGGGAGTTGAAGCTGGATGGCGTCCAAGCGGCACTCGAACAGTCGCGCCGCGGCGGGCACCTCTGGATCTTCGGAGCCGAACCATTACTCGCGTCTGAATGTCGGATCTACGTCTACAATCTCGCACTCAGACTCGGAGTCCCGGTCAAAGGCGGCGGGCTCAAGGAAGGCATCGAGGTCTTTCCACGTCAGGACCGTCTCGAAGGCCCGGAATATGGCAACGCGATCCGTGCGCCGCTTGGAGTGCATCGCAGGACAGAACGGCGCTATTGGTTCTACGAAGCCGACCTCACACCGGAAGCCCAACTAGCTTATATCGACGGGCTGAAGAAGCTAACCGACGACGAATTGAAGACATTCATTCAGGGCATGAGCCTGCCTGAGGCGTACAGGCCCGCACCTTTGCTGCCATACACGCCCACAAGCGCGCGGGTCAATAACGAGGAATTCCGCATCCTCGACTTCGTCCGTCCGACGCGTAAGGACAGCCGCAACTGGTGGGCGCGATGCCCGTCCTGTGCGCAGGCCGGGCGAGACCGCTCGGGCGACAATCTCGCCATTCAGATCAAGAACCCACGTTTTTACAAATGCTGGGCGGGTTGTTCGAAAGAGGAAATCCGTGCTGTTCTCGGGAAGCCCATCCACAAAAGAGCGTCAGCCTAGGGGAGCGTATGGTGAACCTGAATACCCCAGTTAAAGCCCGCGCTGCCGCTGATCGTTACGCGCTCCACGGACTGTCACTTCCGCGTTCTGTGTTGAATGCGCTCGTCAAGCGCGGAATCTATTGCCAGCCGGCGGTCTCGCTCGAACACCAGCATCTGGCAGACCGGTACGTTCTCCGGGGAGTGGAGTCGGGCGGTGCGGTCACGGACATCGGCCGCGCCAGCGCCTTCGTCGCCCCGGATGGAAACCCTTTGCCGTGGCTGCAACGGATCGACTCAATTGGTGTGAATGGCCGGCATGCGATCTATCTTGCGGAGAGTCTGGTACGACTTGAAATGCTGCGGGTCGGCCAGACATGCGAACTCGTAATCACCTTACACACCTTGTTTCGTCTCGACGAGCGCAAGCGCCCAGAGACGCGGTCCGAGATGATCTTCCACGGCCGCGACGGCTCCTTACCGCGTGATTTATGGAAGCAAGGCCAGCGGCTGCGTTGTGGCGATCTTGCTCCCATTTTCTACTCACGCGCGGGCGAGGTTCTGAAATTGCCAGAAGCGTTCGAGCAGGCGATCAAAAAGGTCACCGCTTGTGTTTGCTGCATTGGCTGCAAGCATTCGCACCTTGGTGTGCCATCCAGTGCGGCCGGGGAGAGAGTATGACTTCGATCGAGCGCCATCCGATCGTCGCTGGCGAGCCGAACTGGCGTCCTCTTGAGATGGTTCTCGCGCGTGGCGATTGCGAGGACTTCATGTACATGGGCTGCGCCGGAGAGATCGAGTTGTACAAACATCGCCGGACACGCCGCTACCTCAATATCAGTTCGGATGGAGGGCGTTTCTATCGGGTGGTTGGAAATGCGTACCGCGAGATCTCAAGGTCCGAAGTAATTGCGCATGTGTATTGGTGAAATTCAGTTCAAGACAATGGGAGCACCGTCATGTCAAAAAGCGTCAATAGAACATTCCTGCTCGGAAACGTCGGTAAAGATCCGCAGATCAATTCCACACCCGGCGGAATCGCTGCAAACTTTTCTCTCGCGACCACAGATCGCGAGAAAGACCAGCAAGGCAATTGGATAGATCGGACCGAGTGGCACAATCTGGTGGCGTACGGGCGAACTGCCGAGATTGTTCGTGATTATGTCAGCAAGGGGAGCCAGCTATTCATCCAGGAAAAGATCCAGACCCGATCGTGGGACGACAAGCAATCCGGCCAAAAGCGCTATCGGACCGAGATATTAGTCCATGACCTAACGTTGCTTGGCAGTGGTCAAGGAGTGGATGGAACCTACTATCGCGGCCGACGCAAAGACAGTGTGCCGAGGAGAGAGAATCCTGCGCCGCAATTGGAACACGAGTACCAGGACCAAGAACTCAGTCCGGATGAAATTCCTTTCTGACCCACGTCAAGAATGATTCAGCTGAACCTGGCGGCCTTTTTACTTGCTCGCCTTCTTGATCTTTGCCCACCGTGCCATTTGAGCGGCAGCAATTCTCGCGCGCGCCTCGGGCGAGAGCCGACGCCGCTTCTTCCGTCCGGCCGACGGAATCTTGCTTTCGTGGTGGCCATCAATGCCAGTCAGAATTGCGCGTACCTGCTCAAGCTTCTGAATTTCTGCGTCGATCTCCGCGAGAATTCCATTCATTTCCATACGAGAAGTCTAACAGCGGTCAGAAACCGAGTGGTTCTCTCAAACGCCCGGCGATGATCCGTTCTGATCAGTTTTCGGTCAATACGGAGCGCGGAGGGCTTCCCTCCGCTCATCTCTACCCAGGAGCTAAAGCAATGGCAAACGAAGAAGCGAAAGCAGGTCCGGACCCAAACAATCTATTCGTCGAGTTGGGAGAACCGTTCGATCCCTCCGAGATCAAGTGGCGTGTCACGCGCACAAGTAGGGACGGCAACCGAGGTGCAGTGATCGCGTTTGCGGACCCGCGTGCCTATACCGACCGGCTCAATCAGCTGTTCACGCCGACTGGATGGACGCGGACCTACGAGGTCACAACATTATCGTCGGTGACCCGGATGAAGAAGGACAAGCTCATCCAGACCGGCAAAGTTCTGGTCACGTGCACCCTGACCATCAATGGTCTCGGTTGTCATTCCGGAAGCGGAGAAGAGTGGGCAGACGAAGAAAACGCAATGACCTCAGCGGAAGCTCAGGCATTCAAGCGGGCATGCAGTTGTTTTGGGCTTGGTCGCTACCTCTATAACTTCACCAAAACCTGGGTGCCTCTGAACGAAGATCGTCAGCCGATGCAGTTTCCCCAGCTTCCGCAATGGGCTCTCCCAAGGGCTCTCCGCGCGGGCAAAACGCACCCGGCATCTGGCCCACGTCCTCCGGTAATCCAAAGAGGCCCTATCGACCAGAAAACAACCGCGAAGATCGAGGGATTCCGGAGCACCCTGGGGGAACCAATCTACCGTGAGATTCTCTGGCGTGCCGGACACGCCCGTCGAGCGAATGACATTCCAAACGCACAGTTCCAGGTGAACGTGGCAGAAGCTATGGAACGGGCCGCGCGTGGCGTTCGTAAGGCGAACTCTCTGGCAGAGCAGATCGGCGAAGGAGCCTTTATCGCCGTCATGGACAAACTGCGAATCCAATCGTTGACAGCTATCCCAAGGCTCGAGTCTCTGAAGACACTGGTGACTGAGCTTGAAGAGGAAGCGACACGCTCCGTCGCCTGATCCATTGCGCGGCAAAGTCCGGGGTTTGGAGGTCCTATGCGAAAAGTTGTCACGATTCGGGCGGAGCCCGGGCTCATCTCTATTCCAGTCGAGAAAGCGGTGTACTGCCAAGCATGTGAAACGGTCTCGACATCGCTCGGTCGATGCGGATCGTGCGGATCGGAACGGATCATCGAGTTGGCACCTTTGTTGAAAGATCCCAGGGATCCAGGCCCTGTCCCTGCGCTCGCTCTTGCGGCGTGAAAGCAGCGACTGCGAGGCTCGATTTGATACTCGGCGATTATGCACTCATCGACGTCGGATTTCCCCGCCGATGGGATGCTCGCAAGGATGCAGTGTTGCGGCACCATGAGTTATCTACTTATGAGACTCCAGCCTAACAGGCCATGCCTCTTATAACCCGCGGCGACGACGATAGGCTTCACTCACTGGTGAGGACTGCGAAGAGCACGCCGAGACGGTTCTCTCGGAGGTTGCGGGCCAAGTATCCGATGATGGCGGGGAAATCGGGACCCATCACTGCACCGAGGTTGGGCCCGCTCGACGAGCTAGCCATGGCCGCCTTGAACCAATCGATCGTGCTCTGGGTGTCATCGCGCCAGAAGACCGTCTTGAACCTGGCTTGTTCAAGCGCCATTCGCGTGTCGAGCTCGCTAAGCAGGAAGCTGCTAGAGGCGTGACGCGCCCAAGGCGGGGATACACGACATCGCCATCACGGAGCACAATGTCATGGATAACGAACCGGCCTTTTGGCGTCAGGATGCGATTGACCTCCGCATAGAGGCCGGCGCGATCCTCGATACTCATCGCTACGTGCTGCAGGAACACCGTATCGAAGGCCTCGTTCTCGAAAGGCAGATGCAGCGCTTCGCCAATCTGGAAGTTAACGCGGTCGGACAGTTCGCAGCGCTTCGTCAGATAAATGGCTGCTTCAATGAAGCCGGGACGCAAGTCGATGCCTATCACCTTACAGCAGAAGGTTGCGGCCGGATAACGTGCCGTTCCGCCGATGCCGCAGCCAAGGTTGAGTACGCGCGTGGACGGGGCGAGCTCGGCGGCCTCGGCTAATTCGGTGGTGGCCAGGATGCCTCGGGTATGAAACTGGTCGAGTGAAGCGAGCTGAGCGACGGTTAGCTTCTCATCTTCGGGCACTATCGTCGCGAGGGCCGACTTAATCCGGTCGGTGAGGTCCGCTGCGCTATCGTGTTCGCTCACTGTGTTGGCGGTATCGGTCATAAGGTTCTCCAGAAAATCGTTGATTGATGTTCGTGTTTGGCCGTTCTATCTCCCCCCGGCCGGCACCAGTTTCCGAGAAGCCTTCCAGAGCTGCTTGTTGATGAAATTGGGGGCGAGTCGCCGCATCAATGCGAGTAGATTGGCCTGACCCGGCCGGATTTCGACCTTGCCCGCCTTTAAACCTGCAAAGGATTGTTTGATCAACTCCTCCGTGGTGATCAGGGTGACGCCGTCGCCTTCGGGAAGGTCCGCGGTCAAAGCAGTCTTCACCGCTGGCGGCATCAGTTCGATAACCTCCACGCCAGCTTCCTCCAACTGGAACCGGAGCGACTGGGTATAGGAGTGGACTGCCGACTTGGTGGCACAGTAGATCGGCGCAGACGGCAGAGGCACGAAAGCGAGGGCTGAGGATACGTTGATAACGGTACCCTTGTTGGCCGTGAGAATGTCGATGAAAGCTGAGGTCATGCGAATCACACCGCCCACGTTGATGTTCACCTCGGTCATCAATCCGTCGAGGTCGGCGGCCGGCGCCTTGAGATTCTTGTGGAGCATAACGCCCGCGTTGTTCATCAGAACGTCGAGCTTTGGATAGCCGGCCTTTAGACGCTTTGCAAGGAGGGCGATTTGCGCGGGATCCGCGACGTCACTTTGGACGGTATGGAGCTTCGGATACTTTGCCTTTAGCTCATCGAGGGCCGACTGCCGTCGACCAGTCACGATGACTTGGTTGCCGAGTTCGAGAAATTTGAGCGCGAAGGCAACGCCGATGCCGGCAGAGCCTCCAGTGATGAGAATGGTGCGACCGGTGAGTTTCATAAGAGTTCCTTCATTGCGGAAGATACGAATCGCATGGTGTCTACGAAGTTGACGATCGAGCCTTAGGCTAGGAATGCGCCAGCACTCCCTGCGCCTCATCGCTCGGAACGGCTGTCGGTTTTACTCGAAACCAGATTGAATAGAGCGCAGGCAGGAATAGAAGAGTCAGCACAGTACCCACGGCGGTCCCGCCAATCAGTGTGTACGCCATCGATCCCCAGAAGACGGAGAAGGTCAGAGGAATGAAAGCCAACACCGCTGCAAGCGCTGTGAGGATTACCGGGCGTGATCGCTGGACAGTCGCCTCGACGACAGCGTGATAACTATCAAGTCCCTCCTCCTGATTTGTCTTGATTTGGCCGATCAGGATCAGCGTGTTGCGCATCAGGATGCCAGCCAGCGCGATCAGACCGAGGATCGCATTGAACCCAAATGGCTGATGAAAGAGAAGCAATGTGGGAACGACACCGGCGAGACCGAGCGGCGCTGTAAGAACCACCATGAACATCGCCGAGAATGAACGAACCTGGAGGATGATCACCGTGAGCATCAGCACGATCATTATGGGAAATACCTTCGCCAGCGCTCTGTTCGCTTTTCCAGCTTCTTCAATATTGGCCCCCATTTCGATCGTGTAACCCTGGGGCAGGCTTGCAATGACCGGTTGAATTGCCTTTTGAATCTCTTGAGAGACCTGCGGAGGTTGAAGGGATTCGTCGATGTCACTCTGCACTGTAATAGTCGGCAAACGATCACGGCGTTTGAGAATCGGATCTTCCGGACGAATCTCGGCGTGGCCGACTTGACTGAGTGGAACAGCCTTCCCCGAGCGATTCATCAAGGTCATGTCGTTCAGCTTTCTGGGATCGAAGCGGTCTGTTCCGGCACTTCGAGCGACGACTTCCACCGTTCGAATGTCTTCACGAACCTGCGTGACTGGCGTACCGGTCAGAAGAAATTGGATCTGCTCCGCGGCATCCTGGGAAGAAAGGCCGATCAGTTGTAGCCGGGCCTGATCGAGGACAAAATGAACAGTGGGCGCGCGTTCCCCCCAGTCCAGGTTCACTTGCCTGGTGTGCGGATTTGCGTGCATTACAGCCTGTACCTTTGCCGCAATGGCGCGGTCCTTATCCGAGTCCGGACCCATGACACGAAAGGCTACGGGCCAGGGCGAATATGGCCCAAAGACAAGCTGCGAGGCGCGCACGCGGGCTTCCGGCGCAAGGCCCTGCTCAACCCGCTCGCGCAGCCTCAGCTTCAGACGATCTCGGTCCTTCTCGCTGGCAGTCAGAACGACGATTTTGGCGAAATTGGGGTTCGGGAGTTCTGGATTATATGAGAAGAAAAAGCGCGGAGCGCCCGCTCCGATGTATGCCGTAACAATCTTCGCCTCGGGCTGTTGGCGCAGCCAGTCCTCGACTTTCTTTGAACTCGCGTTGGTGGTTTCGATGCTGGTGCCTTGTGGCATCGTCACTTCGACCAAGAGTTCAGGTCTATCGGATTGAGGGAAGAACTGCTGCTTGAGAAGTCCCATGCCGGCCGCGGAGGCAAGAAAGATGCCCAGAACAACGGACGCGACAAGGGCCTTCCGGCGTACCGCCCAGGCGATGAGGCGACGGAGTTTCTCGTAGCCGGGTGTTGCATAAATTGCTGCATGGCCGTCAGGCAGGGCTTTGACCTCGGGCAGCATCTGCACGCCGAGAAAAGGAGTGAAAGTCACCGCCACGATCCAGGAGGCGAGCAGCGCAAAGCCCACAACCCAGAAGATGTTTCCCGCATACTCGCCAGCGCTCGATCGAGCGAATCCGACTGGCATGAGACCGATGACGGTGACAAGCGTGCCGGCAAGCATAGGAGCAGCGGTATGACTCCATGCATATCCTGCCGCCCGAACACGGTCCCATCCTTCCTCCATTTTGACCACCATGATCTCGATAGAGATAATCGCGTCATCCACCAAAAGCCCAAGACCCAGGATCAGCGCGCCAAGCGTGATGCGATCGAAAACGCGCCCGGTGCCAAGCATGATGACGAAAACACCTGCCAGGGTGAGCGGAACGGCTGCTGCCACGACGAGCCCTTCGCGCCAGCCAAGGCTGATGAAGCTGACGATCATGACGACTGCAAGAGCGACAAAGAACTTCAGCATGAACTCATCCACTGCTTCGCGGATGTTGACTGCCTGATCCGTCACCTTGCTGAAAGTGATGCCGGCAGGAAGTTCAGCGGAGATCTTCTTTTGTTCGGCCACAAGGGCTTTGCCGAGGTCCAGACCGTTCCAGCCCTCTTTCATGACGATGCTGAGGAGCAATGCCGGTTGACCATTGTGACGAACAAGAAAAGTTGCGGGATCTTCGTAGCCGCGCTTTACATCGGCAATGTCGGAGAGCTTCAGGGTGCGCCCGCCGGCAACAATCGGCGTGTTTCGAATCTTCTGGAGATCATCGAGCGCGCCATCCAGGCGAATATAAACCTGTTGAGCTTGTGTATCGATCGATCCAGATGGGGTGACGGCATTCTCGCGGACCAGGGCGTCGAAAATGTCTCGTGCGCTTACTCCCAGCGTCGCGAGCCGCGGGTACGAGAACTCGACAAAGATGCGTTCCGGCCGTTCTCCTACGATGTCAATCTTCTTGACACCCGGGACCTGAAGAATCCGCTGCCGAAGTGTCTCTGCTTCCCGCGTAAGCTGGCGAGGAGGAAGGCCTGGAGCCTCGACCGAGTACAGTGCGAACGTTACATCCGAATACTCATCATTGATGAATGGACCGTACACCCCCTGAGGTAGGTTGTGTGCTTCGTCGCCTAACTTTTTGCGTGCCTGGTAAAACTCTTCAGGAACGTCCTTGGGGGGGGTATTGTCCTTGAGAGTTACCATCATCAACGCGAGGCCAGGGCGCGTAAAGGTCTCGACGCGATCGTAGTCGCGCAATTCCTGCATGCGCTTTTCGAGCGGCTCGGCAACAAGATCTTGCATCTCCTGTGCTGTCGCTCCAGGCCACACCGCTGAAACAGTGAAGACCTTGATGGTGAAGCTGGGATCTTCTGCGCGCCCCAGTTTGAGGAAGGCAAAGATGCCGGCGGCGGCGATTGCAATCAGCAAAAACAGAGTGATCGCCTTTTCGCGGACTGCGAGAGCTGACAAGTTGAGAGATTGCTTCTTAAGGTGCTCACTCATCGAACTTCTCCCGTAGTCTCTACCCGCACGTGTTCGCCATCGTGAAGGAGATGAGCTCCAAGGGCCACGACCTCTTGTCCTGGGCGCAGTCTACCGCTGACGCTTGCCAGTTCTTCATCGAGCTGGCGCACTTGTACAGGTTGAAATGACACTGTAGACGCAGATTGGTTCAGGACCCATACACCCGGTCCTCTCCCCCGATCGAGGATGGATGAGGCCGGTATTTGCAACGTGTCGGTTCCCGCATTACCGGAGAGGTGAACTGTAACGGTGGCTCCCAGCGGAGCATTTGCGGCATGGCCTTCGAGAACATACCGTGCCTCAAAGGTACGGGTCTGCGGGTCAGCAGCATCGGAAAGCTGTCGCAGTCGAACTGGAACTCTCATCGTGCTGCCATAGAGGGTTGCGTATGCAGTCGATCCAATCGCCGGTCTCAACGTCTCCGGCAAGCTCACGGCTGCCTCTCGCGGACCGGAATGCGCGAGCTTCACCACTGTTTGCCCGGCCGCTACCACTTGCCCGGGCTCGGCCTGAGTCTCGATAACGACGCCATCCGCATCCGCAACAAGTTGCGAGTAGTCGCTCTCATCTCGCGCAACTTGCTCCTGGGCCTCGGCGGCAGCGAGCTCAGCTTGTGCAGCATCCGAGGCGGCCTTGATCTGGTCGTAGATAGAAGCGGAAACCGCGCCGCTCTTGACTAAACCGCGATATCGGGCCTCATCCGCTGCGGCCTGAACAGCTTTTGCCTTTGCCGCAGCAACCGTTTCTGAACGCGCCGTGATGGCGTGGGCATAGTCGGTTCGATCGATGGTCATAAGCAGCTGTCCGGCACGGACAAGCTGCCCAGTATCGACGAGCCGTTTCGTGACCTTGCCGGGGACACGGAAACCCAGATCGCTCTCGACACGTGCCGAAACAACGCCCGTGAACGCGGGATCTGTTCCGGATGACAAACCGACTTCGACGACGCGAACCAACTCCGGTTCTGTTCTCGGGTCTAGATCCCGCTTGTGACTGCAACCAGCCAGGCTGACCACGAGAGCGGTAATAACCAGGGTGGAGTACCTAAAATGGATCGTCTTCATATGGCATTCCTTGTTGAATTTGTCGATTTCGATCATGGGCGCCATCCGCCACCGAGAGCGCGATAAGAGCCGACCGCGGCACGCGCCGCGCCCTCTCGGGCTACGGCCAGGTCGTCCTTGGCGACAAGCAATTGACGGTCCGCATCGAGCACGTCAGTCAGTGGAATGACACCCGCGGTATAGGACTCTTCCGAGCGGTCGCGCACGCGCTGCAATTCCTCGATTTCATGCAGGATCTCGTTGCGACGATTCTCCGATTGGACGAGCAGACTGAAGGAGTCCTCGACGTCTTCGGCAGCGTGAAGCACGGAGTTTCGATACTGGAGCAGGGCTTCGGCATTGGCGTCTCGTGCTTGCTGCACTTCTGCCGCGACACGGCCGAAATCGAAGAGTCTCCAGCGCAGACCAACTACGCTGACAGGTTGAAATCCCTGCTGCTCGAAGAGATGGGTGGGCGCGAGCGCTTCAGACCCGACGATGCCCGAAAGCGAGAGCTTTGGATAATATTCGGCGAGGGCCTGACCAATGCGTGCATTCGAGGCAGCAACCTCTCGTTCTGCAGCGATGATGTCAGGTCTCCTGCGTAATAGGTCAGTGGGTGTTCCATAGTCGGAAATCTCGGGCACTTCGGGAATATCAACGACCGGCGTCAACTCCGCCGCGTATGTCCCGGGCTGCGCTCCCATCAGAACGTCCAGCCGGTTTAGCTGTGCCTCGAGAGAAACTGTGAGCAGCGGAATCGTCGCCTTTGCTTGCGACAGCACGGCTTGGGCCTGTGCGAGTTCACGGTCAGAAGCAACACCCGCATCCCTGCGCTGCTGCACGAGTTCGACGAGATGGTTGTCAGTGGCGATCTGCTCATTAGCGAACTTCAGGCGAGCTTGCGTGCCCCGCACCTGCATATACGCATCAGCGGCTTCCGCGGCCACCGTGATACGGGTTCCCGTTCGGGATGCCTCGGCCGCTTGGGCCTCGGCGGTGGCAGCTTCAGCTCCCTTTTTCAAACCGCCGAACAGATCAGTTTCCCAACTCGCCGTGAATCCGAGATCGTAGTAGTTCTGAGTGCGCCTATAGCCGGGCAGATGCGAGGCGAGGCGGCCAGTCGTACTCTCGGTCGACTGATAAAGCGTCGTCGTCGAGGCATTGAGACTTCCCGATGGCAGACGCTGCGCTCCCTTTTCCCGGGCAGCTGCGCGCGCCTGTTGCACTCGCGTCAGCGCAGCAGCGAGATCAAGATTCTGGTCGAGCGCACGTTGCACAATCCGGGTCAGCTCAGGGTCGTGGAATCCCGTCCACCACTGGTCCAGGACCGGCGCCGGTCGGGGAACATTACGAGCTTCGACGGACGGGGCGTTGTGAAACGGCTGCAGCTTGACAGACGGGCGCTGGTAGTTCGGCCCAATAGCGCATCCTGTGAGGCTCGCGCCTAATGCGATCGCAAAACCGATTCGAGGGGTGAAAGTCGTTGAGCCAATTCGATAGAACATCCGCGCGTCCTTACTTGAACTAAAGACCGTACACGTATAAAATGACGTACATGGAAAGAACGATTCAAAGTTTTAAGAGCGAAACAGCGAAACCTGCAAAATCGAGGGGAGCGTTGCAAAATCGAAGGGACCGCTATCGCTCGGAATTGCGGGCCGAAACCCTGGCGGCCGCCCGAGAACTGATTCGGGAGGAAGGCTACCAGGGCCTAACAATCCGCAAACTCGCGCAGAGGATGGAATGTTCGGCGATGGCGCTCTATTCGTATTTCGCTGACAAGCAGACCCTCCTCGCGGCGCTTGCGCTGGAAGGCTTCGAAAAAGTGGCCAAGCGGTTCGATTCCACGGTGCATCGCGATCCGCTTGCGGCGGTCAGGAAGATACTGCTGGACTACATCGCGTACGCAGAAGAGAACCCGAACGAGTACAGAGTTCTGTTTCTGTCGGTCGAAACTCTCGGAGAGGTGGAACTGAGCCGCGAAGACTTACAGGAACGAAATCCGGCTTTCGGGCCCCTTTTCAAGCGTGTTCAGGCTTGCATCAAGGCAGGTGTACTTAAGGGCGACGCTTTCGCTGTGAGCACAGTCTTATGGACCGCCGCTCATGGGGCTGCATCCGTGCTGATCACTGCGCAAAAGTTTCCGTTTGGTATCCATGGACTGTACGCGGAGGAGGTCGTCGCAACGATATTGAGCGGCGTGCAAAACCGGGTAATCGAGGGGATATAAATCCTGGTCTCCATCACTGGAGAAGGATTACCCTTCCCATGAATCGAAGACACTGTCCGTGGGAAACTGCAAGCGTAGGGCATCAGGCCGGTTCCTCTGGAAGCTTCCCTGTCACGTGCTCCTCACCGTGGAACAGGTAATCAAAGTTTGAGAAGAAGGCAATGTGAATCAAGATCTCGGCGTCTGACTGGCTCCCAACGCGTCGGCGGCGTAAAGGAAGGGTGTCCAAGCTTATGACCTGCATGAAATTTCTGATTTCTCTATTCCTGGTCATCGTTGTGACCTGCGAAGCCCAAACTGCTCCCCTGCCGCAGATACGCCAGAATGGCGCGGTCAAACAGTTCTTTGTCGATGACAAGCCGTTCATCATCCTCTCAGGTGAACTGCATAACTCGAGCCCTTCGAGCATTGAGTACATGCAACCCATATGGGACAAACTTTCCGCTCTTCATCTCAACACGGTGATCGGCGCTGCTAGCTGGGAATTGGTTGAGCCAAAGGAAGGCAAGTTTGATTTCTCTCTTGTGGACGATCAAATCAATCAGGCACGGCAGCGGAATATGCGTCTCGTACTGATCTGGTTCGCAACTTGGAAGAACGCGGGTTCGAGCTATCCTCCCGAATGGGTCAAGGCAGATCCAAAGCGCTTTCCGCGCATGGTCCTCAAGGTGCAGCCCGATGGTGGAATCGGTTCTTTTCTGGCCAAGTACATGGAACAACAAGGCACGGGGCCGCTGAGCCCGTTCGGCAGCGATACGGTGAAGGCTGACGCCAGAGCCTTCGCTGCATTGATGAGTCATATCAAAGATGTCGATCCTCAGCATACGGTCATCATGATGCAGGTCGAGAACGAGATCGGCAGTCTGGGTGACAGCCGGGACCGTTCTCCTCTGGCGGAAGCGGCTTGGGCTGGACCTGTCCCAGCCGACTTGATGAACTACCTCACAAAGCACAAGGACACCCTATTGCCCGAAATTCAGGAGGTCTGGGGGAAGAACGGTTACAAAACAAAGGGTAGCTGGCAGCAAGTCTTCGGCGAGAATCAGTGGGCTGATGAGGTCTTCATGGCCTATTACATGGGGCGGTACGTCAATGAAGTCGCGAAAGCGGGGAAGGCCCAGTTGAACTTACCCATGTACGTGAATGCGTGGCTCGGTCCCCAGCCGAAGGCTGAACTGCCTGGTCAGTGGCCGAGCGGTGGGCCGGTCGCCCGCGTGATGGACATTTATCGGGCGGTGGCCCCCTCGATCGATTTGTTCGCACCCGATATCTACGTACCGGACTTCAAGGGGACATGTGCGCTCTATGCCCGATCCGGCAATCCGTTGTTCATTCCTGAAGCTATGGACCAGGCTGGGAATCTCTTCTGGGCTGTCGGTCATCACTCTGCTCTGGGCTGGTCGCCCTTCGGCATTGAAGATCTGAGCCCCGACGGCCAGGTGGCACAGGCATACAAGCTACTTGCCCCGATGCTTCCTCAATTGGCTGAGTGGCAGGCGGCAGGCAAGGTGAATGGCATCCTGGTTACAGATGGCGAGAAGTCTGAGCCTGTCTCCCTGGGCGGCTACAAAATCACGCTTTCAACCGGTATGGGGTTTGGCCCACCGGCTCTCAAGTCAGACTCCGACGCTAAGCTCGGAGCCGGCGTTGATTCCGCATCCCGGGCAATGCCGAGTGACATGCGACCGTTCGCCATCGTGGTCAACACCGCGCCAGACGAATTCCTCTTCATCGGTGCGAATGGCGATCCGGTCTTCACGATTGATTCAGGCACCGGAAGGGTCTTTATCTCCTCAAAGGACGAAGGGCGCTATGAGAACGGAAAGTGGATTGCTGGCCGCAGAATCAACGGAGATGAACTGTTTCAATCGGGTCTTCCCAAAGCTAAAGTCGGGATGCTGAAGGTAAAGTTGGTGCGTATCCAGTAAAGCTCAAAGAGTCGATTCGGAACGTCTGTCGGGCGACGCGGCGTGTTGTCCGGGAATTGGCGCTTGGTTCAAGTCCCCTTTCCAGACAAGTGCCTTTTGTTCGAGTGTTGCTAACAGGGCAGCGCGCGTTTCCAGAACTTTGCGTCCCTCTGGAAATGCGAGTTGGCGACCCCGATCGCCTAACCCGTGGCGATCTGTGTGACGAAAGTCGCTGTGTCTGGAATAGTATTGCCGATATTCTCATGGCATCTGGTGCGGGCCTGTGGAACGGACACGCACTGCGCATCAGGATGTGAAAGATGGGCATGCAAACACTCAGCGGAGCAGTTCCGATAACAGCATCGAATCACGCAAAGTTGTATCTTCCGCGCGAACACGGGGCGACTGCGATGCTCATTACGCCAATTGTCAGCGTCGCCATCCTTGCCCGGAGCTGGCATTGGAGTGAAGTTGCAGTTCTTGTGGCTGCCTTTGCCGCAATGTCTGCAAAAGACCCCGCCGTCTTGCTTACGCGGCAGCGATTTGTCTGGAAACAGAGGAGTCCGGAGGCGCCCGCGGCCCTTCGATGGCTTTTAGGCTGGAGCATAACTCTCCTCGCGAGCGTGTTGTTCCTCCTAACAACCTGGCCTCTAAGGGAGTTTCTGGCAATCGGCGCAGGCGTTGCAGCGTTTGGAGGGGTCGCGATCTTCGTCAATTTGAAAAATCGCCAGCGCTCGACGCTTTTCCAGATTGCAAGTGCTGCGGCGCTGACATCGACTTCACTAGCGACATGCATCTCTGCTAAAGGAGCAATCGCACGCTGGTGCTGGTGGTATTGGGCTTTGATTGCCATGCAGGCTGGCGCGGGAATCCTAGTAGTTCATGCTCGCCTAGATGCCCGGATTGCTCTCCGCAAGGCTGCATCGGCGAGCTTGAACTTCCGTCACGCTGCTCAAGCAGCGTTGGGACTGCTCGTGTGCGCAGCTGTCGCCGCGATCATTCTCGGAGATGCCTGGATTGCCTTGGCTCTCGCACTCGCCGTCGTCGGCTACGCCTATGAGCTGATGCGACAGAAGGATCCCGCTTCTCTTCAGATGCCGCTTAAGACCGTTGGACAGCAGGCGCTCATGCTCTCAGCCCTCTATTCCGGTCTACTGATCGCAGGTCTTTGGTAACGAGAAAGTAACGCTTTCGGGCCTTGGCTCGTTGGAATGAGCGGTAAGTTCCGGCCGATCTTCCAGGAAGTTCTGATTCAGTTCGTGTCCGCTTCGTCGATTAAGTGTGCTGTAACTTTCGAGGATCAGCTATCAGTGGGCATTTGGATGAAATGCTCGACGTATTAATAATTGCTACCTACGATCTGGCCGGCCGCTGCCGCTTCCTTTCCTGGCGCTGAAGCACTCCTGGCAATACACCGGCCGGTCGCCACGCGGCTCAAACGGCACTGTCGTCTGTTTCCCACACGCGGAACATGTGACCGTTGTGCCTTGTGATTCGCTCCTTCGGGAGTATCCTCCCCCTCCGGACTGTTGGTTCTTTTTTGCCTGGCGGCATGCCTTACAACGCTTCGGAGTCGAATAGCCACGTTCCTGAAAAACGCCTGATCCTCGCTGGAAAAAGTGAATTCTTGTCCGCAGTCGCTACAGGTCAGTTGAAGATCCTCTGTCATAAGTCCCTTTCGTCCACCACTTCACTGTACGTCACGTCGCAAGGACATGCCCTCAGGACAAGCTCCAGCGGAATTTCCACGATTGCCAACAAGCCTCCGCGCAACTTGAGCAATCGCAAACGGGGAAGGGAGGAGAGTGATGCGAAATGCCGCTCGGCTAAAGATGGGCTACTACCCATTACCTGAAAGCGAAGGAGTGAAGCTCCGCTCCCTGCTGACCTACAGTCAATCTGCCTCGGTGATTGACCCCTGCGTAGGCCAGGGCGCAGCGCTCAACCTGCTCACGAGCAACGCGCCTGTTCAACGCTATGGGATTGAACTCGATGCCGAACGTGCCCGCATCGCAGGTGCAAGCGGGATCAACATGATTCAGGGCAATACATTCGATGCGATCGCAAGACCAGAATCCTTCTCGCTCCTCTATCTGAACCCGCCTTACGACTCCGAAATCGGCTCGATTGCGAATCGGCGTATGGAAGCCGTCTTTCTGGAACATACCTATCGATGGCTGGTGATGGAAGGGATCCTCGTATTCGTGATCCCGTTTGAGCGGTTGCATGATTGTGCAGGGATCTTGAGTTCACACTTCACGGCGCTGAACGTGTTTCGGATGACTGCTCCCGAATCGGTCCAATACCGGCAGATCGCTATTCTAGGGGTCCGTCACGACGTTCGGGGCACGGCACTCGAAAAGAACAAACGGCAGCTTCAGAACATTGGTATTTATGGAAGCTTCGAGAAGGTGCCGGATTTGCAGCCGGGCATTTGCCAATCCTATTCTGTGCCCGAATCTGGCGAAGCCGCCCTCACCTACCGGGGCCTTCCATATGACCTCCTCGAAGATCTGTTGCCCCATTCGCCGGCGTGGAAGCAAGTGGCGCCACTCCTCCTGCCGAACGACGACGTGGCGACAGGGCGGCCCATCACACCGCTACACGGCGGCCATGTGGGATTGCTGTGTACGGCCGGCCTGCTCAATGGCGTCTTCGGCGAGGGAGAGGACCGGCACATTGCACGCTGGCGATCAGTCAAGCATGTGACCACATTTGTGGAGCAAGAAGGCGACACCGAGGTGATCCATCATCGCGAACGATGGACCAACGAACTTCGCCTGGTGTATGCGGACGGAAGGACACTCAAGCTCACAGAAACTCCAGCGAAAAAGGAGGACGAAGCCAATGGAGAATGCGCACCTGCGGCTCGGGCTGCTTGAGTATGTTCGCTTTACGGAGAAGGCCTCGACCCGCATTCGGCTGCGGGTCGATCGGTATATAGGGGAAGATCGGCAAGCTCATTTGCTGAGTGTCTTCGGAAACGATTCGGATGTGGGTGCGATTACGGCTGCGATCCATGAGAAAGCCACCTTCAGCATTACGTTCCCCAATGGAACCGAGAAAGAGGTCGAGTTTGGAGAGCATGCTTCCTGCTACAAGGGCGCGGTGAGTCTGCCCGGGAGGAAGCAGCCTGTCCGGCATCTGGTCGCTGTCTCTCAACATCTCCATGCGAACGGCAGTACGGGTCAGACGTTTCTGCTGCGATACCTGCGTGACGAGGCGTGGGCGACTTTGGTGAATTTCCTCGGATTGCCTGCCGACCCGCGGTGGGCAGACCACATCCTTCGCATCATCGAGAGCAAGCGCAAGGTCGAAGAGATCGACGGCATCGGTTGCGAACCTGTCGTGATTTCGGCAACAACAGAAGAGGTTCTTGAGTGGGTGGGCGAAGGCCTGCAGTTCGGACACCTGGGCTTTCCGCAGGAAACAGGACCGATGATATGGCCGCGTTACGCACTGACTCGGGCGCTTCTGGCCAGTTGACTGGCTGAGGCCAGATCCCATTTCTCTGAAGGCCCAAGTGCTTACGCCGACACCCAGAAGAACACAGCGAAGCCCCTAATCCCATTTCATCTCGCCCAATTCTCGTCACCACCACGACAATTTCGTCGCTGCCAGGAGGGATCTCGATGGAGACGATCTTCGATTATCTTCGGCAGTTCGGCCCGGCACTAGCCGAACGCATTCTCGTGACCTATCCGCCGGTCCAAAGCACGAAAGATCCGGTTGCACCGTGCCTCAACTCACTGCTTCGGAAGCCGCTCCCCGCCCAGGCACTCGTTATCACAGGTACTGCGAAGTATCTCCGCGAGGGTAAGGCGGTGCGAATTGTTGCCGAATGCGGGGCCGGCAAAACGTTTATGGCCCTCGGAACCATTCATGTCCTTGGAGGTGGGCGGCCGAGTTCCACGTTGGTGATGTGCCCCTCGCACATCACGCACAAGTGGGCACGCGAGGCGCTGCTTACGATCCCGCGAGCACGCGTGTTCCTCATCGAGGACATGCGCAACGGGGGCGACCCGAGCCGGCCTCACGGCATTTGTGGAGTCAAGCTCAACAAGGGAAAGACGGTCTATGAAGGGAAGCGTCTCTCCCTGGCGGACATGAGGAGGATGGGGCGGAAGGAATGGCAAAGGCGCTTCCCGAGTCCAACATTCTTCATTATTGGCAAGGACAAAGGCAAGCTGAGCTACTTCTGGGACCATGTCTATCTGAAGGCAAAGTCGGGTCCCCACCTCGGCGGCATTGTCAATCCCGATTCCGGCTTAGCGATCCTCGACTCCGAAATGGAGAAGCTCACGAGCCTCGATTTCACGGAAAAGGTGAAGGTTGCGGAAACTCTTCACGCGATGCGTGGCGGCACGACGCGGTTCTCGCCGCTTTGGCAGGCGGATCGGACGCGCATCCAGCGCATGGCGCCGGTCGAGTTCATCGGCCGCTACATGAAAGGCTGGTTCGACTTTGCTATTGCCGATGAATTGCATCAGCTCGCTGGCGATACGGCACAGGGTAACGGGCTCGGTGTTCTTGGCCGTGCTGCTCGCAGATTGATCGGCCTCACCGGAACTCTGATGGGCGGCTACGCCGACGATTTATTCAACATCTTCTTTCGGATGGAGCCGCGCGTGATGGTGCGCCAGGGCTTCGCCTATGGAGGACAAGGAAGGCGCGATTTCCAGGAGCAGTACGGTGTCCTCGAAACCATCGAGAAGATCGAAGATTCCGATAATGCCTGCTCACGAGCGACGAAGAAGACCGTTCGAGTTCTGCGGAAACCGGGGGCATCTCCGTTGCTCTTCGGCAAGTTTCTCATGAGTTCGACGGCATTTCTATCGCTCGAAGACATCTCCGACAACCTTCCCCGCTATGACGAGAGCGTGATCTCAGTCGATATGGATGAGACGCTCCAGAAAGCGTACGAGCAGTTGGAGGAGGAGATTCGCGCGGCGATGAAGGAGCATCGCGGCAACAAGAGCCTGATGAGCATACTCCTCAATACTCTGTTGCTCTATCCGGACCATCCATACGATTTTGATCAGATCTGGGCGCGAGCCTTCGATCCGCAATCGAGAGAGTATGTGAAGTTCCTGGTCACTGAACCGGAAAACCTGACCCGGGACACGCTCTACGCGAAAGAGCGCGCACTCATCGCTGACATCAAGGATGAACTGCGCCAGGGAAGGCGTTGCCAGGTCTATGCCACCTATACAGGTGAAAAGGACGTCACGCATCGCTTGCAGACGGTACTTGAGCGGGAGAGCGTACGGACGGCGGTACTTCGTTCCTCGGTGCCGACCGACAAGAGGGAGGACTGGTACGACCGGCAGCTGAAGGCTGGCGTGGAAGTCGTGATCTGCCATCCCAAGCTGGTCGAAACTGGCCTGGACTTGTTGGCGTTTCCAACGCTCTACTTTTACGAAACGGGATACTCGTTGCATACTCTGCGGCAGGCCAGCCGCCGGTCGTGGCGCATCGGCCAGCACCTTCCGGTGCGCGTCAAGTTCGTCACCTATGCAGGGACCATGCAGGAGACGTGCCTCCGGCTGATGGGCAAGAAGATGCTCGTGGCCCTGATGATGGAGGGCAAATTTACTGGTGAGGGATTGCAGGCACTCGATACAGACGAAGACCTGATGAGCGCGATGGCGCGAGAACTGGTGGAGAAAGCCGGCGTTGGCGAATCCGCCGATGCAGTATGGAGAGACCTCGACAAGGAACGCGAGAAGGTCCAGCCACGTTCGGCAGCGGTGGTCGAGCCCGAGCCGGAACCAGACTCCGCAGCCGTTCTCGAACTGCCGGCGCTGCCCACTTCGCAACCGGTTTCAATGGCGTTTGGCATTGATTTGACGGAACCAGTAGCGGCAAAGAGGCGGAAGAAGACGACGCTCTGGCCTACGGCAACCGAAACAAATGTGCAACTCAACTGTTTGACTGACCTGCGCATTGCAACCTAGGAGGGATCAGAATGAAAGAGGAACGGGAGAGAATTCGCTGCCGGCACTGTGAACTTGTCCAATGGAGTGAGCAAGAGAATTGCCGGCGCTGTGGCGCGGCGTTACCGCAACCGATTGTGAAGTTTGTGGAACGCGTTGTCGAGAAGGTGGTCGTTCGGCAGGATCCACAGTGTCTTGAAAAGCTCGAGCAGGCACGGCAACTCATCGCGGCGGCTTCTGCCGGTATGGCGAACCGATACGCGGGTCCGATGCGCCGCTTGTTCTTCTTGAATACGCATCCCCGTCTGGTTCATTTCCGACTCTGGCGGAAATGGAGCGGACAATCATCCTGGCCGCATATCAGAGATCAGAGCAGACCGCTCAAGGCGACCTGGCTGCTCGGGATTGGAAAGACGACTCTTTATCGCAAACTCCACGAGATCGGCCATGCAGCCGCAGAGTCCCATTGACAAGACTGGTGCCCAGTATTCGAGTGCTTTGGGCGGGCAACAATTGAGATTCTCGGATCAGCAGGGTCGCCCTCCGAAGGGGGCCTACGAGAACAAGGGCTACAGTTAGTGTGCGGGAGTGCGCGGTGAAAGGCGGTCCCAAGGGCCGTCTCACTCGCAAGGTCTTCCCTTCGTACGAAAGGAGGTTAGATCATCCGCAACCGACAGGCTGACGTATCTATCGACACCCATGAAGGTATCCACTCCGGCCGGACCTGATGATGAAGCTGTCACTTCGGCAGTTCTATCAATGTGATCTGAATCACGATCGCAAGGGGCTCCGTTTCAGAAAATGCTTGACTCCAGTAAAGCGGACAAGTACGGTCTAATTTCGCGCTGCCCCTTCCACCGATCCAACAAAAGCCTCTCGATGCTCGAGAGGCTTTCGCATTCACCACCGCTTCTCGAAGGGGGTAGGGCGCTTCGGCAGACAGGAGATATTGGCGACACTCGTTTTGAGTTGCAGATAACTTAGATCTTTGATCCCGACCAGGATTCATTCACCCTCAATCGGCCATCGCATCCGAGCCGCGTTGATACGCATCGGAATCGGTTGGCCGCCGAATGGCGCCTTCCAATTTGGCGAGCAGATCTTTGGGATGCACAGGCTTCAGAAGCAATTCGAAATCGTAGCCCTTTCGATGTGCTGCTTCGAGAACTTCCAATGTTGCCGCTTGCCCTGAGAAGAGAAGAACGCTGCATCCCGGGAAGCGGTCTTGGAGTTGCACGGCCATTTCGACACCGTTCATTCCGGGCATGGAAACATCGCTGATGACAAAATCGGGGTGCTGATGCGCACATGCGGTTAGCGTACTCTCAGCATCATAGAACGCTACTGCGTCGTAGCCGGAGCAGCGGAGTATTGCGCACAATGTGTCGGCAATGACCTTTTCATCGTCCACAACGAAAATGCGATTCTTCATCGTCATCGCTGTTCCCCCTCTTTACTGTCCTTGTCAGGTGAAGGTTCTTGCGACGCATTCGCTGGCGTACACCGTCTTTGAAAACCTTCGACAGCAGCATTGTTTTCCTCAAGTATGCGAGCATTCTGCAGTACAACAGCTACAGGCACGACATCGAACTGTCTGGGGGGCTTCTTCATCTTCTTGTTCCTTGGACTAACGGTAGGCCGAATCTAAGAGTACGGGGAGTTTTTCTTTGCCTGCGGTTTAAGACGTAGGAATGCAATGGCTCAGTCTTTTTTCGATTGCGGAATAGGACATACGCTGATACAGTTAGTGGCAGAATCAGCCGTTGAATAGTTGTGCGAAACTGCTCTTTAGTGTCTCGTTAGCGATGCGTTTTGAGGCAAGCTCATGCAGCTGAATAAGATACGAAAATTCGAGACTACCCCTAAGGTCAATGTGCCCTCCGGCCGTCACGGAAAACATAGAAGCATCGTGACCCAAATCCTCAATGATCTTGAAGGTCTGGAGAGCGGCACAGCCTTGAAAATCCCGCTGGATGAGCTGTCCGACTCCAAAATCAATGTCCGTTCCGCTCTTAGCCGTGCCACGCGCAAGATCGGCAAATCTGTGGCCACCGCAGCGGATGATGAATACCTGTACGTCTGGAACTCATGATGGCGCCTTGAAAGTGCATCTTTTCGGGTTCGTGACACAGCCCTCAATTCCCCAAGAGCGGTGAACAGTCCCGAATCGACCGAGTGGTCATGAAGTCAGCGAGTCGATTCCTGGGCAAGATGTTTGTGGGCGCCGCCCGGCGTCCTCCAATTGCGCGCTACGGCATGGCTTTGCTGTTTCCGCTGCTCGCATTTCTGCTCACAGATACGATCGCGCGCGCGGATCGCGGTCTCTACTTCCCGCTCTTCCTCATGGCGGTGGTGCTTGTCAGCATTATCGGTGGAACCAGGCCGGGAATGGTAGCCGTGGGCGAAAGCGTGTTGATCAATATCCTTGCCGCCGTGTCCCACTGGTCACTCCGAGTAGCATCCTGGGACGATGCAATTCGAATTGCAGCCTTTGCAGTTGCCAGTGGCGGAATTGCGTTGCTGATCGGCAGTCTGGGAGAACTGCAGCAACGTTTGGATAAGGAACGATCGCATCTCTCCATTACATTGCAAAGCATTGGCGATGCGGTGATCGCGACAGATGCGCAAGGCAGAGTAACGCTAATGAATCCCGCCGCTGAACGTGCGACGGGGCATAAGTTTGCCACGGCCGCCGGCCTTCCCTTGCAGTCGGTGTTCAAAATCGTCAATGAAGACAGCCGGATAGCGGTGGAGAACCCCGTCGAGAGAATCCTGGAGCGAGGAGAAGCAGCAGATCTGGCAAAGGATACGGTGCTGCTGCGGCCGGATGGCACGGAAATCCCCATCGAGGATAGCGCCGCAGTGATTCGCGACGCGCGGGGCGGGGCGGTCGGGGCGGTCCTGGTATTTCGAGACGTCACCGAATCGAGATTTCATCAGAAGGCGCTGATACGCTCAGAAAAGCTGGAGACGGCCAGCAGGCTGGGTGCAACCATCGCACACGAGACGAACAATCCACTTGAAGCTCTCGCGAATCTTCTCTTTCTCATCAGCAAAGACGAAGGAGTTACTGGAACGACGCGGGAACTCGTGGAATTGGCCCAGGCCGAGACTTCACGTGCTACCGACGCCAGCAAGCGAACGCTCTCCTTCATCAGGGTTGAGCATGCGCTAACGCTATTGAACCTCAGGAGCCTAGTGGATTCGGTTTTTGAGTCGTATCAATCATCTGCGAAGAACTGCGGAATTACTTTGGAAAACGAGATAGCAGCAGATCTTAAGATCACGGCTCTCCGTAACGAACTGCAACAGTTATTTAGCAACTTGGTTTCCAACGCCTTGGACGCGATGAAGAGCTCAGGTGGCGTACTTCGAGTCAGTGCCGAAGTTGCGGAGCAGGACGAATCAGAGCAGGTGCGGATCAGATTCTCTGACACTGGCCACGGCATCGAGCCAACACATCTCGATCGCATCTTCGAGCCGTTCTTCACAACCAAGAAGGATAAGGGAACTGGTCTGGGACTCTGGATCGCAAAACGGGTTGTAGAAGATCATGGCGGCGAATTGCAAGTAGAAAGCAGCCGTGAAGGAACGACATTTACTATCCTCTTCCCGCACGAACCGATCAAGGATCCGGTGACCAAAACTACACCCGATTGCCAAACCGAAGAACTTCTCGACCAGCTCACTCTTCCAGATCGACTCTGAATTGCCGAGTTCGGATTCGTACAAACCCGCTTCATATTAGAAATGATTTACTCGTTCAGGCCCTTGAGTTCTCAAAAAGGGCATGATCGCCATAATCGCTCATTGGCTCCTGCGCGGTGAACTGAATCCGCCATTCCCGGAGATCGTCTTATTACCCGGAAGGAAAATGAAGATGAACACTCTAAAAGCCGAAATGCTGGTTCGCGAATTTCAATACAACGGGATTCGCATTCCCGATCCCGGTCCGGACCTTACTGTTGAGCAAGTTCGCGATCTGCTCACACCGCAATTCCCGGAGATCGCCACCGCGTCCGTGACCGGGCCCGAAGCCACCGGCAGGTTTCTCCGCTACACCTTCAGCCGCGCCATCGGAACGAAGGGATGAGGGATGACGACGGAGCAACTGATCGCCCTGTTCGAGACGAAAGCTGCGGCCCCACCTCCTGAGTCGAGCCAGATGCTGCGGAGGCACCTCCAATGCAAAGAGTCACTCGCGGTCGCACGCTCACTAGTCGACGCCATGTATCGATACGCCGGAAGCGAAAACCAAGTGCTCGCCGTTCCGACAGAGCTTTTACCTCCGCTTGCGTAGCCACACTGGCTCCTGCTTTTTCGCAGGGGCTACCCACGCTTGATAGCGTCTCAACCGCCTACAGTCATGAACTTCGCGCAGAACTGCTCTACGACCTCTGTGCGGCTCTCGTGCGAGAGGGCCTGGCGGGACCGGAGATATGGGAGAAGTGTGAAGGCAGCAGTGTCTTGTTTGCTCAGCGCACGATTATCGAGAACATCGGCGAGCGGCAATGGAATCTACTTCAGCGGAACGTGGAGTATCACCTTTCGGTGAGCGATGTAGCTGAGAGAGACGGCGAGGACATGCCACTCGGCAAGGGCCGCCTGGCTGTGACCATCGAGTGCGGCAGCGCCGGATACCTGATGATTGGCCCGGCCATCGCGGCGCTTGAGGAAGAAGCTCCTGGTCTGGGCGCAGCCTTCTACTGGATGTTGACTTATGCGCTATACCGAGTAATGCGCATCTACAACCACGACGACGCGCTCGAATATGAAGAACGGATGCGGGAATACGCTGAGGACGATGAAGAGAACCGCGGCCAGTACGAGTTTCCCGAGGTCGAGAAGGCGCTGCCCGAGTGCGTTCGAAGCACTCTAAAGCGTGAAGATCACCGAGCTTTCGTTCGACGCTTACGGCGCCTTCTCCAGGAGCACCGGAGAGGACCCTATGGTTCCTGGATTGAGCGGCTGCGCAGGATCGAGGGACTCTCGAGGATCGAGCTGCCGGTCGATGCCCAGTTTCGCGAGGAGGGCGGATACGACACAGTTCCGCTACCGTCCCTCCTTGTGGCCTTTAAGGACCACGACGCCATCGTCGCCTGCTTCGACGAGGAAAGCCAATACATGCTTGAAGGCAGCGCGGAGCCAATTTTCGGCGTTGTCCTCTCACCACAGAATCCCGAAGAAGTGAAGACTGCACTTCGTATGGTCCGCCGTTTCGTCGCTTTCAACGTGGCTCTGTTCGAGATGGTCGAAGAATTGCACAGCTGGGAGAAGGGCCATGGAGGTACACATCTCGATCGGGGAGAACCATCGCTTCGAGTTGCGTGAAGCGCTGCTTGTGTACGGGGACCGGCAGCGGAGCTTTGTGACCCGCCATCGGGTGACATTGCAAAAAGATGGACCTCCCACACTTGAGGCTGCCGAGCCTCTGACCTGCGGCTTTGTCGAGTCATTGGTCCGTTCCCTTTGGGGCAACTCATCGGCTGAAGTTCTCCCTGAGAATGTCCTCGCAAAAGGCGATCGCATGATCGTGTGGTGGACCCTAGCCTGCCGCCGCTGCATGTTCTTTGAGAACGCAGAGAAGAAAGCCGCGGCACTCAACGGCCGCATGTTCCCGCAACCACCCTTGGTGTGGCGTGTTGATGATCACGGCCTGAAGATTCGAGCTCTTCGCAAAAACAGGCGTCCCGATGCCTCGACGACTTTGGCCGTCGCTCCCTTCTGGAATCTTTCTGATGACGGCCGCGTCTGTACCGGCACAATGCAATGCCCTGACAACGCGTCTGTTGCCTCCATCGCCGATTGGGAACGTGGGTTCTATGAAAGTTCCTTCACCCACGCCAATGTGGGCAGGCTCACGCGCCACCGTGGAGGATTCGAGGGATTGTGGAACGGGCTTGCGGATAAACGCAAATCCTTCCCGATGGCTACTCTGATTCAGCTGCCGCAGACGCTCGCGCAATTCGTGCGCGGAGACCGGAGCTAGCATGCGCATCGAACATCTCCTTCCAGCCGATCTCGTCCGCAATCGCACGGTCCGAGTTCTGATCATTGGTGCGGGCGGAACAGGGAGCGCCATCGTGATGGGATTGCCTTATCTGGACCAGGCGATGCGCGTCTGGGGCCATCGCCACGGCCTGACAGTCGCTCTGATGGACGCCGATCAAGTCTCCGAAACTAACTGCATCCGGCAGCCTTTTTCGGTTTCGGACATCGGGCAGAACAAGGCAACCGTCCTTATCAATCGGATCAATCTGTTCTGGGGCATGTACTGGCAATCGGTGCCGCAGCGCTTTCACGAGCGCTCTTTCGAGCGCGAGTATGACCGTTGCCCGGACCTGGTGATCGGATGTGTCGACACGCGCGCCGCCCGCAGAGCGATTGAGAATTCCTTTTCTCGCGCCCTGAGCCGGGTCTCGTATTGGCTCGATCTAGGCAACAACGCGGCGAGCGGGCAGTATGTCCTCGGCCAACCAATCAATTCGCGCAATCGCAGGAAGGCGGAACGATTGCGCACAGTCAGCGAATTGTATCCGGAGATTGTGGACGAGAGAGCGGGTGAAGATCCGCTTCCCAGTTGCTCGGCAGCCGAAGCGCTCGAGCGTCAGGAACCATTCATCAATCAGGTGCTGGCTGCGAGCGCGCTGGCCATGCTCGCGCAACTGTTCCGCTACGGCAAGATCGCGCATCACGGGGCGTTCTTCAATGCGAAGACGGGCCAGATGTGTGCTCTACCGATCGATCCGGCGCTTTGGCGGAAAGTGAAGAGACGGACAAAGCTTGTGCACAGAGATTAACGAAAGGATTTTTAACTCTCCCAGTGCGAGAGATGTGCTACGTAGTGTAAGTACGTCCGGAGCGTGCCTGATGAAAATTGCCCTGGATCCGGAACTTGCCAGCGAAGCGAAGGCTCTTGTCGCTCTGGCTTTCCGCAATGGACCTATTGAGAACCTGCATGCAGGAAGGCCGTGCGCGGCTTGCAGCGGCAATCTGGAAATATCCCACATCTCCGATGAAGAGATGAAAGCCATCATGAAGGCGGCGGTCAATACTCTCTATCGTCTGTTGTGGCAGCGAGACTACGATCCCGTGGCCTACAACGAAAATCTGGCGCTGGGCAGGCGCTACACAATGCACTGGGATGATCCGGAACTCATAAAGCCAACTAGCAAAGGGTCACGCCCGAGATGACCCCTTTCATCAGGAGACACCCATGTTCAAAGAACTTGCTCCCTTCCTAAGGCAGCGCGCGGTCCTGCTGACCGTCACCCACATTGAAGATGACCAAATTCGCGTGAACGTCATTCCGCAGAAGATCAGAGATGGCGAGAACGCAGCTTTAACCACACCCCTGAGCGTGACTGGAACAGCCGAAGAACTTGACCGCGAGCTTCCGGCAACGCTGGTCAACTTTGTCGGAGCGCATCTTGGGCTCAAGAACACGCTCGACCGCGTGAAGGAAGAGATGGACGCAGCAGCCAAGGCAGCCCAAGCGGAGGCACGGTCCAAGAACAAGTCAGCGGGAACCAAGGCTGTTCCGAAGGTGGACTTTGCGAAGTCTGCTGAGGCTCCGAAGTCGGCATCTCAGCCTCTTGCCCAGCCCACCAGGACGGTCGGCCTCTTTGACGCGCCAGAGCCAGTGGCAGTTTCCCCTGCTGATAGGGACGAAGAAGAGGAAATTCTTGCGGAAACCGCCGAACATGACGAGTTCGGTGATGAAGATCAAGTCGAGGACGCGGCTTGACTTTCGTCTATATCTGCCTTCGGGCCTGGAGGATGCCGTTTCAGATCTTATAGGGCAAGTGCCCGGAATGGTGGAGACGATTTCGCTGAAATGCGCTCTCGCCGCCAGATTTTTAGGTGGTCCGGAAGATGGTCCCTTCTATGTAAGTCTACTGTTATCAATCCCAAAGATGGCAAGAACTGTCTGAAAGGACCACACACAGCAACAGAATTGGTGGTTGACTAACGATAATAATGAGTGCGATAATTACTTCGTAAACCATGAGGTGCCGGTGATGATCGAATCGCATACTGAACGACCTGCTTCGCTAGAGGATGTCCAGAGGATCATGAACCACTGGCTCGAATCCCTTCCGGCTTCGGATTCCGCGCGCATCCGAATCTCGCGGACGGCGGGAGCGTCGAAGCGGCTGTTGATGTCGACTCCAATTCAAGGAGATCTGAAGTTCGAAGTAACTCAGGACAAGGTTTCTTTCGAGGCAAAGAGCCGAAGAATATCTCTAGAGGTCCCAGACTTCGCATTGACCACCGAGGTGGACGGAAAGACATTCCTGGTCATCTTCCAGCTCAAGAACACATCGCAGATCAGGCCTCTGACGAGGGTCATTGACTCGCTCTCTCGAACCGAGCATCCAGTATTCTTTTCCCGAGCTTTCAATGCGCTCACCTCTATAGCGAATGAACTTCCTGCGCAGAGCGTCGAGGAACTGACCGCTTCGTCCACCGATTTCGAACTCCTGGTCAATGCGCTTTTTGCGGCCACAATGAAGACAGAATCGATCGATCCGGATCCTCTGATCCGGGCGAAGCTACGGGGCATCGAGCATAGAAAGAGGATCCTCGAGAAGCTAGGAGGAACCCTGTCCGCTGAGCAGGTGTCCGAAACGATCGGTATCAGCCGACAGGCTGTAGATAAGCGGCGAGGTCAGAACCAGCTGATCGGCCTTACTCAAGGGAAGAGGGGCTATGCATATCCGGCTTTTCAGTTCGAGAACGGAAAAGCAATCGACGGCTTAAAGGAAGTTCTGGATGCGCTAAGTGGGCACGACCCATGGATGCAATCGATCTTCTTTGCTAATGAGAACGACAGGCTGAACGGCAGCACTCCGGTGGAAGCTCTGCGTCAGGGAAAGACTGGAGCAGTCGTTCGTGCAGCTGAAGCGTATGGCGAACAGGGGGCCGCGTGATCGGTTTTCCGGGCGAGCACCCGGAGCCGCCAAGCGATCTTCGAACTCGCGAACCGCTCTTGGCCGAAATGCCCGTAGGCGCCATTCTTTTCCGCCTGCACGCCAAGGGCAAGAGCCCGCTATTCTTTGGCAGAACAGGAAGCAACCGTTTCGATTCGCCGGATTTTACTTACGGTGTTCTTTACGCCGGCCTTGATGAATACTGTTCGTTCATCGAAACGTACGGCCAAACGACTGGAATTCGTACCGTGACGGAGAGTGCGCTTGACGGACGACACCTTGCCCATCTCGAGCTGCTGCGCCCGATGAAGCTGATTGACCTCTCGAATTCAGGAGGGTTGGCGCGTATCGGAGCGGACTCGCGCCTGTTCAGTGGCTCTCACGCCATCGCACAACGCTGGTCTGCCGCACTTCGCAGCCATCCCAGCAAGCCTGACGGTATCCTCTATCCCGCTCGCCATGATGCGGCGAGAAACGCATGCGCGATCTATGAATGTCCTCCTTCCGTTTTTGAACTGCATGCGAAGGGTTCGCTTCTTGAACATCAACACTCCGCGCTGCTCGGAGCAATTCTTGACTGCTACGGATTCGCACTCATTCCGTAATGTGATGTTTAGAAACACCTCCTGTTAACAGGATGGCAGGGAGCCTCCCAGGTACCGCCCAAATTCAGATCTCTGGCCTTTCAAGGCTGCTCTTTTGGGTTGGCAACTCTTCAGCCAAACTTTCCCGAAGCCCCGAAGGCACGAAGGGGAGCTGAGCAGTCGAGTTGTAAACGGCAGGAATAACCCAAGGAAAATCCCATGAAACCCTCGAAGCTCTATGAGGCGCTCCGTGCGCTCTGTGCGCTCTTTGGCGAACGTGTGCCTCTCCACATCTGGGGCCCATACGGCATCGGCGCGGGTCTTCGGGTCGAGATATCGGCGGAAGAGCAGGCGCGTGGCCCGGGAGGGCATCCCCATGAAGACATGGATCTGAATCTAATGTGTTCCGGTTCAAGCCTGATGGCACAGTAGGCACCACTTTCCAGCACCTGATCCATTCGATGCCCGATCGCGCCCTGCCGCGAAAATGGGCACTTTCGGCTTCGTGTCCCATTTCCTATCTATCAAATCCCCTTCGTCAGGAGTCCCGAGATGCTTCTCACCATGGAATCGAAGACGGCCGCGATACATCGCCTTGAAACCCTCATCGCCCAAGGGCGGGCGAAGGCAGGCGAAGTTGTCGACCACGTCATGAACCAGCAACCCACCGATCGGCTCGCGCGCGGCGGCGATCTGAGCTTTGAGCCCGATCCGGAGACCGGCGCGCTGGTGATCGATTATCCCGATCCCGATGCCGGCAAGATCCGGCAGAGGCTGCATCGGCACTCGGTTCAACAGATGGCGCAGACGACCGAGTTACCCCTCAAGTTCATCGACGGCTTGCAACGTGTCGCCGAGCCCTGGGGCAGGGAACTGGTGGCCCACAATCTCACAACCGTCTTCACGCACAGATATGCAAAGAGCCGGTATCTGTTGCGCTCGCTTTCGGGCGAGGTGCGCGGGTTTCTCTCCGATCGCTACCGCCGTCTCGATTCGCGGCCGATCATCGAAGCCTTTGCGACCGCAGTCCAGCAGAAGGGCGCATTGCCCTATGACGGCTACGTAACCGATACCAAGATCGCTCTGCAGGCGATCATGCCCGAGGTGTACGAGCCAATCCCGGGGGAGATGGTCGCCTATGGACTGAGTCTCGAAAACTCGGACTTCGGCAACGGCGCTCTCTCGGTGCGCGCCTATCTGCTGCGCATCTGGTGCTCGAACCTTGCCATCACCGAAGAGGAGATGCGGCAGGTCCACCTGGGCAAGAGGCTCGACGAGTCGTTCTTCTATTCGCAGCGGACCTATGAACTCGATGCAGAGACGACGGTCAGTGCGTTGCGGGACGTGATCGCCGGCCAGTTGAACGCTGAAGCTCTGCGCAAGCACATGGACGCGATCCGGGCCGCAAACGATCAGCCGGTGTGCCCGATCCTCGCTCGCGACCTGCTCCGCAAGGCCCTGCAGAAGTCGGAATCGGACGCAGTGATCGAAGCCTACAACTCGCCCGACACCTACAACCTTCCGGCCGGCAACACCACTGGGAGACTCTCGAATGCGATCTCCTGGGTCGCGGGTAAAACCGAAGACCCGGAGCGGAAACTCGAGCTGATGAAGTTCGCCGGCGAAGTGCTGCCGGCGGCCGCATAGAAAACGGGCCTGATCTCGGCGTCTGCAACCAGGCGCGGAGATCGGGCCCGAGCCAAATTTGAACTTCACAGGGAGAGACCTATGGATCGCATCTTCCGTGTCTTTACGGATGGCTCGGCGATCGGGAATCCGGGTCCGGGCGGATGGGGCGCGGTCATCCGGAACAGAACGCAACACTGGGAGATCTCCGGAGGATACGCCAGAACAACGATCTCGGAGATGGAACTGGTCGCCGCCATCGAAGCGCTTCGTTCCCTTCCGCCCGGATCCCGGATCGAGTTGTACTCCGACTCGCAGTACCTGATCTACGGGATGCGTGGCTTGAGGTCGAAGTGGGAGCGCGAGGGTTGGCGAAACCGTCGAGGCAGCCAGATCCAGCATCGCCAGCTCTGGACCGAACTCACTCTACTAACCGCGAACCGCGAAGTCCGGTGGTACTGGCTCAAGGGCCACTCCGGTCATCGCGAACAGACCCGCGCCGATGCGCTCGCCTACCAGGCAGCCCGTGCCCTGTGGCTGCGGGAGAGAGCCGCGGCGTGAATCGCCGAAGAAACAATCGACATGCAGAAGGAGTACGGAGATGGCTTCCATCGCTGAAGCAAATTCGTTGTTTGAAATCGATATGGAGTTGGATGCGCTCCTCGAAGAGATTGAGTTGCAGATTGAGTCGGATGGACAGCCGTCCGAAGAATCTGTGGCACGCTTCCAGGAGTTCTGCGAGGCACGCGGAGAGAAGGTCGATCGCATTGGCCGCTTTGTGCGCATGATGGAAGCCCGCGAGCAGTTTTGCCGCAGCGAAGCCGCGCGGCTGGGAGATCGCGCACGCGCCGCGGCGAATAAGATCGAACGTACCAAGAACATGGCGCTCTATTACCTACTGAGCCGGGACCTGAAGAAGATTGAAGGCCAGCAGTTCACGCTCCGCGCCCAGAAGAACAGCCAGGATTCAGTGCGGATCACCGACGAGTCCGCGCTGCCGAAGTTCTATTGCAGGATCGAGGCACGGATTCCGGGAGTCATCTGGGAGACCGTGCTGTCGCTGTTGCCGGATGAGCTCGCTAAGGCGCTGGAGGTTTCCATTCAGGAGACCAGGCCGGATAACGACGCCATCAAGGCCGCAGTGGCGCAAAACGAGGTCGTACCCGGAGCCGAGGTGCGCAGGGGATCGCACCTTCGAGTAATGTGATTGGTTTTGGCCAAATCTGTACTCCGATCGGGTTGTTGCCCCTGACACGCCCGATCAGTAGCACCCCTCTCAAACCCCGATAAAACCTGTTCTCCCCGGCGCCCAGTGTGCCGGTTGTGTGCCCAAATGCGGGCCGGAGGTGAACCATGGCCCGCAAACTCGGGCAGATTATTGCGCGTGGACCAAGCACATGGCTTGTCCGCATCTATCAGGGACGCGACCCCGAAACCAGGACGCGCAAATACCTGAACCAGACCATCCACGGTCCGTTTCGCGAGGCGCAGCGATTCCTGAATCTGAAACTCCAGCAGCGGGTTCCGGTCATCGGCAGCGGCAAGAAGAGTTGCCGTCGGTGAGCGCATTGGCCTATTCACCGCTCGTTGAGAAAGCCAGCCTGCTAACCGGGAAGCTCACTTATCCGAATAGGCCGTTTCTCGCCAACTTGACGCGCTGATCGCCGGACACTGGCCGACGTTATCGTTCCCTATCCGGTTTCTGTGAGCGGTTTGGCGGAGGCGCCAAAGATACGCGAGGTTCCAGACTCTTCCCGTCCGAACTGGCGCGCCCCGCCTTTACCCTTTCTAACCAGAATTTCTCGATCAATTCGGTAATGGTCCACTAACAGACATCTCGCGTTCAGGAAGTTCCGATGGACATTGCAAAGGTGGTGGTGATACCTTCTATGGAATATCCAAAGGAGCGACGCGGTGAGCGAGGCCAAATCCGAGGTGCTGCAAGGAACACTGGACCTGATGGTCCTCAAAACGCTCTATGCCATGGGGCCTCTTCACGGCTTCGGCATCGCTCGCCGTATCGAGCAGGTCAGTGACGGAGTTCTCGACCTGAATGAGGGCACGGTCTACACCGCCCTCCTTCGTCTCCAGCAGCAGGGCTGATAACGCATTATGTCTAAAGGGCGAAAGGCGGACGCTTACCTCCCAAACACCGACTATTCAGCTTCTTTACTTTCAGCGCCTAGTGTGTTTTCAGATCGTGAATTAGGGATAGCGAAACACCTGGTGAGTTCTAACCTGCAATCCACTGAAAGAAAACAGTTGACACCTTGAGAGAACTTGAAGCAGTATTTCGAATACTGATTCACGTGATGTGACAAGTGCAACAGTTCGGCAGGTCACTGTAACAGCTTTCCCTCGATCTCACTCCTCAAAATTACTTGAGTATGTTTCTCGCCTCTTCTGTCGAAGTGTGCGAAATCCGAAGTGCAGGTGAGTCGATGAGAGTTAGACGTCCGTGCATTCTGATCATGTTGGTCCTGCCGATCATCGCCGGGGTTGACCGTGTACTTTTAGCTCAAAAGTCCGCCGCCCCGCAGCCAATTACCACGAGACATCTGCCTTCGTCTTCTTCGACCTTCCGCCTCGTTGGGGATTCTGGAGAGTCGATCACACGTTCGCGTCTGAACTTCGAATCTCAAACAGGCTTGTTACTGATCCGCTCACGATCAGGCCGACGTTATTCCTGGAAGATGGTACCCCGTACATCATGCCAGCTATCGCTCTAAAGGCGGCCGGTACAGCAAGAATCGATATCAATCAGATCGTTCGATCACTTCCCGATCCGCTTCGCTCGAAGCATCCAATGTTTGGCTCATTCTCAGTAGCTTATGATTGGCATTGGGATGGAGCGATCAGCGCAGAAATCCAGAATACTGATTCCGACCGAAGTCTCAGCTATGTCAGCAGCCTCTTGCCTGAATCGGAACCAAGTGAGGCAACCCAGGCAATTCACGGTGTTTGGTGGAAAAAACACGCATCCACTGGCGCGTTCATCCGGATCACAAACGTCACAAGCAAGCCGCTCATAGCCAAGCTAACGCTGAGTGACGCCAAAGGCAAACCAGTCGCGTCGGCATCTGAGAACATCGCCATAGCGCCAAACCGGACGATTGTTCACGAGTTGCCAGCTATTCTCTACGCCGACGCGAGTGCTGTTGGCGGAATCGACATGTCATATACAGGTCCGAGTGGAGGGCTTATCGTCGATGGTGGTCTGGAAGACGCCGACCACGGCTTCTCAGCTCGCATTCCACTCTACCCTCCTTCGATGACACACCGCACGAGTAAGCCAATTTCCATCGCGACGACGGGAATCATGATTGGGCAGCCACCCCCGAGCGATATGTTTCCTCCCCAGGTATTCTTCAGGCCGTGGTTGACCTTAAGAAATGTCTCTTCGGAAGCTAAGGACATTAAGGTCGCTGCGAACTATCAGATGGGACCACATTCCGTTGATGCTCAGTTGACCGAGTTGACGTTGCATCCATTGGAGACCGTTACCGTTCCGGTAGAGGATCACATCCATCTGCTAAACCTTCTTCCCGCGATTATGGAGATCAATCTCTCAGTTTCCTACGAAGGGGTCCCCTCCGACGTCATCATCTCTTCAGGGTCTGTGGATGATGCTGGCAGTTATGTGTTCGAAGTCCCACCATCCTTGGTTGGAGTGGGAGTATCCAAGGACATCTGCTTCTGGAAGTCAGGCGATGGGCTTGACACAATGGTCTCGATTTGGAACCACGCAGGCGAACCAGAGAATCTAGATCTGAAGTTGCAGTTCGATGGAGGCTCATACAGAGTTCCTGTCCGACTCGAAGCTAACAGTTCGGCCACATTGAATATTTTCGACATTCTTCATTCTGGAGTACCTGACGCAGACGGTCACACGATCCCGATCGATACTGAAGAAGGAAGTGCAGTTCTAGAGGGTGAAGCTGGAGAAACTGAATACATTGATGTCACTACGACGACTGCAATTTACGATGTAGGGCATGCCACGTGCGCTTTTACGTGCACAAACTGCAACGGGTACTCAGGATATTATGTTTTTCCTGCACCGTGGCATTCTCCGTTCCCAAGCTCCACTCAGCTGTTTGGGATTGCACAGTTCTCTTCCGGTAACCAGATTGACTTTACGTCGTCTTCGAATTGGTCTAGCAGCAACACCGGCGTGGCCAGCGTTTCGGGTGGCCTAGTTCGCCCAGCATCCAGTGGCACATTGACGATTTATGCTGAGACCGACGATATGCCGATCCCCGGAAAGGCATGCGGATCACCGCCCGACTGCTCGGACAATTACGCGCCACTTGGCGGAAATTCATCTGGATCGATTGAAGACCATACCCCGATCAATACTGGGATTTACCCAGGAGATTGGCCGGCAGGCAGCAACACGTCGGTCACCATCACGGGGGAATATTTCGGAACTAATGCCCCAACCATCAACTTGTCGCCGAGCTCTGGCATTTCATACTCATTGCAGAGCTACACTGATACCCAAATCGTTGCTCTTGTGAGCGTCGCGAATGGTACCCCAACCGAAGATGTCTCAGTATCGATCACAAATAATGGGTACGGAGGAAGCGGCTTTTATGGTGGGCAACAAGGAAATCCGTCGACTAGTTCCTCAGTGTATGCAACGGTAACTAATAACACAGCGGGGCCTGTCGTAACAGTAATCGGATGGGTGAACTCGGCAGCGCCAGATATTTCGGCTGTTGTAGGCACTGGGCCAAGCACGGCTGCTCTTAAAAACAATCTAACCGGCGGGTACGTGTTGTGTGCCTTTCAGCTATTTCGGTGGTCCCTAGGGTTTTCAACAAATCTGAACACTGCCCAAGATGCAAGCTATGCAAACGCATGGTTGCTGCAACATTCCGGAAATGCTGCTCCTCCTTCTTCGATCTCAGTGCCAGCGCAATTTAGCGGCGGGGACTATCGATTATTCAATAGCTTAGGAGGGTCAAGCCCAACGTACTACGCTGCCGGGAAAACGATATTCCCTTGCACCACCGGAGGGAGTTTCTGGGACGCGGCTCCGCAATCAAGCACCTACATGGGTGCAACAGGTACTGTGAACGGAAAGCAGTATCAACTTGCAGAAGGAAGGCTCGGGTCCACGGGACAAAAAATTAATCAGACAATCAATGGCCGAACTACCCGGTGGATTTGGAGCGTGGTTGAACTTGATTCAAGCGGGAATCCGACGACAAGCGACCATGCAATATTTCCGACTTACTCTATCTACGTGAACGGCGTCCTGCAAAATACGATTCCGCAGACTGCAGCGAGCTCTTTCATTGCCAATGACCAGACATACCAACGTACTCCAAGCCAAATCCAATAGAAGAGAGGGCAAAATGCGTTTGAGAATGAACGGATTGAAAAGGCGCGAGCTCGCTGCGGTAATTGTCTTGGTTGTTGCTGCCGTTATGGCAGGTGCACAGAGTACAGTGGTCCAGACAGATAAGAAGCTTCCCTATGCGAAAGATCCTGCGAGCGTTTCGACTGCGTCTGCGAGAGTACTATCCGGAAATTATAGCCCGGTCGATATAGAAATCCTTGCTGAGGCAAGGGACGTCGGTGCTCTCCCAAATCTCAAGGCGGAATTCGCTAAGGACATAGACCTCGATACGAAGGACAAACTTGCCAGCGCCATTGTCAGGATTGGGGAAACGGACAATCGATACTGGGATTTCCTTGTCTCTCAGGCTTCTTCTGTTTTGCAGCGGAATATTCCGAACCCGGTGGCATTCGATGCGAATGGTGTGGCCTTGCCCGATCCGCCTGCGGACCTCTCCAGATGGGCTTCCGCCCACAATATCGGGATATCATCTGCGCTACAAGAGGCGATGTTTTCCGATCCGGGAATGATCGCTAACCTCTCCATAGCCAAAGATCAGAGATCAATTCCGATCCTCCGCCAAGCGCTTAAAGCCCAGGATGATTGTGTGGTCGCAGCTGCAGCTTTGGGACTAGCAGAACTTGAGGACAAAGACTCCATCCCGCTCATCATTGATACCTGCAAAAGCGCGCCCAGGCAGGCTGCTGAAATGATCGCGGAATCTCTCGTCTACTTCGATACGCCTGAGGCTCAACATGCGGTCGATACATATATTCGGAAAGAAACCGCCGAGGCGTTAAGACTGGCACGTCAGCGCGGTGCACAACCATTCCGCTAGGTTAATGGATGAGAGCTTCTGCAGTTCTAAAATCAAAGGGCGCTTCAGCTGCTCCACCAGAATACTCGTTAGTTGTCCAGATCGGCGGGGCGGGAATGACTGACTGCTCGGCTCTGCGCCACTCTATCTGGCGGTACCTGCGCCATCTCGGAAGTCGCCGTTTGATCGACCAATCCTATCTATCGGAGGCGGGAACCGAAATGGCAGCGAATGTGTCCACCGTTTAGTGGGTGCCTTTGCGACTTCGCGATTTCGCCTTCAGCAAAACATACTCGTTGCCCAAGTCTTGTTCGCGCAGTGATTCTGTGCCTCTATACTGAATCCACGCGATATCCATGGACTTGCTGACTTATGTGGGCAGCCGCCTACGTGGACGAGTCGCATCGATTGCGTAGTTCCATTTCGAGTGGGATCAGGAAAGTATGGCGGACGAAACGTACTACTCTGTCCTGGAGATTCCGGAGACGGCCTCAGCAACAGAGATCAGGTCCGCCTACCGTCGACTGATTAGCGAGGTACACCCAGACCGGCTCGCGAATGCCCCCGTCTATTGGCAGCGCAAAGCAGAGGAGAAGACGAAGGAGATCAACGAGGCCTTCGGCGTCCTCTCCAGTCCAGAAAAACGAAGGCTTTACGATGTGCACCTTCAGACGTGCAGAGCATCACAGCCTTCGCCCCCGCCACCTAAGAAGCCCGGCGCACAACAGTCACGAGAGTCCGACCGAGATCAACGCAATTCGGGACCAAGCTACAGATCCACCACACACTCGTCCCAGGGCAACCCGCAGCGCCAAGGCAATTCGGACTCAGCGACCTCATCTACCGGCTCTACTCAGTCCCCATGGCCGCGGCACGCCGCCGGAATGACTCCAGGATCTGTTCTGTTGTTCTCCATGATACTTGCTTTATTCGGTTACAGCTCAGCTGTGGTTTTCTGGGAGTCGAACTCAGCAAGTGATGGGATACCCTTCTTTCTTGTGTCCGGCGCCCTACTATTCGGAATCGCACTTCTGAATCAAGGATGGCTCTCCAGATTTCTCACCAGAACCCGCGTCTGCGCACCCAGGTACCAGCTAATCGCGATTATGAGTGTGATTTCGATTCTCTTGATTGGCGGGAAACTTGCTTATTTGCCTCAGCAAAGCAGATCTCCTTATGACATTTCCCTCCCTAGCACGAACGCCAGCGCCCCTTCTCCTTCCCCAACACCTGTTAAATCGAACGCTTCGAGTGACCAGTCCTTTTCCCCGGTCAGCCTCCCTAACGGAACGGAACTTCTGAAGCGGCGCAGAGCCGGCGGTTACGGGAAGCTTACTGTCGAGAACGGGACAACGGACGATGCGGTCATCGCTCTCGTCGATATAAGTACGAAAAAAGCTATTCGGGCATTCTATGTTGAAGCCGGCAAGAAGTTCACCGAGCAACAAATCGCTCCCGGTCGGTACAACATCTTCTACACGAGAGGTTTAGGTTGGGATACCTCAAGTCGGCAATTCACTAAGGGCGGAGAGACCGGCGTCTTTGATCACATTGCAGCATTCACCGAACATCGAGATGGGGAAACGGGCACGATCAATTTCCATGAGATCAGTGTCACTCTTAATCCCATTATCGGAGGAAACGCAAGCACTTCTCAGCTAGGAGCTGACGACTTTAAGAGTGCACTTGTATCTGGCGACCTTCAGTAGCGGCGACCTCTATGTGAGAATTTGCTGGTAGTTGGCAGGAGAAGACCACATGCACCCCGATCCCAACACGATCAAAGACGCCCTCAGCATCCTGAATAGCGAGCCGGTCAAGAACATCGCTTCTCCAATCACTAGAGCTATAGGAGAAAGCCTCAAAGACCTTTACGATGCGACTATCGGCGAAAACATACACAATGTTGCCGACAAACTTAGGGAGCGCCGCAGAGGGAAGCGCCCGACTACCCACGAAGACTTCAAGGCCATCATCCCGCTTCTGCAAGGCGCGTCTGTGCAGTCAGACCCCACGTTGCAAGACCGGTGGGCAAACCTCATGGACAGCGCCATCGATCAGACTGAGGGATACTTACCCTCATTTGGCCAAACACTCTCAGAGCTAAGCGCCGATGAAGCTCACTATCTCGACCGACTTTGGACGTTCTTTTCGCAGCCACTGGACTTCAATACCGGCCGTCCATTTGCGATGTGGCCAGTCGATCACTGGAAGCTCGTAGAGGTTTACGATCCAGAGTTCCGCATCACTTTCGGCCACGCCGAATACTGGTTACATCGGGACAAGATGGGAGACATCGACAAAGCCACATACGCCAAGCTTAACCATATCGAACTCGTTATTCAGGACCTTACGAGACTTGGCATCATCTCGCGCACAGAGAAAGCCAATGCAAAAGACAACTACCCATTCGGCGATTCTCCCATGCCCATCTGGAGCAGGCAGACCGTCTTGAAGGCTGAATACGCGCTGACACACTACGGTGTGAGTTTCATGCGCGCCGTCTCAGGAAACGCAGGAACAGCGGAAAAGGGCGGCCCTGACGAGACCGCCCAGTCCGAATGACGCTGGAACGTCATGGAACCTGCCCGGCGTGAAAACGATCTGCACGTCTAACAGACCCACAAAGAGCAGATATTCATCGAGGTTCAAGTGACGCGCAAGGAACGAAGGCTCTCCTGAAGGCCCTTCCTTTAGTAATCACCTCCGATGATCGCATAATCCATAATCGTGCCAACTCGCTATTTGAACTGCTGAAGCAGCCAGGGATGTTCGCCAGCGGATCTTCTTGGCAGCAACTATCCTTGCGCGTGCGACAACCTGGTTGGCAAAGGCTCATTTCAAGCGCGCAGATAATTCTTTCCGGCGCTCTCCCCCCTCGCTTCGTACCCATCCACACTAAAGATTGGAGGCTTTATGCCTGGTCACGACTCAGTCGTTGATAGCCGAGGCTTGCGCATTGATCGATGGCTGAATGGTGGCGGCGTTGTTCTTGCGTCAAGCGAACGCCTGGCGCGCTCTCTTCGCGGCACTTACAACCGGCGCCGCGAGGCAGAAGGCCTCACTGCGTGGCCAACACCGCGGATCCTCGAATGGAATGCATTTGCCCGCGAACTGTGGGACCACCGCTTCGCCGATGGCCGCATGGTCCTCTCCCCTGTCCAGGAAGAGTGGCTATTCGCTCGGATCGCTCAGAACAGCGCTGTATCGGCTGCAACACTGCATGGCTCTCGTATGCGGCTTGCGTCAATGGCCCGGGAGGCACATGAACTTCTATGTTCGTATGCTCCGGAGTACCTGGATACGGAACGCAGATCGGCTTGGCCTGGTGATGCTGACGCATTCCACGGCTGGCTGGCTGAGTTCGAGAACATCTGCCAGTTCGAAGGATGGTTGAGTTCTGCGCGTATTCCTCTCGAACTCCTCGGGGCATTGTCTTCCGCCGCAGAGACACGCGAAGCACTCTTGCTTACGGGATTCGATCGGCTGACACCTACTCAGGCTCAGTTCTTTGAGGCGTGGGGTGAGCATGAGGCGCTTGGCGAGGCCGACTTGGGGTCGGATGCCAAATTCTTCGCGGCCCAAGATGCAGCGTCCGAACTGGCCGCATGCGCGCTTTGGTGCCGAG
>CBJOJD010000005.1:0-40974 GCA_966443485.1 uncultured bacterium | reverse complement strand
CCTTCCAAAGTTAGACGATGTTGCTCTTCATCGCAAAGCGAAGCGATGTGGGCGGGCAGTGTGTGCCTCGCGAGGGCATCAGAGAGATCCGAAGCGCTCGCGAGGCGAACTAATTACTGGGACGAGGTGGTGTTGAAGAGAGCGGCGATTTGGTTGCCGATGGGGGCGCCGAGTCCACTGCAGGCATCGGGGCCGGGACCTGCGCTGTAGATACCGTTGCTGCCTGAGGTGATGTCCACGAAGGCGGAGGGGCTCTTCCACAAGGTAGGGGTTACGAATCCGAGCTTGGTCCCGAAGGCGGCGAAGAGGCCGGCATAGAGGGGCGCGACGGCGGAGGTGCCGCCGACCACCTGCTGCTGACCGTGCACATAGATTTCGTATCCGCTATTGGGGTCGGCATCGCCGGCGACATCGGGGACCATGCGTCCGGTGCCGGCGGTGGTGCCGGTGGGCGCTGGCGGTGCACCGATTTGCCAGGATTGCGTGGGGAAGACGGTGGAGTAGCCGCCACCCGTGCCCTCGCCATTGGTCTGGCCGGGATTGTCGTTCCATACGGTTTCCTGGCTGGAGGTTTTGAGGGTACCGCCGCATCCGATGACGTGCGGGCAAGAGGAGGGGACATCCACATTGGCGGGAGTCGAGCCGCCATCGCTGGAATCGTTGTCGCCGGCTGCTGCGAAGACCACCATGCCCAAGTCGGTGGCGGTGGAGGCAGCGGTCTCCATACCCTGCGCCTGCTGAGTACCCCACACGGCCTCGTCAGCGCCCCAGGAGATGGAGCAGACATCGCAGCCATCTTGGGCCGCTTTTTGTACCGCGGCGGCGATGTCTTGCGCCCAGTATATGCGGATGGTGGCGGGTTTGCCCGTGGCGGCGAAGTAGGAAGCGCCGGCGACTTCAATGTCGAGAGCGACTTCTATATCGGCGTCATTGGAGGATCCTACGGCCTGATTGGGGCTGTTCTGCGTGCCATCTACGGAGACGTCGGTGACCTGCGGCGAGGGCTGGCCGATGGATTGGAAGAAAGCGTCAATATCGGACTGGACCCATCCTCCGCCGAGCTCGACGATGGCGATGATTCCGCCGCCCGTGAGGCTGGAGGGCCAATTGTAGGCGGCGCAGAGGCTAGGAACCGACCATGGGTTGGCAGCGGCTACGGCAGGCACGAAGTGTTGTACCTGTGAGCGCAGTTTGAAATAGGGTTTGCACTTAACCGTAGAAGAAGGCATGGGGAAGCTCCTGTTCACTTGGATGCAAACGTCTGGGGCGCAGTATGGCACGGCCTGCTGTGTAAATTCCATGGGACGGCGAGAGCGACGGTGGGGAGATCGGTCTTGGAGCTCAAGTGACTCCAAGCCTTAGTATGAAATTTGGGGGAAATCTGCCTTGGCTTACGACGATCTGCGCGACTGGATGAAGGTTCTGGAGAAGAACGGCGAGTTGAGACGCATCCGGGAGGAGGTGTCACCGGAGCTGGAGATCACTGAGATCACCGACCGCATGTCGAAGATCGGATCGCAAGCTGACAAGACGGGGAAAGGCAAGTATGCGCCCGGCGGGCCCGCGCTGTTGTTTGAGAACGTGAAGGGGCATCCCGGGCACTCGGTGTTCATCAACCAGTTTGGCAGCGAGCGGCGCATGGCCATGGCCTTGGAAGTGGATCGGCTGGATCAGATTGCTGAACGCATCACCGGACTGATGAACCTGAAGCCGCCGAGCGGTGGGCTGCTGGACAAGCTGAAGATGCTGCCGCAATTGGCGGAGCTGGGCAATGTGTTTCCGAAGACCGTGAACCCGCGCGACGCCAAGTGCAAGGAAGTGATCTTGCGCGACAACTTTGACCTGCGGCAGTTTCCGATTTTGAAGTGCTGGCCGCACGACGGCGGGCCGTTCATCACGCTGCCCTGCGTGCATACGCGCGATCCTCGAACAGGCAAGCGAAACATCGGCATGTATCGCATGCAGGTATACGACGGTCAGACCACGGGCATGCACTGGCAGCGGCAGAAGGTGGCGGCAGAGCATTACCGGGAAGCGATGCGGGCGGCTGCGGCCGGCGCGTCGAATGGCGACGAGAAGACGGCGCGAGTAGCGGCTATGGCCGAGTCTGCCGGGGGAGCGGTGACGATCCCCGACGGCCCTGTGGGTGGATTGCCGCAGGTCGCGCTGGGCAATTTGAAGGGCTCGAGGCTGGAGGTTGCAGTAGCGATCGGCACCGACCCGGCGATTACGTTTGCGGCGATTGTGCCGGCTCCGCCCGAGGTGGAAGAGTTCATGATCGCGGGCTTTCTGCGTGGCAAGCCGGTGGAGATCGTGAAGTGCGAAACGGTGGACCTGGAAGTTCCGGCTCACGCGGAGATCGTGCTGGAAGGATATGTCGAGCTGGGCGAACTGCGGACCGAAGGGCCTTTCGGGGATCACACCGGGTTCTACACCATGACGGACGAGTATCCGGTCTTTCATCTCACCTGCATCACGCATCGCAAGAATCCGATCTATGCAGCGACGATTGTGGGCAAGCCTCCCATGGAAGATGCATGGATGGGCAAGGCGGTGGAACGCATTTTCTTGCCGGCAATGAAGATGCAGATTCCGGAGCTGGTCGATGTGCATCTGCCGGTGGAGGGCGTCTTCCACAACTTAATGCTGGTATCGATCAAGAAGAGCTATCCGGGGCAGGCGCGCAAGGTGATGAATGCGATCTGGGCACTGGGGCAGGCGATGTTCACCAAGTGCATCATCGTGGTGGATGAGGATTGCGACGTGCAGAACGTGAGCGAGGTAGTGCTGCGCGTGGCCAACAATATCGATCCGGAGCGGGACATTCAGTTCACGCTGGGTCCGGTGGACTCGCTGGATCATGCGTCGCGGCTGCCCAACTACGGATCGAAGATGGGGATTGACGCGACGCGGAAGTGGAAGGCGGAAGGCTTCGAGCGGCCATGGCCGGCGATGATCGAGATGGACAAGGCCACCAAGGCGCGGGTGGATGCGATCTGGAGCAAGCTGGGGCTGTAGGCTACGGTTGGTTCCGTCTGCCATTGTTCGGGTCTACTGCTATCGGTGCTATCATGATAGCAGGAGGCGCAGCGATGGCGCAGATTCTGGTGCGTAACATCGAAGACAAGCTCAAACAGCGCTTGCAACGCCGCGCCAAGCGTAACGGCAGAAGTATGGAAGAAGAGGTGCGGGATATTCTGCGCGATGCCTTGCGCGAGGAGCAGGGTCCAAGAACTGGACTTGGAACGGCCACAGTGGCGCTCTTCAGTGGACAGGGAATCGGCTTGGAAGAGCCGATCAAAGAGCTGAGTTTTCACATGGAAGTTCCAAACTTCGAAGAATGATCATCCTGGACACAAACGTGATCTCGGAATTGATGCGTCCGAAGCCTGATCTAGCCGTAGTTCGGTGGGTGGACAGGCAGCCGGTTTCTTCTCTGTGGACGAGCGCGATCAATGTCTACGAGGTTCAAACTGGGCTGCACCTCATGCAGCCAGGAAAGAAGCGCACGGCTCTTATCTCTCTGTTTGATCGCTGGCTCGCAGAGGTGATTCAGGATCGAGTCGTTAGTTTCGATATGGCTGCAGCGCGGAATGCCGCTGGCCTGACAGTCAGTAGGAAGTTGAAGGGCCACCCCGGCGAACTCCGCGACACGATGATTGCGGGCATCGTTCTCGCCTCGCGCGCGACGCTCGCAACCCATGATGTAAAGCACTTTGAAGATATCGCGTCCGTGGTAGTCGATCCTTGGAGCGAGTAATTCTGACAACAGCAGCCTACGGTCGTTTCGAGTTTCGAATTCTCCGAATCTCTTCCATGCGCTGCGCCAGCAGCTTTTCGCGCCCTTCCTGGGTTGGCTGATAGTAGCTACGGCCTTTGAGGGAATCAGGAAGGCAATCCATATCGGCGACTTTGCCTTCTTCATCATGAGCGTAACGATAGCCGTCGCTATAGCCCAGTTCTTTCATCAGGCGCGTTGGAGCGTTGCGAAGATGCAGGGGCACGGGTTCCTGACGCGTATGCTCCACCTCTCCCCGTACTGCGCCATAGGCGGTGTAGACGGAGTTGGACTTGGGCGCGAGACAGAGGTAGACGACGGCCTCTGCCAGGGCCAGGTCTCCTTCGGGAGAGCCGAGGAACTCCATGGCTTGCTTGGCCGAAAGGCAGAGATTTAGCGCTTCCGGGGCGGCCAGGCCGATGTCTTCGACGGCCATGCGAACGACGCGGCGGGCCAGATATAGTGGGTCCTCACCGGCGGCGAACATACGCGCCAGCCAGTAGAGGGCCGCGTCGGGATCGCTGTTGCGTACGCTCTTGTGCAGCGCCGAAATGAGGTTGTAGTGCTCTTCGCCTGACTTGTCGTACATCAACACGCGCTGCTGCACGGCTTCCGTGGCGAGGGGCCGGTCGATGTGCTTAGTGCCCGCCGCGGCTAACTGGGAGGCGACTTCCAGGGTGTTGTAGGCAGAACGGCAATCGCCGCTGGAGTAGTCCGCGATCAGGAGCAGCGCGTCGTCATCCGCGGTGAGGCTCATGTTGCCGAGACCGCGTTCCCGGTCTTCGAGTGCCTTTCGAAGCAGGGTTGCGATGCGCTCTCCGCTGAGGGGCTGCAGCACGTAGACACGGCAGCGGGAGAGCAAGGCCGAGATGATCTCAAACGAGGGATTCTCAGTGGTGGCGCCGATGAGGCGGATGGTTCCGCGTTCGACGTAAGGCAGAAAGGCATCCTGCTGCGCTTTGTTGAAGCGATGAATTTCATCGACGAAGAGGATGGTGCGGGAGTGCATCTCCGCGGCATGCTCGGCCGCGGCCATCACCTGCTTGATCTCTTTGATACCGCTCATTACCGCCGAGAACTCGACGAAGTTGGCCTGTGTGGTTTCGGCGATGATCTTGGCCAAGGTGGTTTTGCCAACGCCGGGCGGACCCCAAAAGATCATCGAACCGAGCTCGCCGATGCCTTGGCTGTCGCGTTCGATTTGCACGCGCAGGGGCTTGCCGGGGCCGAGCAGGTGCTCCTGCCCGCTGTACTCATCGAGGGTGCGGGGGCGCATGCGCTCTGCAAGGGGCGCGTTGGAGCGAGGCGCGGCTTTGGGGGCGGTTACGCCATCGGGAACGCCGTCGAAGAGGCTCACGGTTCTCCTCGGCGCTGCCGGCTGGCCTCGTAAAGCAGGATGCTGGCCGCGACGGCGGCGTTGAGGCTCTCCACTGGTCCGGGGCAAGGGACGGTGATGGCGGCGCCCGCCTCGGCGGCAATCTCAGCCGGGACGCCATTTCCCTCATTGCCAATGAGCAGCGCCACCGGCTCGGCGAGGTCGACGGCATCTGCCGGAGCGGCTCCGCGGAGGGCGGTGGTGAAGATCTTGACTCCGGCCTCGCGCAGCCGAAGGAAGCACTCCTCGGCGGTAACGGCCAATACGGGAAGGCGGAAGAGGCTGCCGGCGGCGGCGCGCACCGCTTTGCTGTTCCAGGGGCTCACGGTGCCGGGCAGGCAGATCACGCCGGAGGCTCCAAAGGCCTCTCCTGAGCGAAGGATAGTGCCCAGGTTGCCGGGATCCTGGAGGCCAGCGAGCACCAGGATCAGCGCGGGGGATTCCCGGTGATGGGGAAGGATATGCGCCCAGGTCCAATCGGGCTGTTCTACCAACGCGGCGACAGGCTGAGGGGTCTCCGTCTCCAGGACGGAGTTGAGCAGGGCGCGGGGGAGCAACAGAGTTTCGGTGGAGTCGGGAAGGGGCAGGTCTTTCAGTAGCTCTCGAGCGTCGTCGGCGAGGAACGCGCAAGGAATGCGCAGCCCGGCGATCAGAGCCTCTTTGAGCAGGTTAGGGCCTTCGATGCCAGCTAAGCCGTGGGTTTCCCGCCCGGGCCGGGCCAGGGCGCGGCGAAGTTCTTTCAATCGGGCGTTCTGCTTACTTTGGATCGCACGCACGGCCACAACTAAATTCTAGTTCAACCCTGATCTCCTTTAATCTGAAGTTAGGGTTGCCGGTCTTAAACTTGCACCGGAGGCAGTGCTGTGATAGCTTCCGTCTTTATGGCATTTTTGTCTCGCGAATTGAGGTAAACCTTCTTGTCCGCGGAAATCTTGCGGGTTCATCCCGACGAACCACAGCCAGACCGGATTGACTACATCGTCTCCTGCTTGCGCAAAGGGGACATGGTGGCTATCCCCACCGATACCTTTTATGGGTTGGCAGTTGACCCGGTGAATCTGCGGGCAGTGGAACAGATTTACCAGTTGAAGAAGCGCCAGAAGCACAAGCCTCTGTCGCTGCTGATCTCGTCGCTGGCGCAAGCCTACGAGCTGGCGCGGGACACGGATTCCATGCTGGACCGGCTGGCCGACAAGTTTTGGCCGGGGCCGCTGACCATCGTGGTGCGAGCAGGGACCAAGCTGCCACTGCGTTCGACGGCCTACACAGGCAACGTCGCCATTCGCGTGCCAGATGCGGCCATTCCGCGCGCTGTTGTGGAAAAGTTCGGGTTGCCCATTACGGCGACGGCAGCCAATCTGCATGGGGCATCGGAGTGCACCAATGCGGCTTGCGTGCGGGACCAGATCGGCGATCGGATTCCGCTGATTGTCGACGGTGGTCCTACGGGGCGGTCGCAACCCACCACGATTGTGGACTTGTCGCTGGGGCCAGGACGGTGGATGATTTTGCGCGAAGGCGCGATTCCCACCCATGAGATTGCTATCGTATTACAGCGTTAGGATTTCGGCATGAGCACGAGCCGGCCGAAGAGCAGCAGTTCCAAAAAGCGCCGATGGATTCCGCAAGCGATTTTGGCTGCTTTGCTGGTTTTGGTGCTGGCCACATTGGCGTGGTGCCGCTGGGTCGATCTGCAAATCGAGCGATATGCTTCGATCGATCAGGCGATGCCCTCGGACGCGATCGCGGTCTTTGGCGCCGCCGAATATGACGGGAAGCCTTCGCCCGTGTTTCGAGCGCGCCTCGATCATGCGCGTTCGCTCTACGCTCACAACATTGCACCCTTGATCATCACCATGGGCGGTGATGGCGGAGATCAGTTCTCCGAGGGGGCGGTGGGGCGCGAGTACCTGATGGGAACGGGCATACCGGAATCGGCCATCATCGCCGAGACGCAGAGCAAGAGCAGCTCACAATCGGCGCAACGGATTGCGGTGATTGCGCGGGCGAATGGATTGCGCCGCATCGTAATCGTGAGCGATCCGCTGCACATGTTCCGCATTCATGCGATCTGTTCGGCAGACGGAATCAACGTGCTGACGTCTCCTCGTCCTCGAGCCGCCAACGAAGATAAAGCGCGGCGATGGGAGTCGCTGCGGCATGAGATCGTCACCTACACCTTGTGGCGCTTGCATCTGGACTGATTGGCGAGCGTGGCTGAGTTGTGTAAGACAGGTCAGGCGCGCATTCGAACCTAGGGTCGGATGAGCATCAGGGCGAGAGCTGCCGCGCTGACGGTCGAGAGGAAATTCACAGCGTCATTGTTCAACCAGCGGCCGCGCTCCAAAGTAGCGCCGAGAACGCTGTCAAAGAGCAACCCGAAGACGCCGCCGGCCCAGCTGATCAGAAATGCGGTCCATCCGCCGGCGAGGGCGAGCGCTCCAGCGGCAGCCACGATGGCTGCGGCGCCGATTCCCGCGGCGGTGCCGGCGAAGGTGATGCCTCCATCGGTTCCAGGCGGCACGGGGCGCAAGGTAGTGATCATTCGCGGCTGTCCGCCGAGGACTTGGCCGAGCTCCGACGATACGGTGTCTGCGGCGGCTTCGGCGAGAGCGGCCAGACCGAGAATCCAGATGAGCCGATGAGAGACTCCGAGCCAATCGCTGAGGAGTGTGGCACCGGACGTGGCGATGATCAGCGCGGCCAAGCCCACGTTGGCGGCTACCTGGGAGGGCTCGCGGCCGCTATGTTTTTCCGCCGTGCCCAGCGCTTGCTTGCGTGCGCGGCCAAAGCGAGTACTGAAGGAAGAGAGCAAGAGCACGGCAAGGACGGGCACCAGTGCGTTTTGCCAAGGGTGATAGGGATGGACCGCGGTGGAGAGCATCAGCACCGCGGTGAGCACCGCGCCAGCGGCTGCTGCGGCGGGTGTTGCAGAGCGGGAGCGCCATGCCAGGATCCCGAGCAGCCCGCTCAGGCCCAGCGCGTACAGCACGGAGAGCGGTCCGATATAGAGCCAGGCAGGAACCTGCAATACGAGATTGGCTACGCTGGCGGGCAGCACGAGCAGCACAATCAGGGTCGATTGCCAATTGAGGTTTCGGGATCCCACAGCCTCATCGTATCGTGCGGGTGCTGCGCCCGTTCCGGAGCTGCTGTGTGCTGTTGGATTTAAGGGGGCCGCTGCCTGGAGCGGGTCGACGTGCATGCAGCCGCTTTAGGTGTAGCTGTTCAGGAAGTGCTTAGCGTTCTCCCCAACTGAGCTTGTTGCGCAACGCTTCAAAGAAGCCGCCCTCGTTGAGGCGAACGAGATTGACGGTATGGTGGGAGCGCTTGCAGCGAATCTCGTCGCCTACTTGCAGTTCGAAGGCACGCTGGCCATCGACGGTGAGGAGAGCGAGATTGGGAATGCCTTCCACGCGCACCGCTACACAGGCGTCGCCGCGCACTACGATGGGGCGCAGGGTCAACAGATGCGGGCAGATGGGGGTGACCACCATGGCGTCCACGTCAGGAGTCAGGATGGGCCCATTGGCCGCGAGCGTATACGCGGTCGATCCAGTGGGCGTGGACACGATCACACCGTCGGCACGGAAGCGGGCGACACGTTTGCCGTCCAGCTCGACGGTGAAGTCGCCCATGCGGGCGATGTCGCCTTTGGTGACCACGATGTCGTTGAGGGCTTCGTATTCAGAGCACTCCTCGCCCTTGCGCCATAGCTCGGCGTGAAGCATGCCCCGAGGCTCAAGGATGTGGCAGTCGTGGCACCAGCCCTCAAGGGTGGCATAGAGATCGGAGAGGCGCACTTCGGTGAGGAATCCCAACTGTCCGAGATTCACGCTGAGGATGGGCGTACCGGTTGCGGCAAAGATGCGAGCGACGGAGAGCAAGGTGCCATCGCCGCCCAAAACGATGACCAGCTCGGGAGTGTAGTTGGGCAGGTCTTCGCGTTCGACTGCATTTGCGGCGGAGGTGTAGCGGCCGCCTTCGCGATCCAGCAAGGGATCGTATCCGCGGGCGCGCAGCCATGCAATCAAATCCGGCAGCAACCGCGCCAGCTCTTCCTTCTGCGGTTTGCACACAATGGCGATACGCATGCCGTCTCAGTGTACCGGATGGAGGTGAAGAGGGGACCGCGTTGTGAACGGGCTGGCCGCTGAACGAGAGCGGAAGGCTGTTGGAGAGGGCGGGGTGGTTGTGGGGCAAGAAAAAATCGCCCCCGAAGGAACACTTCGCTTCGGAGGCGCTTGCGTGTCACAAGTGAATAACGGGGAACCAGTAGCCGGCACTGGAGGTCGGTAGCACGCGGCTACTGGTTATCCCTGCACTAACGAGACTAGCTGCGGCTTCCCCTTTCCACGGCTGCCTCGTGTCATCCGGCTCAAGAGAGGTCCTTCGTGCTGGCCCCCCGAACCTTGATGACTATTCGAGTGTCTCCCATGTAGGGCGCGCGGTCCGTGACGGTCGTCACAGGGGTCTGTGGGAAAAAGAGGGGGCGGATAAGTGCTTGTAAATTGATTTTTTCAAGGCAGTGGGGGCGGTTGCAGGCCCGTTGACAAACCCCGCCCGGCCCTCGAAAATCGAAGCTTCAGTGCTCCTTCGGAAGGCCTTCCTGTGACCGCTCTCCTGAACACCGATTTAGGTACTACGCCGCTTATTGGCCGAGGTAAAGTGCGTGATCTCTATGCTGTAGGGGATGCGCTGCTCCTGGTCGCGACCGACCGCATCTCCGCCTTCGATCATGTACTGGCGAGCGGGATTCCCGGGAAGGGAAAGATCCTGACGCAAATCTCCCTGTTCTGGTTTGACTTGCTGGCGGATGTGGTGCCGAACCATCTGATCTCGGCGGATGTGCGGGAGTATCCGGCGTCTCTGCAGCAGTACGCAAACCAACTGGAAGGCCGGTCGATGCTGGTGAAGCGGGCGGCGATGTTCCCGGTGGAATGCGTGGCGCGGGGATATCTGGCGGGCTCGGGATGGAAGGAGTACCAGAGCAGCGGAACGGTGTGCGGTATTCCACTGCCCAAGGGGCTGTCGGACGGCTCTCGTTTGCCGGAGCCGATCTTTACGCCGGCCACGAAGAGCCAGGATGGTGCGCACGATGAAAACATCTCGTACGAGGCGATGGCCAAGGTGGTGGGTGCAGAGGACGCTGCGGAGTTGCGCCGGCTGACTCTGAGCATCTACTCGAAGGCGGCAGCGCATGCTGAATCGCGCGGTATTCTTCTTGCCGACACGAAGTTTGAATTTGGACGCACGGCGGACGGGATCATTCTTGCGGACGAAGTGCTGACACCGGACTCCTCGCGGTTTTGGGATGCGAAGTTGTGGAAGCCGGGAGGCGCGCAGGCATCCTTCGACAAGCAGTTTGTGCGTGACTACCTGGAGTCGATTCACTGGAACAAGCAGGCACCTGCGCCAGGGCTACCCGACGATGTAGTGGAGCGCACGCAAGGCAAGTATCTCGATGCATATCGCCTTCTCACCGGGCGGCATCTAAGTCTCTGAAATCAAGCAGTGGCTGCGAAAGGCGGAGCAGAGAAGCATGACGCTGGTGGACTGGGCGGTCGTCATCATTCTTGCGTGTGCAGTGCTGGCGGGACTAGCGCAAGGCTTCTTCCGTTCGGTGTGCTCGCTGGGCGGTCTTATCTTGGGACTGGTGGTGGCGGCATGGAATTACGGACGTGTGGCCGCGGTGCTGATTCCGCTTGTCCGCATCGAGGCGGTTGCGGATACAATAGGGTTTCTACTCATTGCGTTGTTGGTGATGGCCGTCGTCGGTCTGATCGGCAATCTCCTGGCGAAAGCCTTCCGTCTCCTGGGCCTTGGTTGGTTAGACGCTCTGGCCGGGGCGGTGTTTGGCTTTTTTCAAGGGGTATTGCTGGTCGTCATTGGCATTCTGGTGATTGTGGCTTTCTTTCCCCAAGTGCAGTGGATCGCGGACGCCAGGTTGCCTCGCATGTTCTTCGGTGCATGCCATGTGAGCGAGAGTGTGACGCCTGGGGACCTGGGCGAGCGCGTTCGCAATGGCCTGCGAAGATGGGAGGCTGAATCGCCGGAGTGGATGCATCCGGGGCGGCCTCGATAGGACCTCTTTTCTACCAGGCGCAGCAGAGCGGAATGTGGCAATCTAAGAAGGATTGAGGTGCACGTTGAAACGAGAACTGGACAGCCTGGTGACCCAAATGCACTCCAGCGGTATTCGCTACGAGGACGCGGTACGCGAATTCAAGAGGCAGTATCTGCGGGAGGTGCTGGTGGCGAATCGAGGCAACCAGTGTAAGGCGGCGGAAGAGCTGGGCATGCACCGCAATACTTTGAGCCGGGCGATGGCCGAGCTGGGATTGAGCCTGGCGGAAGTACGCGCCGGTCTCAAGCGTCCGCCGCGTTCCGAACGTCCTGTATTCAGCGCTGCGCGTCCGGGCATTCGCCAGGGCTAAAAGGCGCTGTCTTCGAAGATGCAGAAACCATTTCCGGAACCACCCCAGGAACCGCGAGTTTACAGTGCTACAGGGTTCGTGTGGGATGCGCAAGACGCGTATCTCTTTGATATTGACGGCACCCTGTTGCGCAGCCGCGATCGCGTGCACGTGGACTCGTTTGCTGCCAGCGTTCAGCGCATTACCGGCTTTGAGGTAAGCCTGGCAGGAGTCACGCTGCACGGCAGCACCGATACCGCCATTTTGCGCGAAGCCTTCAGGCAGGCGGGGATCTCCTCTCAGGTACTAGAACAGCATCATGCTGCGATACTGGAAGCGATGTGCTCCGCAGTCCATGAGCAGCGCCACACCATGGACCTGGTGCTGATGCCGGGGGTGGAGGAAGTCCTTCGCCATCTCGCAAGCCGGGGAGCGATTCTGGGCCTTGGAACCGGCAACCTGGAGATGATCGGCTGGATCAAGGTGGAGCGAGCAGGGCTGCGGGAATGGTTCCGTTTCGGCGGCTTCAGTGATCGTTTCGCGGTTCGATCTGAGTTGATTGCGCATGCCGCGGAGAAGGCGCGCGAGCTGGCCGGTGCGAATGCGCGCATCTGCGTGGTGGGAGATACTCCGCGAGACATCGAGGCGGCGCACGCGAATCGTATTCCGGTGATTGCAGTGGCCACGGGACGCTACAGCTTTGACGAGTTGATGGAGCATCAGCCGGAGGTTTGCGCCACCTCCCTCGCAGATTTGCAGGCGCACACGCAGGCGGTGCAGTAGTGGCAGGGAGTGCAGCCAAATTGCGGCTGTGGGTGTGCGTGCTGCTGAGCGCCTCTCTCGCGGCGGCCCAGACGCAGAGCGCGCCTGTAAGCAGTACCGCTGCTGCGCAGCCATCCGCAGTGCAGGTGGGATCCTCTTCGAACAGTGCGCCCGGGCAAGGCAAGAAGCAGCCGAGCACAAGTGAGCGCCGGCGCGCGGCGAAGCTGTATCTCGAAGCGGCCAAGCTTTATGCCAATCAACAGTTCGAGCCAGCGATGCGGGCAGATGATGAGGCCGCAAAGCTCGATCCCACGAATCCCGATTACGAGATGGCGGCCCAGGTAGCGCGCAGTCACGCCATCACCGCACTGGTTCAGGAGGCGGCGCAGGACCGCATCCGTGGAGATCAGGCGGCTGCACGCGCCGCGATTGAACATGCAAGCAGCCTTGATCCGCAAGACCCGGTGGTGATGGAGCATCTGCGCGAGATGGCTGACGAACAAAGTGCCCGCTCGCAGGAAGGCCCACTACAGCCTCCGCCGAACCTGGGCGGCCCGGAAGAGCTTGCTCCAACAGCGGGCAAGCATAGCTTTCATCTCCGCAGCTCGCAGCGCCAAGTGATTCAGCAGGTCCTGAAGGCCTACGGGATCGACGCGACGATCGATGAAAGCGTGCGCGGCGCGACGGTGCGGCTTGATCTGGATGACGCGGATTTTGCAGAGGCCATGCACGTAGTCAGCATGCTGACGGGCACCTTCTATACCGCCATCGATCCGCATCGGGCGCTGGTAGCGCGCGACAATCGCGAGATGCGGCAGCAGTATGCGCATTCTCTGGTGGAGACGGTGCCGCTCTCCGGCTTGTCGCAAACGGAGATGACGGACATGGCCAATATGGCCAAGAACATCTTCGAGGTGCAGAACGTCGCAGTGGATCAGTCAGCCGGCAAGCTGACGGTGCGGGCTCCGGAGCAAACGTTGAACGCGTTCAACTCCACCTACCGCGACCTGACAGAGAGCCGCAGCGAGGTCATGATCGACGTCCGCTTGGTGCAGTTGTCGCATATTAATAGTCACAACACGGGAATTCAGCCGCCTCAGACGATCACGGCATTCAATGTCTACGCCGAAGAGCAGGCGATATTGAATGCTAATCAGAGCCTGGTGCAGCAGATCATCTCTTCCGGACTGGCTGCGCCTGGGGACACGCTGGCGATCCTAGGGATTCTGATTGCGTCTGGCCAGGTTACCAATTCCATCTTCAACAACGGTCTGGTGCTGTTTGGTGGCGGACTGACGCTCTCGGGCTTGTCGCCCGGCGGAACTACGGTGCAGCTGAGTCTGAGTTCCTCCGATTCGCGAGAACTGGACGATTATCAACTTCGTCTTGAGGATGGCGAAGAGGGAACCCTGAAGAGCGGGACCAAGTACCCGATTCAAACCGCATCGTTTTCAAGCCTGGGCACAAACAGCCTGAACATACCCGGACTGACTGGGGCAGGCACGTCGAGTTCCTTGTCTTCTCTGCTGGCGTCGACGACGGGAGCCACGGAGAATGTGCCACAGATTCAGTACCAGGACATTGGATTAGTGTTGAAGGCAACGCCCCGGGTGCTTCGCTCGGGGGATGTAGCGCTGAATGTGGACATGAAGATTTCGGCTCTCGCGGGACAGTCTCTCAACGGTGTCCCGGTGTTGGCCAACCGCTCTTACGGTGGGGTGATCACGGTTCCACGCAACGCGGCGGTCGTGCTGGCGAGTGAGATGGATTCGCAAGAGATGCACGCGATAAGCGGCTATCCAGGCTTGAGCGAGGTGCCGGGCCTGAACAACATCACGGACAAGAACGTTTCAAAGAACACTTCAACACTGCTGGTGATCTTGACGCCGCGTGTGGTGCGCATGCCGCACGGAGAGGGCCACTCTCCCATCATGGCGGTGGAGAAGAGTTCGACGCTGCACTAGGGAGAGGCGCACGCCGCTCAACGACATTCTGGACAAGAAAAAAGCTCCCCCGCTCTGAGCAGGGGAGCTTTTCTTACAAGGAGCTTACTTGGAGAGGCCGTCGAGCTTCTGCTGATAGTCGACGATCTTCTTCAAGGTCTCGTAGGGGATTCCCGCCACGGGGACCTGGCGGCCATTCACCATGAGCATGGGAGTCTGGTTGATGTTGAGGTCCTGTGCGAGCTTCACGGACTTCTCAACTTCTTCGTTGGTGGCGGGAGTAGCCGCGCAGGCGCTTACCTTGGCGGGATCGAGTCCGGCCTTGGTGACCGCGCTATTGAGGGTGAGAGTGGCGCCATCAGCGGTGCCGAGCCCGTCCTGGCCTTCGAATACAGCGGACGCGAACTGGAAGAAGGCGCTGCTGCTGCCCAGCTTGGTCACGCACACGCCGTAGGCTGCCGCCTGCTTGGCCTGGGGATGGATCTTCTCCAGCGGGTAGTTCTCAAAGACGATGCGTGCCTTGGGGAAGTCGGTGGCCAGCTTGTCCATGTTGGCTTGGGCTTCTTTGCAGTGAGGGCACTGGAAGTCAGCAAACTCGACGATCTCGAGGTCCTTCGAGGCGGAACCGCGGTAGGGCCCGGTGGCTTCCTGTTGGACCTTTGCGCGGTTGGCTTCATAGGGGTGCGCGCCGAAGGGATAGACGTCGTCGCCAGCGATGATGTGCTTTCCGTCCGGCAATGCGAAGAAGAGGAAGGCCGAGGGCTTCTGCTTTCCAGTCTTGTCACCGATGTAGATGATGACCTTGCTCAAGCCGGGCACATCCGTCTTCATGATGCCCTGAACTTGCCACACGCGGTCCTGGTCATAGCCCCAGCTGGCTTCGAGGAAGGCATTGACCTCATCCTTGCTGGGAGCCGAGGCGGTGAAGTTGGCCGGATCGGGCTTGGGAAATGCGGGAGGACCCGAGGGGGCCGGTGCCGAGGGCTCCTGGGCGGGGGCTGCGGGAACTTGTTGTTGTGCGGAGGCTTGGAAGAGAGCAGCAGAAACAGCCGCGAGAACGGCCAGACTGGCAATACGGCCAATGGAACGATTCAAACGAATTCTCCTTCAATCGGCCGCTTCCATCGAATGGGGCGGAAAGCGCCGGGGTTCATCATGTGAGAGCGGTCAAGCTCACCCTCTAGCTTATACCTGCACCTTGACCGCGATGGGGAAGCGACGTCCGGTGCCAAACGACTTGGCGGTGACTTTGAGGATGGGCGCGGCCTGCTGGCGTTTGTACTCCGAGCGCTCGACGAGGCGCACTACTTGTTGGACGAGGTCGAGCGGAAAGTGGTGGGTTTCGGCGATCTGCTCGGGCGTCTCATAGCGTTCGACATAGGCCTCAAGGATGGGATCAAGGACCTCATAGGGAGGGAGCGAATCCGTATCTTTCTGATCGGGGCGTAGTTCAGCCGAAGGCGGCTTGGTGAGAATGGCCTCGGGAATGATCTCGCGGTCGCGATTGAGCCAGCGGCAGATGGCGTAGACACGAGTCTTCACCAGGTCTCCGATCACGGCCAGCGCACCGACCATGTCGCCGTAAAGCGTGCAATAACCGACGGCCATCTCGGACTTGTTGCCGGTGGTGAGCACGAGCGCGCCCAACTTGTTGGATAAGGCCATCATCAGCGTGCCGCGAATGCGGGGCTGGATATTCTCTTCGGTGATGTCGGGGGCACGACCCGCGAACATGGGCTCGAGCGACCGCGTGAACTCGCCAAAGAGGCCGCTGATATCGATCAGATCGAAAGGCACGCCCAGATTTGCAGCCAACTTGCGGCTGTCATCGATCGATCCTTGCGAAGAGTAGGGACTCGGCATGCCCACGGTCATCACGTTTTCAGCTCCCAGGGCATCGACCGCGATGGCTGTGACCAGGGCCGAATCGATGCCTCCGCTGAGCGACACGAGTGCTTTCTTGAAGCCGCACTTGCGGATGTAGTCGCGGGTGCCCAGCACGAGTGCGTGGTAGGCACCTTCGGTATCGTCTTCGGGGATGGCCCGGAGCGGCGGAGCGGAGAAGGGATCGATGAGGACCAAGTCTTCTTCGAACGAGGCGGCCTGGGCAACGACTTCCCCTTGCGAATTGATGGCCAAAGATGAGCCGTCGAAGATCAGGCTGTCGTTGCCGCCCACTTGGTTGACCAGCAGAACGGGGATGTTATCCCGCCGGGCGATTGCGGTGAGCATGCGGCGACGTACTTCGCGCTTGCCATGCCAGAAGGGAGAGGAGGAGAGATTGATGTGGAGCGATGGACGCTGCTGCATCAACTCTTCCATGGGGTCGATGGAGTATAGAGGACGCGGCCAGAAGTGCTTATCGTTCCAAGCGTCTTCGCAGATAGAAATCGCCAGCCGCTGGCCTTCAAATTCGATCACCTGCTGGTGGCGGGCGGCCAGGAAATAGCGCTGTTCGTCGAAGACGTCATAGAAGGGCAGCAGGCGCTTGTTCTGCTCAAGCAGCAGGCGGCCTCTGTCCAGGAGAACAGCCGCGTTGACGGCGGGCTTGCCGGAGCCTTGCGGAGCGGGCAGGGCGGCCCCGACCAGGACGGCGGTGGGAAGGTCGCGAGTGGCTGCCGCAAGCTCATCGACGGCGCTACGGCAACGCGCCAGGAAGCTGGGCTTCTCGAGGAAGTCGGCCGGCGGATAGCCGCAGATGCTTAGCTCGGAGAAGACGGTGAGGCGCGCGCCGAGTTCTGCGGCGCGGCGGCTGGCGGAGATGATCTTGGCAGAGTTGCCGGTAAAATCCCCGACCGTCGGATCGATCTGGGCGAGCGCAATCTTCACAGTTCCAGTGTAATTGGGAACCGGTCGGGCTTTATGCAGGAGCGTCCGATAGCGAGGGCGCCGATGGAAGGAACAACGTTCGAGCCGGACTGGGTGGAGAAGCTACGATCCTGTGCCCGCGAAGACGACAGCCACGGTGCGAATGATGATCTTGATATCCAGCCACACGCTCCAATTCTCGATGTAAGTGACGTCAAGGGAGATATAGCTGTCAAAGGAGGGGTCCTGGCGTCCCTGCACCTGCCACAGCCCGGTGATGCCGGGAGTGACGTCAAGCCGGCGCAGATGGCTGAGCTTGTATTCACGGACCTCACTGGCGATGGGCGGGCGCGGTCCTACCACGCTCATGTCGCCCGAAAGCACATTGAAGAACTGGGGCAGTTCGTCCAGCGAGTACTTACGCAGAATGCGGCCGATGCGCGTGATGCGGGGATCATTGGAGATCTTGAACAGAACGCCATCGCGTTCGTTCATGTGCATGATGTCGGCGCGCCGGGCTTCGGCATCTGGAACCATGGTGCGGAACTTAAAGCACCGGAAGGTACGGCCTTTCTTGCCGATGCGCTCCGACCGATAAAAGACCGGTCCGGGCGTATCCAGCTTGATGGCGATGGCGATGGCCAACATGGCGGGAGCGACCAGAAGCAACAGCAGTCCGGAAAAGGCGATATCGAGCCCGCGTTTGATGAACAGGGCGAACTCGGGAGCTTTGCCGGAGTGAAGGGGGATGGTGGGGAACTGGCCCACGTACTCGATGGGGCTCCGCCATGCCAGCCCGTCGTACATGTGAGGCACGATGCGAAGATCGATGCCATACTCCCGCGCCTTGTCCAGAACCTCAAGGACGATGCTGCTGTCGGGAGGAGTAGTGAAGAAGATCTCGTCGACGAACTGTTTGCGCGCGTTCTGGAAGAGAGTTTCGAAGCTGCCGAGCACGTCAGCAGAAGAGTCTGCGGAACGAGAGGGCTTGGGGAATTCGATGAATCCCTTGAAGGCGTAGCCAAGATGGGGAATGCTCTGCACGTGATGGCGTAGTGCCTGGGCTTCGTGGCCGGTGCCGACGATCAGCACGTTGCGCGTATCTTTGCCGCGCTCAAAGCGGCGGTACATCATCCAGCGAAAGGTGAAACGGCGCGCTGATAAGGCGGCGGCGATCGAGCCGAGGGATAGCAGCAGGATCCCGTGCGGAATCTCGATGGAAGGAACCAGGTAGAGAGTTCCGGTCAGCAGCAGACTGGAGATGAAGCAGGACTGCACGCTAAGGCGCTGCTCGTGAAGAAAGCCGCCGAGTTTGGTTGGACAGTAGAGGTTGAGACGATGGCTAAAGAGGATGAGCGCAGCGATGAATCCGGCGATCTGAAGGAGCAGCAGGCCCGTCGAGGGTCCATGAGCCAGGAAGGAGAGCCATAGCTGATTCAGATCCTGGGCGGAGTGCACGCGGAATTCAAACAGGGTGGCGACAGCCGCGGCGAAACCTACCGTAGCCCCATCCATCCACATCGACACTCCAGAGGCGCCACGCGCGTTGCGCGGAGCACTGCCGCGAGCCCTGCCCAACCGCTCAGACCTGTGAGTGGCGTGGGAAACGGAAACGCGCTGCCAAAAGCTAGTGGTTGCCATCTACGTTCAACTGACCTCAGCTATTCATGCCGTATGAAAAGGAAGCCGGCGGGCCCATGATTCCCGAAGGCGGGAAACATGCCCACTGTTCCAACGAGCCCGACAACAAGGGTTCGGGCCAGAACGTCTACTGCACGGAGGAAAGGTGCCCGGATGAGTGTCCCAAGGAACGGTCCAGATGTGGCCGCACGCGACGGACTTTTATCGCGTGTTCAGTTGGCCACTAAGCTAGCCCTGGAGAAGGAAGGAGTACAAGTGCCAGCCCTAAGTAACACGCGATCGTAACACAGTAATCCGCGTGACGGAAGCAGCAACTTTCAGGGAGCTTAAGCTGCTTTCCGAAGACCAGGGCAGGGGCCCGTGCAACCATCTCAATCTACATTCACCCTATCTCTGCCATGCTTTGCTTTCTTAGCTTCGCGTGATGTTGGGAGCAGCGGCAAGGGAATGTTGGAGGGCACCGATTACGAGGAGGGGGAAAGCTCAGCCCGTTGGTAATCGATAGGCGTCGAGGGTGAGGAACTGCTGGATGTCCGAGTCGGACGAGGACAAAAAGTCCTTGAGGGGACCGAAGAAGTGGGCGCGGCCGTTGTGGAAGAAGAGCACGAGGTCGGCGAGGCGCTCGGCGAAGCGCATATCGTGGGTGACCACGATGCTGGTATAGCCGAGCTGATGTTTGAGCCGCTGGATGATGCCTCCCAGGCGGCGGGCGATGATGGGAGCGACCATGGTGGTGGGTTCGTCATAGAGCACCACTTCCGGCTGGGCGGCGAGAGCACGAGCGATAGCTACGGCACGGCGGCGTCCGGTAGAGAGGCTGGCAGGGAGGAGATTCTCGACGTCTTCAGCGCCGACGAGGCCGAGGAGTCGGTCCACGACCTGCTGCACTTGATCTTCGGCCAGTCCTCCCCGTTCGCGCAGAGGGAAGGCTACGTTCTCCCGGACGGTCAGAGAGTCGAAGAGGGCGCCGTTCTGAAAGACCATGGTGACTCGCTTGCGGATCTCCTGCATACCCGCTTCACCGAGGGCAGTGATCTCCTGGCCGTAGACGTGTATGGAACCGGAGTCGGGTTTGAGGAACCCCATCAGCAGGCGCAGGGAGACGGATTTGCCTACTCCGCTTCGGCCCAGGATGCAGAGGGTTTGTCCACGATCGAGGGAGAAGTTGACGGCTTCGAGTACGGCACGGCCGTTGAAGGAGATGGAGACGTCGCGGAAGACGATGGCCGGTTCGGCGAGCGTGGCGGCGGCATCCGAGAGTTGGGCCCTGATGTTGGAGGATTCGTCAGCCATTTCCCTGGCTTCAGCTTACGCGATGGGGGCGACGTGCGCAGGTTTGCAGGCGGTGAAGGTCCGCTGGGGTATTGACGTTGCAGAACCACCAGGTAGGCGGGAGAGCCGCGGGATGGCTGATCTGTCCCGCTTGAACCAGCAACTCGACTGGCACGGGGATGAGAGGCCGTTGGAGAGCCTTGGCGGCGGCGGCGAAGGCCGAGAAACAGCCGGCCCTGCCCGCGTGCAACTCGAGTTCGAGAGTAGGGAGGACATGGCGGTGGATCACGGCCGGAAAGGTCTGAGGGAAGCCATTCACCGAGGGAACGACTGCGACGGCGTTAGCAACGATTGCGTGGTGCATCAGATAGAGCAGCAATGACGCGGGGATTCGGGGTGTATCCACGGAGGCGAAGACGGCGAATTCTGCTTTGCTCTGGCGAAGGGAACTGCACACGCCGCCAAGGGGGCCGAGATCCGGATGCTCATCTAGGATGACGGGAGCGAAGGCGGCCAGCGGGGACCGAGCGCCGGCGATGCGAGCGTTGAGGCCGGCCGAACGCATGGTTTGCAGCACGTGTTCGATGAGGGGGCGTCCCTCGAGCTCGACCAGTGCTTTGTCAGTGCCCATGCGGCGGGATTGGCCGCCGGAGAGGACGAAGCCCTCCGCGGCGGCGGCTCCGGCTGAGAGGGTCAACGTCCAGCCTCTTCGAGGAAGCGAATGATCGACCGGATGCCCAGTTCGAAGTTGTTCAGATTGAACTTCTCGTTTGGTGCGTGCAGGTTGTCGTCGGGCAGCCCGAAGCCCATCATCACACTGGGGAGACCGAGGTGGCGCGCGAAGTCGCCGACGATGGGAATGGAGCCTCCAGAGCGAATGAAGACCGTGTCTCTGCCCCACACCTCGTGGAGAGCGCGGGTGGCGGCCTGGATGTAGGGATTGTCGACCGGAATGAGGCAGGGGTCTCCGGAGTGGATGAGGCGGACGGCGACTTCCACGCCTTCGGGGGTGATCTGCTCAACGTAGCGTTTGTACTGCTCGAAGGACTTTGTCGGAGTCATGCCCGGAACCAAGCGCATCGAGACCTTTGCCAGGGCGCGAGCGGGAATTACCGTCTTGGCGCCGGCTCCGGTAAAGCCGCCAGGCATCCCGTGCACGTCGAGGGTAGGACGAGCCCAGATGCGCTCCAGAACGCTGTAGCCGGATTCGCCAACGAGGCGCGAGGAGCCCACCTCGGCAATGCGGTACTGCTCCTCGTCGAAGGGCAGGCTGTGCCAGGCCAGCAACTCCTCCTTGCTGGGAGGAATGATGTCTTCGTAGAAGCCAGGGATGAGGATGTGTCCCTGATCGTCGCGGAGGCGGGAGATGATCTGCGCCAGGGCAACGAATGGATTGGGCGCCGCACCACCGTACATGCCGGAGTGGAGGTCGGTCTTGGCGCCGCGCACTTCCAGTTCGGTGTAGATCATGCCGCGCAGTCCCACACAGAGGGTGGGGAGTCCCGGAGAAAACATCTCGGTGTCGGAGACCAGGGCGAAGTTGGCCTTGAGATCGGCTGGCTTTGAGGCGACATACTGCGCGATGCCTTCGCCGCCTACCTCTTCTTCGCCTTCCAGGAGCACGCGGACATTGAGCGGCAAGGTACCTCCAGCAGCGAGCAGGGACTCCAGCGCCTTGACGTGCATGTACATCTGGCCCTTGTCATCGACGGCACCGCGGGCATAGAGATTGCCATTGCGCTCTGTGGGCTCGAAGGGCGGAGTGTGCCACTCATCCAGCGGATCGGCGGGCTGCACGTCGTAGTGGCCGTAGCAGAGCACGGTGGGCTTTGCGGGCGCATGCAGCCAATCTGCGTAGACCAGAGGATGCCCGGAGGTCTCGATGAGCCGGACATTTTCCATGCCGATGCGGCGCAGCTCGGCTGCCAGCTGTTCGGCGGTGCGCCGGCAATCAGCGGTGTGCTCGGGCAGAGTCGAGATGGAAGGGATACGCAGCAGAGCCTTGAGCTCATCGAGAAAACGCGGATGATTCTGGCGTGCGTACTCTACAGCGGATGACGGCATCGCGGTACTCCAGTCCTAGCGTGAAATGGCGGCCCAAAGGAAAGTATAGAACTGGCCTTCCGAGCAGGTGGTTGCTTCGGCAGATGGCGGCGAGTTGGAGTGAGCAGCCGATCGTGCTTGCCGCTTTGACTCGGGATCAGTAGCGGGGGATCTTCGGATCGACCTCGGCGGACCAGGCGTCGATGCCGCCACGCAACGATTGGGCTTGATCGAAGCCTTGATTGCGCAGCCACACGGCAACGTTCATGGAACGCACGCCATGGTGGCAGAGAACGACCAGACGCTCGTCGGGGTCGAGCTCCTGGTGGGCTCGCGAGGGGACATCGCCCATGGGCATGAGCAGGCTGCCGTCGATCTGGGCAGTGGCGAACTCCCAAGGTTCGCGCACATCGATGAGCCGGACCTTGTTTTCGCGCAGCAGGTCTGCGGCTTGGAGCGGGGAGATCTCGTAATCCAGCATCAGTTCAAGTGTAACGGTTGAGGAAACTGTAGCGCCGGTGGTGTATCTCCCATGGAGCGAAGCGTCAATATCCTGCAAATGCCCTTGATCCTTAGCATTTGTTCAAGGATACTGGTGCGCGAAGCGGCTTCCTCACCTCTGACCTGCGGAGCGAATATTCATGCCTTGCTCGTCATTCTTACCTCTCGTCTTGCTCTCGACTGCCGTGTTTTGGCCGGCGGGGGAATCTGGAGCTCAAGCGGTGCAGCACGAAGAGCAGGAGAGCTTCACGGTGGTGGGGCTGACGGTTCGCACGTCGAATGCACGTGAAGCGGGACCGGACGGCGCCATTCCCAAGCTATGGGGAAACGCGATGCAGGAAGGCGTGTTCAATCGGATTCCCGATCGAGCCGACGACGACCTTGTGGTGGTGTACAGCGGCTATGCCAGCGATGAACATGGCGAGTACGATTACACGCTCGGGGTTCGCGTGAAGAAGGGCGCTGCTGTTCCCGAGGGGCTGGTGGCGAAGACGATCGCAGCGGGGCCGTATGCGGTGGTGCAGTCGGAAAAGGGAGCTCCGCCGGTAATCGTTCCTGCAGTGTGGAAGCGGATCTGGAGCATGACGCCCCAGGATTTGGGAGGGCATCGCGCCTATATGACAGATTTTGAGGTCTATCCCGCTGGGTCGGGCATGCATGAGGCGCAGATCGAGGTCCATCTTGGACTGAAGCAGGAGTTGGCCGGCGGGCGCTAAAGCACGAAGATCGCGGCTCCAAGGCCGGGTGCAATTTAAGCTGGTAGAGATGCCTCCTATTCTCAACGCTCAGTCTGTAACCAAGCAATTCGGCGCCACGCCGCTGTTTCGCAATATCTCTCTCACCGTTGAGGAAGGGGACCGCATTGGGCTGATTGGCCCCAACGGCGCGGGCAAATCCACTCTGCTGGCGCTGCTGGCGGGGCAGGTGGAGCCGGACCAAGGCGAGTTGGCCGTCCGCAAGCGCGCACGCGTGGCGTATGTCCCGCAGGATTCGCGGTTTGAGCAAGGGTGCTCGGTGCGCGAGGTTCTGGAGCGCGCAATGATTGCCGCGCATGTGCAGGAGACGGAACGCGAGGGGCGCTTACGTGAACTAACCGGGCGCACGGGGTTTGCGAGCCTGGATGCCGATGCGGCATCGCTGTCGGGAGGATGGCGGAAGCGCTTGGCAATAGCCGAGGCGCTAGTCGGCGAGCCGGACGTACTGCTACTGGACGAGCCCACGAATCATCTGGATCTATCCGGGATCGAGTGGCTGGAAGAGCTGCTGACGGCGTCTTCGTTTGCCACGGTAACGGTGAGCCACGATCGCTATTTTCTCGAGTCTACGTCGAACGAGATCGTTGAACTCAACCGGATTTACGCCGATGGTCTGTTGCGCGTGAACGGCGCGTTCAGCCGGTTTCTCGAAGAGAAGCAGGCGTATCTTGAAGCGCAGAATCGGCAGGTGGAGAGCCTGCGCAACCGCGTGCGCACGGAGATCGAGTGGCTGCGGCGTGGGCCGAAGGCTCGCACGACGAAATCCAAGGCGCGCATCGACACGGCGAACGCGATGATTGGGCAGCTTGCGGAGATGAATGCTCGCACGACGGTCAACTCTGCCGGCATCGATTTTGCCGCCAGCCAGCGAAAGACGAAGCGGCTGGTGGAGTTCGAGGGCGTCCAGTGCGATATCGGGGGACGCACTCTCTTTCGCGATTTGAACTTCGCGCTGACAGCGGGAACGAAGGTTGGGCTGGTGGGGCCGAACGGCAGCGGAAAAACAACGCTATTGCGTTTGCTGCGCGGCGAGATCGAGCCGGTGGCCGGATCAGTTCGCCGTGCCGAATCGCTGCGACTGGTGTATTTCAGCCAGATGCGCGAGCTGGATGAGAATCTGACGCTTCGGCGGGCACTGGCGCCGGAGGGGGATTCGGTCATTCACGATGGCCGTCCTGTGCATGTGGCGAGTTGGGCGGCGCGGTTCCTGTTTAGTGGAGAGCAGCTCAATCAGCCGGTGAAAAATCTGTCTGGCGGCGAACGAGCCAGAGTGTTGATTGCGCGGCTGATGCTGCAGCCGGCCGACGTTTTGTTGCTGGACGAGCCGACCAACGATCTCGATATTCCCACGCTTGAGATCCTGGAAGAGAACCTGCTCGATTTTCCGGGAGCACTGGTGTTGGTGACGCACGACCGCTATCTGCTGAATCGCGTGGCTACCACGGTGCTTGGGCTGGATGGCAAAGGGAGAATCGGGCAATTCGCGGACTTCGCGCAGTGGGAGGCGTGGGTCGAGTCGAGCGAAGCGGATGAGAGCCGCTCCAGCGCGAAGGCATCTGCAAATGTCGCTGCTGAGCCGCCAGGGCTGGATACGTCTGTAGCAGCGAGTCCAGCGAAGAAGAAATTGTCCTATCTGGAAGCGCGCGAGTTCGCTACCATCGAGCAGCGCGTGGAGGAGTCGGATGCGCGGCTTGCCGCTGCCCACGCAAAGGTGGAGCAGCCGGAGATCGCGACGAATGCGGCAGCGCTGCAACAAGCCTTACAAGAGCTGGAAGCCGCACAGCAAGAGAATGAAAATCTCTATGCCCGTTGGGCGGAGCTTAGCGAAAAGGCGGGATAAGCAGCGCCTGGGCTGTTGTCCGGTATCGCGGAGTTGGGGTTGGCCACTCACGGCATTTCCTGAGTTGCAGTGGCTTTTCCGGGCGGATCAGGATTAGCGCTTCTGAGGGGCGCATCGATTCGCATACAGTGACTTCGGGACACAGCCACTCGGGAAGTGTGGTACCAGTGAAAGGATGATTGGGGTTCATGAGGCATTTTGCTCGATCTGCCACGTTGCTTGCTCTGATTGCGTTCTGCTCAATGGTGTTCGCGGCCGAGCCGCAGCCGGTGAATCCGGATGCCAGTCCGGAGGCGCGCGCCTTGTTGGCTCTACTGGATTCGATCTCCGGAAAGGGGATCATCAGCGGCCAGCATAATTTTCCCAACGATGGCTCGCGCTGGACGGACCGAGTTTACGACCTGACCGCGAAGTATCCGGGGCTGTTTGGCGCGGACTTCGGATTCTCCGGCGGTGAAGATAAGGATTCGGTTCTGTCTCGCCCGGAGATGATCGAAGAGGTCAAGCGGCAATACAGGAACGGCGCCATCATCGCGCTTACCTGGCACGCGGTGCGGCCCACGGACGACGAGCCGGTCACGTTCCGCGACAGCGTTCAGGGCCAGCTTACGGATTATGAGTGGCGCCAGCTGCTTACTCCGGGGACACCGTTGTATAACCGCTGGTGCGAGCAGGTGGACGTGATTGCGGGCTACCTGCGCCAACTGCGCGATGCGCACGTCCCGGTGCTGTTCAGGCCCTATCACGAGATGAACGGCAACTGGTTCTGGTGGGGCGGACGCCCGGGGAAGGACGGATCGCTGGCGCTCTATCGGCAGCTCCATGACCGTTTCATCAACCTGCACCACCTGAATAATCTGCTGTGGGTTTGGAATGTGAATGCTCCGGGGGGCAGTGCCGGTCCGGTGGCCGATTACTTTCCTGGGTCGGGCTTTGTGGACGTGGCTACCATGGACATCTATGGCGAGTTCACGCAGGAGGATTACACTACCATGCTGAACCTGGCCAAAGACAAGCCTATTGCTTTGGCCGAGGTGGGCGGGCTGCCCACTCCCGAGGTACTCAAGCAGCAGCCGCGCTGGGCTTACTTCATGGAGTGGAGCGGACTGTTTGAATCTAACCCCACGGATCTCATTCATGCCGTGTACCAGGCGCCAGAGGTAATTCATCGCGATGATCCGCGGCTTGCCGGCCCGATGGCAGCTATTCGGAAATCCACGGGCACGAGCGATGGAAAGCCGGAAGCGGTGCCGGTCACGACGGCCGCTACTTCGGGAGCCAAGACGCTGCTGGAACGCCTCTCCTCTTTGCGCGGAACGGTTTTGAGCGGGCAGCAAGCCGATCCCAGCCTGCCCGATGCGGCCTACAATACGGTGGCCCAGACGGCGGGCAAGCAGCCGGCTATCTTCTCCGCGGAGTTGGCGACCGCGACGGCGGAGAGTCAGCAGGTACTGCTGAAGACGATCCATCGTGCACATTTGCAGCACGCCGAGGTGCGTCTGACGTGGTCACCGGCGCGCCCAACCGATAATGGGGCGGCCAAAGGCCAGCTAAGCGACTACGAGTGGAACGAGCTGCTGACACCTGGTAGCGATTTGAACAAGCGCTGGTGTGCGCAGATCGACGAAGTGGCTATCCCGTTACATGCGCTGCAAGAGGAAGGGGTAGCGGTGTTGTGGGATCCATTGCCGATGTCCAATGGCAAGGAGTTCTGGTGGGCGGGCCGCAAGGGCATTCACGGGTCGGCAGCGCTTTATCGCATGCTCTTCGAACGGCTCACCTTACAGGATGGAATTCACAACCTGGTGTGGCTGTGGGAGGCGACGGTACCTTCGTTTGGCGTTGGCGGGAATGGAGTGCCGAGCGAGTACTTTCCGGGGCTGCTGTACGCGGACGCTTTGGAACTCCAGACCGGGGAGCTGAATCCACGGTTTGCGATGGATCGCTATATCACCCAGGTGGCAGTGGGAAAGCCAGTAGGCATTGTGATTGATGGCGACGTGCCCGCGTCCGACACGCTGACCGGACGCGCTTCCTGGGGGTGGTTTACGTTGTCTGCTGGAGCGGTGTCCGCGGATCGAGCGCCGGCACTGCGAGCTTTATATGACAGCCCCAAGGTGGTGTCCTTGAGTGAGCCGGCGGCGATGGCTGCGGCTAAGCAAGGCTCCGCGAGCAAGCACCGCAAGGGGGAGCATGGTAGAAAGTAAGGTACGGCAGGTAAGAGAGCCGGCCGTTTAAGATTATGCCCGATGCCGTTAAAGTATTGATAGTAGAAGACGAACCTCACGCGCTGATGGGGCTTGCGGAACTGATCTCCGGGTGGGGATACCGCACCGAGACCGCGCGCGATGGCATTGAGGGCTGGGAAAAGATCCTGGCTTGGAGTCCGGCTATCGTCGTGACCGACCTCAAAATGCCCCGGCTTGATGGGATTGGACTGTTGTCCCGTCTTTCTGAAGAAGGACCGAACTTCAAGTCCAACATTGCGGTTGTGTTGCTCACCGCTCAGGGCTCTATCCAAACAGCTGTGGACGCAATGAAGCTGGGAGCTTACGACTTCCTGCAGAAGCCGGTGGATTCGGCGCGGTTGCGCAATATCCTCTCGAATGCGACCCGGCAGCGGGAGACCAATATTGAGCTGGAAGTGGCTCGCCGCAGGCTTCGGGAGAGCGGCGTCCTGGGTTCAATGGTAGGGAACTCGAAGGCCATGCGCGAGATCTTTGCCCTGATCGAGCAGATCGCTTCCTCCAATGTCTCGGTGCTGATTACGGGCGAGAGCGGTACGGGTAAGGAGTTGGTGGCGCGGACCTTGCATGAGTTAAGTCCGCGGAAGGGAAAGCCCTTCGTTGCGGTGAACTGCGCAGCCATTCCCGAAACACTGATCGAGAGCGAGATCTTCGGGCACGAGAAGGGGGCCTTCACCGGCGCATTGGAGCGGCGTATCGGCTGCTTCGAGCTCGCCGGCGGCGGCACCCTGTTGCTGGATGAGTTGGCGGAGATGCCGGTGGGCACCCAGGCCAAGCTTTTGCGTGTGTTGGAAGAGCGCAAATTGCGCCGCTTAGGGGCGCGCAACGAGATTGACGTAGATGTGCGCGTGCTGGCTGCGACCAATCGCGTTCCCGACGAGGCGATCGCGCAGGGCAATCTCCGTTCAGATTTGTTCTATCGCCTGAACGTCTTTCATATCCACATGCCGCCTTTGCGGACCCATCTGGAAGATCTTCCGGCCATGGCCGAGGCCATGCTCACGGAGATGAACGCTAAGCACCATCGCAACGTCTCTGGAGTAGCACCATCTTTGATTGATCGCCTGGTGGGATATCACTGGCCAGGAAATGCGCGCGAATTGCGCAATACGATTGAACGCGCGGTTATTTTATGCCCCGACGGGGCGCCTTTGGATGCGGGCCATCTGCCATCTGGTTTCGGTAAGGCCCAGACGGCGGTAGCGGCGCTCGAAGATCCAAGTGTGGTGCCGGTCCGCGTTGGCTCCACGGTGGACGAGGCTGAACGCATGCTCATCTTGCGCACGCTCGAAGCCACGGGCCAGAACAAGACTCGTGCCGCGGAGATCCTGGGCGTGAGTCTAAAAACTCTGCACAACAAGCTCAAGGAATACAGCCAGGCGCGAGAACCGCAATCGGCTTGATCCATGCGACTGAAGACTAAATTAGTTCTAGCAATCACGGCCCTGGTGCTGTTGATCTCGGGGCTGTTGTCGTTGGTCTACGTCAGCCAGTTGTTGAATGCTGCCGTGCAGCAGACGTACGAGACCAACTTGATGGTCGCCAACCAGGTCCGATTGGCGCTGCAGAATGCGCTCGAGCTGGGGTTGCGAAATCAGCGTGTGGATCCGCAGCATCCGGAACAGCTGCGCGACATGGCGCGCGTTGCGATTCGCAACGGGCAGGCTCTGCAGGCGGTGGTGGATTCGGTGAACCGCTACGCCTTGACGGTATACGACATCAGCATCGTCGATAACCAGTCGGTCACGATGCTGAGCACCAATCCACTGAACGAAGATAAGCCCTTTGCTCCGCGTCCTGCATACGATCAACTGCGCGGGTCGAATCCTCTGAAGCTGATGCGCGAGGTGTTCGGCAAACCCAGAGTGTTCGATATCGTCGTCCCCCTCCAGCGCAATGGGCAGTCCTTTCTTACGGTGCACGTGGGCGCCCGCACCACGTTCCTTCGCCAGGTGTATGAGCCATGGCTGAAGGAGGCCTTTACACTGATGAGCTTCGCGCTTGGAACCGCGCTGGTGGTCTCATTTCTGCTGAGCAACCTGGCGTTGCAGCCGCTGGAAGAGATCAGCCTGCAGTTGGATTACTGGACGCAGGCCGATGAGGCTGCAGTCCCGGAGACCGGGCAGGAGCGTCAAGACACGGCAGTACGGGTCTCGCACAAGATCGAGCGTTTCGGCCAGCGGATGCGCAACGTGGAGGAGGTTTTCTCTGCGTTGAAGGAGAACCTGGACCAGATTCTGTCGAATATGCAGGATGGGATCCTGCTCTTCACGCGCGACGGACGAGCGGTTCTGGTGTCGGAGGCGGCGCGACGTTTTCTGCAGATTGAGGGGGACAGCGCGTTGGGGAAGCAGGCCGCCGATATCTTTAATCGTTCCACCCTCCTGGGCCGGACGCTGCGTGATGCATTCGACGCCAAGATGGCGCTTTACAACGAAGAGCTGCGCACCGAGAACGGTCGTCGCATTCAGGCTTCAGTGGATTTCATCCATGATGATGCCAACCGCCAGGGCTTAGGCGCTCTGGTGACGCTGCGCGATCTGGAATCCAAGGAGGCGATTGAGTCGGAGCTTGAGGTCTCACGCCGTATGTCGGCTATTGGACGGTTGACCTCGGGTGTGGCTCACGAGGTCAAGAACCCGATCAACGCCATCGTGGTGCATCTGGAACTACTCAGGACCAAGCTGGAGAGCGGTAGCCCGGGGGCGCCACGCCATCTTGAGGTGATCGAAGCGGAGATCCGGCGCCTGGACCGGGTGGTACAGACGCTGGTGGATTTCTCCCGGCCGGTGGAACTTCAGCTGCGGGAGCAGGATCTGCGGGCTGTCCTGGCAGATGTGCTGGCCTTGGCCACGGAAGAGCTTTCCACGCGTAATGTCCAGCTAATCAGCGAGTTGCCCTCAACCCCGGTGGTGGTGAACGTCGACGCCGACCTGCTGAAGCAGGCTGCCTGGAATGTGATCCAGAACGGGGCCCAGGCAATGCCCGAAGGGGGACGGCTGGAGGTGAGGCTGGAGTGCGAGCGTAAACACGCCGTAGTACACATCTTAGATGAGGGGGGAGGCATCCCAGAGGACATTCGGGAGAAGATCTTCGACCTCTACTTCACCACCAAAAGCGAGGGGAGTGGCATCGGCCTGGCGATGACCTACCGCATCTTGCAGTTACATCATGGCGGGGTGGAATTACAATCGAAGGTAGGGCACGGGACCGAGTTCCGACTGCGAATTCCCCTTGCCGCCGCGGACGGGGGACGCCGGTATCTTCAGCCGGCGAGTGTCGAAGAGGAGAAAGGGCTGGGGGAATGAAGTTTCAGGTAAGGGCTGCTGCGTTGTTATTGCCGCTCCTTTTGGGGGGATGCGTGCATAAGCAGAATCAGGCCCAGAACCAGCCATTGGCACCGCCGATCGAGGATGCACCACCGCCCAAGCCGAACGAGGCACCGGTGAACCTGCCTCCACCGGTGGTGAGCGTTCCCCAGGCGCCCACTCCGCCACCTGCCACGACGGCCGAGCAGCAGCCACCGCCCCCCAAGCCGGCTCCCAAGCACAGGAAGAATGCTGCCAAGCCTGCACAGACACCTGTTCAGCAGGCGACGCCGCAGGTAGCTACGAACGCCTCGCCCGAGGTGAGCGCGATTGGACAGCTATCCCCGGGAGAACCGGCGGATCTCAAGAAAGAGACTGCGGACTCGATCGCCGAGACGGAGCACGGTCTGGATCACATCAATCGCCAGCTGAACGATCAGGAGCAGAAGACCTCGGCGCAGATCCGGGAGTTCCTGAAGCAGGCCAAGATCGCGCTGAACTCCGGGGACATCGACGGGGCCCATACGCTGGCCGTGAAGGCGAAGGTCCTGCTTAGCGAGCTGCTCGGATAAGAACTCGTCCCAGCTACATTTCTCCTGGAAAATTTATTGGCTCTTCTTAGCGCCTGATCCGCTTAGGTCTGGGATGGGGACTGTTCCCGGCTCACTCGGATCGAGCTGCCACTCCAGCGTACCTCTCTCCAGCCATCTCCGAGCGCATCTTGCCTTGAGGTTAATCGTTTTACACGGGCCAAAAGCCGAGGTCCCGGTATACACTCAGGGGGCCAGCATTTCAACGCGCTTGATCCATTTGTGGAGTGAGAATGAAAAGGTATTCAGCTGTCTGTCTTCTGATGGCCGCATGTGCCATGTTTGCGGTGTGTGCCGCTGCTCAAGATGCCACCCAACGCCTGGTTCTAGAGGGCGGGGGAGAGACCATTGTGTTGGAGCCCTACGCGTCCAACATCGTGCGGGTCACCGTGAGCAAGCAAGCCGACGCGGCCAAAGCAGGACCGGGCTACGGGATCCTGGCTGAACCCAACGCGCAGGGGTGGTCGGCCAGCGAATCGGGCGGTGAGGATGTCTACAAGTCGGATCGCCTGGTGGTTACGGTTCGCCGTCCGCATCCGGATCCGCATCCCGCCAAGGCTGAGAAATTGCCCGATACCGCGCAGTACTTCAGCGGCTCTGCGCCCTGGGCCAACATTGTGGTTAAGGCCACAGATGGAAAGACGCTGCTGGAGATGAACGGCTGGCAGATGGCCGAGTACAACCACAAGGACGGGACTGCCGGTTTGGCACGGGATTTCCGCCCGAGCGATCCGCCGTCTTATGTCGTAGGCGCATCGTTTGCTTCTCCCGACGACGAACACTACTACGGGCTAGGACAGAACCAGGAGGGATTCCTGGATCATCGCGGACACGTGGTGCACTGCCAGCACGATTACCTGGCTCCGTCGGCGCCGAGCGTCTGCGTTCCTTTCATGGTCAGCAACAAGGGGTACGGTCTGCTTTGGGATAATCCGGCGAAGACCACCATCGCGGCGGGATTCAACGAGCAGACGAATTGGACCTCGGAGGCAGGGAATCGGGTTTCTTACTTCGTGATTGCCGGCCAAACCTACGACGAAATCTTCGCCGGATACAAGCAGCTGACGGGTCCGACGCACATGCTGCCGAAGGCAGCCTACGGATACATCCAGTGCAAGCAGCGGTACTCGTCGCAGGACGAACTCATGTCCGTGGCGAAGGGGTACCGCGACCGGCACCTTCCGGCGGATGTGCTGGTGGTGGACTGGTTCTACTACACGAAGATGGGGCAGTTCGACATGGACCCCAAGTTCTGGCCCGACCCTAAGGCCATGAACAAGCAGCTGCACGACATGGGCTTCGAGACCATGATCAGTGTGTGGCCGCGTTTTGTGCCTGAAGACCGCTTCTATGCCACGATCTTGAAGAACGGCTGGTTTGAGCATCTGGCGGATGGGACTCCGGAGAATGGCTTGCCCTACGACAAGGCTGGTTCGGATATCGACACCACCAATCCAGAGGCCGGCAAATGGTACTGGAACGTAATCAAGGACAACATTCTGAGCCTGGGATTCGATTCGCTCTGGGCGGATGAGACCGAGCCCGATCTGCCTCCGAACGGCGCGTTCCTGCATGTAGGCCCCGGAACCCAGTACTTCAACGTGTACCCGTACTTCCACACCAAGGCGCTTTACGACGGTTTCCGCAAAGATGAGCCGAATCGCCGTGCACTGACGATGTCGCGCGATGCCTATCTGGGCGCGCAGGCCAATGGCACGATTTTCTGGTCGTCGGACATTTACCCCACTTGGGACACCTATCGGCGGCAGATTCCGACGGGGTTGGACTTCGCAGCCTCAGGGTTCGCTTACTGGTCGAATGACACGGGTGGCTGGCAGTGGTTGCCGGCCGTGCACAAGCCGGCGCACCCGCCGCTTTTGGATCCGTCGGACGCGCGCAGCGTGGTGGGCGGATACGATGATTATCCGGAGCTCTACACTCGCTGGTTCCAATACGCCACCTTCCTTCCGATCATGCGTACGCACGGAAGCCGGCCGCAGAACGAGGTCTGGTCCTACGGCAAGCAGGCGGAGCCGATCCTGGAGAAGTACCTCAAGTTGCGTTATGCGCTGATGCCGTATCTTTATTCGCTCGGGTATCACACCTGGGAGACGGGTGCGCCGTTCATGCGGGCGTTGCCGCTGGACTTCCCAAGCGACCCCAAGGTGACGGATCTGCGCGATGAGTATATGTTCGGTCCGGCTTTCCTGGTGGCTCCGGTGACGGAACAGGGGGCGACGAGCCGAGAGGTTTATCTGCCTGCCGGGAGCGATTGGTACAACTACTGGACCAACGAACGCGTGAAGGGCGGACAGACGATCACGGTTGCAGCGCCGATCGACACCATTCCACTGTTCGTCCGCGCAGGATCGATCATCCCGTACGGGTCCGAAGTGGAGAGCACGCACGACAAGCAGAGCATTGCGCAGGTGCGAATCTATCCTGGAGCAGATGCGGACTTCACGCTCTTCTCCGACGATGGCACGACCTATGCGTATGAAAACGGTGCCGGATCCGTGACAAAGCTGCACTGGGACGACGCAGGCCAGAAGCTGACCCACACGGGCGCAGCGGCTTGGAGCGCGCCGGACAGCAGCGTGGTTCGGATTGTAGGACGGTAAGCTGAATCGGGTCACAGCAGAGGCGGGTGAGGCCAGCATTCGGGGCTTCACCCGCTACTTGTTTCTGGCAGAGCCGGTTGAGCGAAGTACCCCCAGGCTCCGCTTGCGTCTAACCATCAATCAGGTCCAAAGGCCGGAGCTGAGGCTGAGCTTGACCAGGCTGTTTGGCTGTGCACCGATTTTTGGGCAGCGGCAGGCCGGCCGAGCAGGCCAAAGGCCCCGATTCACTGATTTACAATCGACCAGTAAGCAGGAACGAAACTGAATGAGTGTTTTTTCCATGGTTGTGGAGCGGAGCCGGAGCGGACGTGTGCCGCAAACGGTTTTGAACGATGTTGCGCATGCATCGCCCTCGCCGGCGAGATTGCTAGAGAAGCACTGGGCTTATGGGGTCATGCAGACGGGCTTGGCTTTGTGTGCCGCGGCCATGGTTGCGGGATGCGGTAGCGGCTACCGGCCGGTGGTGACTCCAATCAACCCCTCGGGGCCAGCCTCTCAGCCGACGTCGTACGCCGTGGTGGTGTCTTCTCCCTCTGCGAGCTCGCCCGGCGTGGCCACGGTGATCGACTATTCCGGTGACACCATCGTGGCACAGGCTACGATTGGCGTGGGTCCGCTCACTTTCGCTCTTGACGGTTTGGGTTCCGATGGCTACACCATCAATAGCGATGGGACGCTCACGACTTTTCCGGTTTCGAGCCAGCTGCAGACGAAGAATGTGCAGTTCTCGACCTTGTCGAGCAACGCCAACCCGATCGCTATTTTTGCCCCCAGTACGGGAGTCGTGGCGGCGGATCTGAACGGCAGTGCTGCCGATGTTCTGACCGGATCACCGGCTACGCTCAAGCTCTCAGTGCCCGTTAATACCACACCGATTATGACCGTAGGGCTGCCGTCGAGTGCGGGGCAGCGTGACTACGTAATCACGCAGGGCCCTGTGACCAACGGGGTTCAATGTAATGTAAACCCGAGCTCAGGCCCTGCGGGTGAGGCGGATGCGATCGAGACTGCAAGCTTCACGGTGTCCGCGAAGATTGCTCTGGGCAAGTGCCCGGTCTATGCCGTCCAGACTCCGGATGCGCAGCGTCTTTTTGTGCTGAATCGGGGAGACGACACGATCAGCGTTATCAATACGCAGCTCAACGCGCAGAACAGCTGCACCCCGTTCCTGAGCCAAAGCGGGCGCACGGTGAACTGCCATCCGATCCTTCCGCTGTCGACCGCCGCTGTAACGGCCACGGGGGTTACCCCTCTGAATGGCACCGCGGGCATGGGCGCAGTGGCGGGTCCGGTCTACGCTGAGTACAACGCGGCTACGCAGCAGCTGGTGGTTTCCAACTACGATGGCGGCAGCATCAGCGTCATCGACGTGAGCCTGGACGAGTACGGCAACGACAGCGCTACCTTCGGGACGACGTACACGATTCCCGTGGGCACGACAGCTACGCCGAACCCGGCCAGCGTGACGGTTCTCTACGACGGTAGCCGCGCCTACACGGCGAACCAGAATGATGATCCGAGCGGCACCGGAAATGGAACGGTGACGGTGGTCAACCTGGCCAGCCATACTGTCGAGAAGACGGTGGCGGTAACCGGACATCCGCGTACGGTGGTCTCGACGCAGAACTCCCAGTTCGGCAAGGTTTATGTGGCTTCTCCGGATAGCCCCTATCTGACGATCTTGCGGACCGACCAGGACATTGTGGATGCCACGGTGCTCGTTCAGGGCAATATTCTCGATGTCCGCACCAGCACTCAAAACGGCACAAGCGGCAACGCCAATAGTGTGAGCCGCAAGCCTGGATACGGTCAGCCGTGTTATCTGCCCGGATCGACGGCATCAGCTACGCTGGCTTCTTGTGCGACGCTGCCGTAGTGCACTGAAAGAACTTGATCCTGCTGGGCCGCTTCAGAACCGAGGCGGCCCTTCCTGTTTACGGCGCAATTTTGACACGCGAAGGAACCGAGGCATGGCTGGAGCAGAGAAGGCGCGCATCGATGTGCTGCTTGTGGAGCGCGGACTTGCGGCTAGCCGGGAACGAGCGCGCGCGTTAATCCTGGCGGGCCGGGTTCTAGCGAATGAGCAGAAGGTAGACAAGCCCGGTGCTACGGTCGCGGCGGATGCGGCGCTCCGGCTTTTGGGCGACGATCTGCCCTTCGTTAGCCGAGGCGGATTGAAGCTGGCCGGAGCGTTGGAGCACTGGGGAATCGACGTGCGAGGCCGCGCGTGTCTCGACGTGGGCGCTTCTACAGGAGGCTTTACTGATTGCCTGCTGCAGCGGGGGGCCGCTCATGTGATTGCTGTCGATACCGGCTTTGGGCAGATCGCCATGAAGCTGCGCAACGATGCGCGGGTTCGCTTAATGGAGCGCACCAACGCGCGTCTACTGGAGCCCGGCTGCTTGGTATCCGGGGGAGAGCAGGATCCAACCCTGCTGGTGATGGATGTCTCGTTCATCTCCGCCACGCTCCTGCTGGATCCCGTTTTAGCTGCTGCTCCAACGCTGCGGGAGATCGTGGTGCTGGTGAAACCGCAGTTTGAGGCGGGGCGCGAGCACGTGGGCAAGGGCGGGATTGTGCGTGATCCCGAGGCGCATCAGCTGGCCATCGACAAGGTCGCAGACAACGTGCGATCGCTTGGCTTGGAAGTGGTGGGAGTGATTCCATCGCCAATCACAGGGGCAGAGGGAAACCGGGAGTTTCTGCTGTATGCCAGGCGGAAGTAGGATGGCGCTCATCGCGGCGGGGCAGTCGAGGAGCCTGGAGCGGCGGTGACATTGGAGCTGTTCTCAGAAACAGCCAAGAAAGTGAAAGGGCGCCAGAACGGCGCCCCTTGTTTTTGAACTGGATCGTGATCGGTCTAAGCTGTGGCTCGATGGACTTCCTGATGGTTGAGCTTTACGCTGACCACCTTTGAGACGCCCGGCTCCTGCATGGTCACGCCATAGATCAGATCCGCTGAGTGCATCATGCGCTTGGAGTGGGTGACGATCAGGAATTGAGTGTCGTTGCTGAGGGAGCGCAGCAGGTCGGCCAGGCGTCCGACGTTGGTTTCGTCGAGTGCGGCATCCACTTCGTCAAGCACGCAGAACGGGCTGGGCTGGAACTGGAAGATGCCGACCAGCAGGGAGATCGCCGTAAGAGCCTTCTCACCGCCGGAGAGCAACAACACGTTCTGCAGCTTCTTACCCGGCGGCGAAGCCACGATGTCCAGACCGCTCTCGGCGTGATTCTCGGAGTCGGTGAGGCGGAGGAATGCTTGCCCGCCGTGGAAGAGCTTTGTGAAGACTTGCGCGAAGTTCTCGTTGATGCGCGCGAAGGCCTCGTCGAACTTGGTGCGCGAGATCTGGTCGATTTCCTTGATGGTCTCTTGGGTGTTTTCGATGGACTCGGTCAGATCTTTGCGCTGAGCTTCGAGGAAGGTGTGGCGGTCCGCAGTCTCCTTGTACTCGTCGAGGGCCATCATATTCACGGGGCCCATCTGCTCGATCTTCTGACGCAGGGCGCGGCACGCCTCTTCCTCGGAGGCCAGTTCCTCGCCGCCAATCCGCACAATCTCGGTGTCGGCGCGCAGCTCAGCCGCTTCAATGTTGATTTCCGTGACGCAGCTGGCTTCGAGGTGTTCCAGGTCGGAGCGCAATTTAGCCACGGCGCTGGCTTTACTGGCACGGCTGTCGCGCAACTGATCAACGCTGGCACGGCCGGTCTTGAGCTTGGACTCGATTTCGGCGAGCTGCTGGCGTAATGTGTGCGATTGCGCTGCCAGGGTCTGGGCCTGCTCCACCGCTTCAGCGCGGACGGCGGTCAGTTCTTCCTGGCGGACTGTCAAGGTTTCGCTTTCGCGCACGCGCTGCTCACGTTCGGCTTCTGACGCGGTACGCTGCTGATCGATGGTCTGCACGCGGCGTTCGAGATCGGCATGGAGGCGATCGATACGCTGATAAGCGGCCTCTGCTCCGCGTCGGCGTTCTTCGAGGCCAGCGAGCTCCGCGGTGAGCTGAGCGGCTTCCTGCTGCATGCCTTCGCGATTCTGGCGCATGACAGCCAGCTCACTCTGGAGCGCTTCGAGAGCAGTTTCTGCGCGGTGATGCTCTGCTTCCAGGCGCGTGGCCTCGGAGCGCTTCTGCTCGATCACGTTGAGCTTGGCTTCGCGTGCTTCCTTATTGCGCGCTGCCTGGCTCATCCACTCCTGGACGCGGCGCTCGATGCGCTGCAACTCCGCTTCCATCTGGCGCAGAGCAGCCCCTTGATTTGCGGTATCGCGTTCCGCGTGACGACGCTCTTCGCTCTTGGCCTCAAGCTGCGCGGCTAGTTCTTCGATGGTGCGCGTGAGAGAGACCGCTTTGGCTTCCGCCTCGGCAATCTTCGCTTCCACCGCCGAGAGCTTCTTCTGAGTCTCGCGAAGATCGCGCTTGAGCGCCAGGGGGCCTTCACTGGCGGGCTTGCCACCGGTGACGGTGGTGTTGTGGAAGCACTCCCCGCCCGGAGTCAAGAAGAACGCATCGATGTGCTGCTCTGCCAGCTGTTGTGCCAGCTCGGTGTTCTCTACGATGTAGCCGTTGCGCAGCTTGGGGAGGATGGTCTCAAGGGACCGACCGAAGCCGTTGAGCACGCGGATCGTGTCCTTGAGAGGAGTCACGCCCTCGGCTTGAATGCCTTGAACGCTGCTGGCCATCGTGGCGTATTCAGCCGGGTTTTCGGGATGGACGAGGAAGGTTGCGCGGCCATCGACCCCAGACTTGAGCAGCTGAACGCCCTGTTCGGCGGCTCCCCAGCTCTTCACCACGACGTAGTTGAGCTCTTCACGCAGGAACTCGTCCACCACACCTTCGTGGCGGTCGCTGACTTCAAGGAAGTCGGCAAGCGTGCCCATAGGCGCCATGCCGTCGCCCAAGGTGCCGGGTTTCAGCAACTGACGAACGGTGTTCGTGGAGTAGCTATGGTTGCGAATCAGCGACTCGAGGGAATCGCAGCGTCCGCTCAGGGAAGCCCGTTCGCTGCGCAGCTGATTGGTGCTGGAGCGCAAGGCGTTCTCTTCTGATCGCCGGGCCTGCAGCGACTCACGGACGGAGAGGATGGTGGCTTCGAGCTGCTTCAGGTTTTCTGTGGCCGACTCGAAGTTCAGTCGAGCTTGTCCGCGCTGCACGCCCAAGCTCTCGAGCTCATTGCGCGATTGGCCCATCTCGGCGTCGAGACGCTCAGCCTCGCGCTCGAGGGCAGCCAGGCTCTCTTCAGCTTGCGCTGTGCTGTTGCGCGCATTGCCAACCTGAGAGAGCAGCTGCATCACATTGCGGCGATTGGATTCGAGATTGCGTTCGGCATTGAAGACCTCTTGAGCCGTCGCGCGTGCCTGCTGTTGCCGGGTCTCTACTTTCTGACGGAACGCACGGGCTTCCTCGGCAGCGGTCTGGAGGAACTCATGCTGCTGAGCGCGCTCTTCCACAATGCTGGCGAGTTGAGTCTTAGTCTGCTCCAACTCACTGGCTGCGGCGGCAATGCGGGACTCCAACTCCGTCACGCGTTCGCTGTTTCCGCGCTCGCGAGCGGCTGCCCGCTCCAGTTCGACGGCTGCGCCATTGGCGCGGGTCTGCGCTTCCTGTGCTCCGCGATCCAACTCGTAGCCGCGCTCCGTCAAGGAGTGCTGGCTGCCCTCTGCTTCTTCGATCTCAGCGGCGGATGCATTGATCTGCTCGGTCAGAGCCGCGATCTCCGTGTCGAGACGGGACTGCTCGGCATCCATGGTGGCCATGCGGCTGGCCAAGACGACCCGCAGCTTGCCGCGCAGCTCATCGCGGACCTGGGCAAAACGTTCTGCCTTGGCCGCTTGCCGCTTGAGGGAGTTCATCTGTCGAGTGACTTCTTCGAAGATGTCGTCTACGCGGGCCAGGTTCTGCTTTGCGGACTCGAGGCGCAGTTCCGCCAGCCGCTTCTTGGTCTTGAAGCGCGTGATGCCCGCTGCCTCTTCGATGATGGAACGCCGATCGTGCGGCTTGGAGCTGAGCAGCTGTCCGATGCGCTCCTGTCCGATGATGGCGTAGCTCTCGGGTCCCAGGCCCGTGCCCATGAAGATGTCCTGGATGTCGCGCAGGCGGCACAGCTTGCCATTCAGCAGGTACTCGCTTTCGCCCGTACGGAAGAGGCGGCGGGTGATGACGATCTCGCCCTTTGCGAAGGTGCGCTGGAATCTGCGCCGGCGGATCTTGAGGACCACTGCTTGAGTGCCGGTTTCGGTGGCGGCAGCCTGAGGAGGCTCGGGCCCGTCGTCTTCGATCACTTGCCCGGGCTGCTCGGAGGCTGCGGCTTCTTCTGATTCGGCAGCGCGCAGTTTGCGATATTCTTCTTCGTTCCAATCGGCGGGCAGCTCGTTGTCGACAAGCACTTCTGGCTCGACCGGGATGGGCCCCTCGTAGGCCTCAGGGTCGATCATGGTCAGGGTGACTTCGGCCATACCCAGTGCCTTGCGATCGCGGGTTCCGGCGAAGATCACGTCGGACATGTGGGTGCCGCGGAGGGTTTTGGCACTCTGTTCGCCCAACACCCAGCTGACGCCATCCAGGATGTTCGATTTGCCGCACCCATTCGGGCCCACCACCACGGCCATGCCAGTACCGGACACGGTCAGCTCCGTGCGGGCGCAAAAGCTCTGAAAGCCGAGGATATGAATCTTCTTGAGTTTCAGCATCGATACTCCGGGTCGGGGGATTCTGACTTTCCCGCAGGGTTGCGGCAACCAAACCGATGGTGCGATGGCGGATTGCCTTTGATTCAGACTCTACGGAGCGGAAAAGGCAGGGTCAACGGCTCCCGGAAGGGTTTTTGTGGATAAGGGAGGCCGGAATTCAACTTCCTGCAAAATACCGCCATTCTTCGGGGAAACTTCGGTGTTTCTCCCGATTTCCACTTAGATTTCCACAGGCGGGGCCTCCTCTGCAAGTGGGTCTTTAGAAGACCCGTCAGGCACCTGTGGGGGGCTGGGTGGGGAAATCCGGGAGCATTGACGGGTTTGGTGCAGGCCCCACGCGCGCTCGACGGGGGAGGGGTGGAGAGGGCTGTAGGGTTCCGATTACGTCCTGCT
>CBJOJD010000004.1:0-43983 GCA_966443485.1 uncultured bacterium | reverse complement strand
CTGGGATCTGGAAGGACCCGTTGGCCGCGAGGCGCGGGTCCTTTCTTTTAGCGCGGACAGAATTTTGCTCCACCGAGTAGTGCTGCCGCAGCCTATGGCCTGCCCCGAATGCGCTAAAATCGAGCTTTCCGGCCCGCCGCGCCGTACGCATCTCTATTCCAGGAAAGCCCGCACTGTGCCCGAATCCAAGCCGAAGTCCGTCACCTACGCCGATGCTGGCGTCGACATCTCCAGCGGCGACCGCGCCAAAGAACGCATCAAGTTTCTCGCTCAAAAGACCTTCAATCGCAATGTCTTAGGGGGCATTGGCGGCTTTGGTGCGCTGTTCCGGCTGGACCTGCAGCGCTGGAAGAGTCCCATCCTGGTCAGCTCCGCCGATGGCGTGGGCACCAAGCTCAAGATTGCCTTCGAGCTGGGCATCCACCACACCGTGGGACAAGACCTGGTGAACCACTGCGTCAACGACATTGCAGTGCAGGGCGCCACGCCCTTGTTCTTCCTCGACTATCTGGCCAGCGGCAAGCTCGATCCGCAGGTGACTGAAGACGTGGTGTCGGGCCTGGCCGAGGGCTGCAAGGCGAACGGCTGCGCGTTGATTGGCGGCGAAACCGCCCAGATGCCCGGATTCTATGCTGACGGCGAGTACGACCTGGCCGGCTTCATCGTAGGCGCGGTGGATCGGGACAAAGTGATCACCGGGCAAGGCATCAAGGCAGGCGACGTGCTGATCGGGTTCCCCTCTACCGGCCTGCACACCAACGGCTATTCGCTGGCTCGCAAGCTGTTCTTTGAGGTGGCCGGCTACAAGCCGACGCAATACGTGACCGCCATCAAGGAGAAGGCCGGAGCGGCGCTGATGAAGACGCACCGCAGCTATCTGCATGTTATTCAGAAGTTGGTAACCGCAGGCCTGACCACGGGCATGGCCCACATCACCGGCGGCGGCATTACGGAGAATCTGCCCCGCATTCTGCCGAAAGCCGTGGGCGCGCAGATTGAGCTGGGATCGTGGCCGGTGCTGCCCATCTTCGAGCACCTGCGCGACCTGGGCCAGGTTTCTCAAGAAGAGATGATGCGCACGTTCAACATGGGAGTGGGCCTGATTGCCGCGATTCCGGCGGCCAAGTTTACGCGCGCCAAGAACCTGCTCGACCGTGCCGAGGAGAAGTTCTTCGTGATCGGCCGGGTGGTCAAGGGCGACCGCCACGTGCAGTACACCTAGCTTGTTCAGCGCGGATGAGACGGAGATCAGCAGGAACTTCGCTCAGCTTGCATCATCTTGCCGTACGAATCTCACGAGGGGACATTGCCCGAACCAGGCACGCAAACCATGCAGGCGACCCGTCCGACGCTTCGTTTGGGCATTCTGCTCTCGGGCCGCGGCTCAAACTTTCTGGCCATCGCTCGCAGCATCGGTGAGGGCCGGCTGAGTGGCGTGGAGATTGCCGTCGTGGTCTCCAATGTGGCCGATGCCCCCGGCATCGAGGCGGCCAAAACGCTTGGGCTGGCGACGGCGGTGTATGTTTCGAAGGGGCGCAAGCGCGCCGAACACGATGCGGACATGCTGGCTTGCCTGGCCGAGCACCGCGTCGACCTCGTGTGCCTGGCCGGCTACATGCGCCTGCTGTCGCCGGAGTTTATCGCTGCCTTTCCCAACCGCATCCTCAACATTCACCCCTCACTGCTGCCGGCCTTTCCCGGGCTCGACGCGCAGCAGCAGGCGTTTGACTATGGCGTGAAGGTGGCAGGCTGCACGGTTCACTTCGTGGATGAGCACCTGGACCACGGCGTGATCATCCTTCAGCGGGTCATCCCGGTCTTGGAAAGCGACGATGGGCACAGTCTGGCGGAGCGCATCCTGGTCGAGGAGCATATCGCCTATTCCGAAGCCATCGCGCGCGTGGCCGGCGGCCAGTATCGAATCGAGGGCCGCCGCTTCGTGAAGCGGGCTTAGGCTTTCCGCCCAAGGTGCCTCCCGGGCTACCCAGCCTCCCGCCCGCTGCCCATTGACCCAGACCGCGGCTACCGGGTCCCAAGGCCCATGCTGGCCCTTGCTCGTCCAGAATGTGGGAGGCGAACGCGCTCCGCGCCGGCAATCAAGCTGTCTGAGCCGACGCGGCCCATGTTGTGCATTCCAAAGCCCTTGAATGCTTGCGTCCGCGCCCTGGAACTGCTCGTCTGCCACCTGCGTATAGCAGAAAGAAAGCGCCGCAAGTGGTTGATTGTGAAGCTAAGAGCGGGGGAAGCTCGTCAAAGAAATACCGGAGCGATTACAAAACTGTCATCATCTGACCTTCCGCACCGGCGGGGGAGGCCTGTCGGCCTGTACCCCAGAAGTGTCTGCCGCGGCGGAATTGCTCCTGGGGCCCCCCATTTTTAGCTTTGGATACCGCCTGCGCATGATCGAGCCGCGGCCTAGGGAACAGGACGGCTACCGTGCCAGAGTGATCTGGTTGCAGTTCGTCCCAATGTTCGCTGGTTGTGAATCGAGTTTTCGTACACTGTAAGGCGCGTCTCTACCCGAGCCGCGGCAAACTCCAGAATCGATCGCAGTGCCGCCCCACACGGCCCCGGCGATCCAGGAAAGCGGAACCATGCCACTGATCGAGGCGTTTCGACTCGCATTGCAGTCCCTCTGGGGCAACAAGATGCGTTCCATCCTCACCCTGGTCGGGGTAGTGATGGGCGTAGCCTCCGTGATCATGGTGATCACCCTGGTGAACGGCGCGAATCGTTACGTGAGCACCAAGCTTTCCGGTTACGGCGCGGATGTCTTCACCATCACCCGCATGTCGAGCGTGATCTTTACTCCCGAGGAGTACTTCAAGTTTCAAAAGCGCAAGATCCTGCACATTGACGACTATCAGGCCGTCCGCGACGGATGTACCCAGTGCAGCGAAGTGGGCGCGCTGCTGAGCAAGTCGACCAACGTAGTGGCCAACGGCAAGTCCAGCAACAATACGCAGGTCCGTGGCTACACCTGGACGATGCTGTCGCTGAACAATATCGACATCGCTGTCGGGCGCGGCTTTACCCCGGCCGACGAAGAGCACGCCACAAAGAACGCAATTGTCGGCTATGACATCGTGGACAATCTGCTGCCCAACGGCGACCCCATCGGCAAGGAGATTCGCGTCGATGGCATTCCTTACACCATCATTGGGGTGGGCGATCGGCAGGGCAAGACGCTGGGGCAATCGCAAGACAACTGGGTAGCCGTGCCCATCACTACCTATCAGCAGACGTACGGCTACAACGACTCGGTGGATATCTATGCGCGCGCCAACGGGAACGCCGAGGTCATGCAACTGGCCAAGGACCAAGCCCGCGTCATCATGCGCACGCGTCGTCATCTCTCGCCGGGGCAGCAGGACGACTTCGAGGTGGAGACCAACGACACCTTCCTCGACATCTGGAAGCAGATCAGTTCGCTCTTCGCCGCGGTGGTGTTGGGCTTGGCTTCGATCGCTCTGGTTGTGGGCGGCGTGGTCATCATGAACATCATGCTGGTGTCGGTCACGGAACGCACCCGCGAGATCGGCGTGCGTAAGGCGTTAGGAGCCAAGCAGAGGGACGTGCTCGTGCAGTTCCTGATTGAAAGCGCATTTTTGGCGCTGGTGGGCGGTGCCCTGGGCGTGCTGGGCGGCGTGGTGGTGGGCAAGCTGATCACTCTATTTGTAGGCTTCCCCACGGCCGTACCGTTGTGGGCGATTTTCCTGGGACTGCTGCTAGCAACCGGCGTGGGCATCTTCTTTGGCGTGTACCCGGCCAGCAAGGCAGCCAAGCTGGATCCAGTGGTGGCGCTGAGGGCGGAGCTCTAGGGGAGTTCAGAGTTCAAAGTTCGTAGTTCAAAGTAGGGGCCCTGAGTTGAATCCGTTCTTTGAGGTTCGTTCATGGCAAAGTCGTTTCGAGAGTTGGTTGTGTGGCAGCGCGATGCAGTTGACCGTGGCGGTTTACAGACTCTCGCGGGAGTTTCCCCGGGATGAACAATTCGGTCTGACCAGTCAGATACGACGCTCTGTGATTTCGATCCCGAGCAATATCGCCGAGGGCCAGGGAAGAGCAAGTGTGGGCGAGTTTAGGCAGTTTCTCGGCATCGCACGCGGATCGAATTGCGAGGTACAAACCCAGCTCGAAATCGCCCGCGTTCTGAAGTACAGCAATTCCGGCTTGATTGAGGAAGCTGAGAGGCTTGCAGAAGAAGTTCGAAAGATGCTCTTTGGACTGCTGGATTCTCTAGCCTCCACTGAATGTTCCAGTTAGGCACTACGAACTACGAACTACGAACTAAGAACTATCCACGTTGCGGAGCTTTCCATGGCACAAGGCCAAGCACGAGAGTCGATCAAGATGGCGCTGGATACGCTCCGCGCCAATAAGCTGCGCTCGTCGCTGACGATCCTGGGCATCGTCATCGGCGTCACCACCGTGATCACCATCTCCTCCGTGATCAGCGGGTTGAACAACCGGGTCAACGACTGGGTCAGTTCGCTAGGCTCCAACGTGATCTGGGTGTTCCACATGCCGGTGATCGGGGTGCGTCCCACCACGGAGATGCTGGCCCGCAAAAAGCTCAACTTTGACGATGTGCTGGCCCTGCGCAAGCTGCCCCATGTGGTCGCGGTCGATGGCGGCTTCCAGCACACGGGACAGTTCCGGGTGGGCGCGGTGAGCGTGAAGTACAACGGCAAGAAGATCGCCGGCACTATCCTCCAAGGTTCCACCACCGAAGTGGGCATGGTGACCGACCTTACCTTCCTGCAAGGCCGGTTGTGGACAGACGAAGAGGATAAGCGCGGTGCCCACGTGGTTGTGCTGGGGCACGACACCTGGGACGAACTCTTCGGCGGCCAAAATGCCTTGGGCAAAGAGGTCAACATTGAAACCGGTCTCTACACAGTGATCGGCGTGCTCGATAAGCAGAAGCAGCCCTTCGGCGGCGGCAAGAACCAGGCCGACAACATGGCCTATTTTCCGCTGGGCACCTTCCACAACCTGCATCCTGAAGACAAGGACATGTGGGTGAGCGCGAAGTACGACGATCCCAAGAACAAGGCTCTCGTGCAGGAAGAGATTCGAGAGCTGCTGCGCATCCGCCGCAAGGTGCGCGTCGACAAGCCGGATGACTTTGAGATCTTCGGACCGGATTCGCTCTCCAAGCTATGGTCACAGCTCACCGGCGGGCTTGTGCTGTTCATGATCGCCGTCTCCAGCGTAGGCTTGATGGTCGGCGGCGTAGGCGTGATGAATATTATGCTGGTCTCGGTCACGGAGCGAACCCGGGAGATTGGCGTGCGCAAGGCCATAGGCGCCACGAAACGGACCATTCTTACCCAGTTCACTACCGAAGCGGTCACGCTGTGTGCGGTGGGGGGAATCATAGGCGTTCTGTTGGGAGCGGTGATTACCTACATCATCTACTTTCTGCCGATCGGCCTGCCCGCAACCATGTCTTCGATTTGGGTGATGGTAGGATTCGGCACCTCGTGCGCCATCGGCCTGCTGTTTGGGATTTATCCCGCATGGAAGGCCTCCAACCTGGATCCCATCGAAGCCTTGCGCTATGAATGACGCCTCTGCGGCGTCCACTTTGAGCCTCTGACGCGTAGCTACTTGCCTTCACCTGCCAGGTTGTCGGGAATCACAGACAACACCGCGGTGAAGGCCTGAAGCTGGCCGCCAGAGGCTGTTTATGCCGCGAGGGCAGACACGCGAGTCCATTCATCTGGCCCTGGATACGCTGCGCGAGAACAAAGTGCGCTCCGGGCTCACCATTCTCGGCGTGGTGATCGGCATCGCGACCGTCATCTCGGTCTCTTCCCTCATCAGCGGCTTGAATCGGCGGGTCACGGACTGGATTGGCTCGCTCGGCACCAACGTCTGGTATGTCTTCCACATGCCGGTGATCGGAGTGCGGCCGACGAGCGAGATGCTCACTCGCAAACGTCTGACGCTCGATGACGTTAAAGCTATGCGCGAGCTTCCCCATGTGCTTGCGGTCGACGGCGGATACCAGCACGTCAAGACGCGCTTTCGCGTCGGTGATGTCAGCGTGAAGTACCGGCGCCGCAAGATCTCCGGAACCATCCTGCAGGGCTCCACTGCCCAGGTAAGCGAGATCCTGGAACTTATCTTCCTGGAGGGCCGCCTCTATACCGATCAGGAAGATGAACGTCACGCGCATGTCTGCGTGCTGGGCCACGACGTGTGGGAGGAGCTTTTCGAGGGGCGCAATGCGATTGGGGAGGAGGTCAGCATTGAGAATGGGCTTTATACCGTGATCGGCGTGCTCGACAAACGCAAGCGGCCGTTTGGCGGCGGCAAGAATCCCGCCGATAACATGGTGATCTTTCCCATGGGCACCTATCGCAACCTGCACCCCGAAGATCGCGACATGTGGATCAGCGTGAAGTACGACCAGCCCAAAAACCGAGAGCTGGTGGAGGAAGAGATTCGCGACCTGATGCGCATTCGCCGGCGCCTGAATATCAAGACGCCGGACAACTTCGAGATCTTCGGACCCGATTCGATCTCACGATTGTGGGATGAGCTCACGGGCGGCCTGGTACTGTTCATGATTGCCGTCTCGAGCGTGGGCTTGATGGTGGGCGGCGTGGGCGTGATGAACATCATGCTCGTGTCAGTATCGGAGCGCACCCGCGAGATCGGCATTCGCAAGGCGATCGGGGCCACCAAGCGCGCGATCCTCACGCAGTTCACGGTGGAAGCCATGACCCTGTGCGGCATCGGCGGAGTGATCGGGATTCTCACCGGCGCCCTGGTAACCGCCATCGTCTACTTCTTGCCCATCGGCCTGCCGGCGATGTTGTCCGCGGTTTGGGTGTTGACCGGCTTTAGTGTCTCCTGCGGTATCGGCCTGATCTTCGGCATCTATCCAGCCTGGAAAGCCGCCAATCTGGACCCCATCGAAGCACTTAGGTACGAGTGAAGCGTGCCCGGGCGAATGAAGAATCGTGCGCCTACTGTTCTGTCGATCATTGAGACGATTCGCAGAAATGGAACCCAAGATCCTGCTCCGGCGTATTCTCGCCAGAGGTAATTCAGCCCATGGTGAGTGTTTCCTTCTGGCGTGGGTGCCCTGCCAGCGTTCGAGTGTGGAGCGTGTTCCTTGTCTGCATGGTTGCATCGGTCATCCCGGCCTTTGCCCAGCAGCTCCCTTCACAAGACAAAACGAGGATCACCGAATTCTACCGGTTCGCCGCTGCAACGCAGGACAAGCTGTGGCCTGCCTGGAGCACGGTCCCCGTACCTCTCGTTGTAATCACCCAGAGCGGAGAGTTTCTCACCCATCCCAGCGGAGATCCTCAAGGTTTCAAATCCGTCGGAGATGGATTCTTTTGGAGAGAGCGGCACCTTCCAGTCAACATGATGATCACCATCCCCGCCGCGGAGATGCGTTCGGTCATCTTTATGGGTGAGCCGGTAAATACAGATGCCAAGAACAGCACATCCTGGATCATGTTTGCGATGCACGAGCATTTCCATCAATTGCAGCAGGCACAGCCAGGCTACTACCAGCATTTGCAGGCGCTCGGTCTGTTCCGGGGAGCCGATACAGGAAACAGAATGATCAACTATCCCTTCCCTTACAGCGACGACAAGATAGACGCGGAGTTCGATCGCCTCAGGGTCTTGCTGCTGCACACTTTGGCAGAGAAGGATACGGCTGCATTTCAGCACCGGGCAGCCGAGTACATAGCCGCCCGCAAGGGGTTTATGAACTCGCTCAGCGCCGACGATCGAAACTACATTGAGTTCCAGATCGGCCAGGAGGGCATCGCGCGTTACGTTCAGGTTCGGGCGGCCGAGCTTGGCAAATCCTACCGGCCCACTCGGCCATTCAAGAAACTGCCCGACTACGTCTCCTTCAAAGAGCTCGGTTCGCACCTGCGTGAGCAGACGTTACAGGAGTTGCGCAACACTGAACTCTCCACAGGAAAGCGGGCCGCGGTGTATTCCTTTGGAGCGGCTGAAGGGATGTTGCTTGACCGGCTTCATCCCGGCTGGACGCACCATTACTTCGAACACATGTTCGCTTTAGCACCGCTCTTCGAAGGCGGGGAAGAGAACTAGCTCCGCTCTGAGTGCCTGCGTACCTGCAAGCTCTTCTTAGCAAGTACTGCGACCTTAACGATCACCTCACCGCAGGCGGCGTGGTGGCTCCTGCGGCGGGCTGCCCGCCGATGCCCTGCATGGGAAGCTCCAGCGCAAACAAGGTGGCATTGCCCTGGTCCGCGTGTACCCACATGCCATGGAAGGCAGACTGCAGTTCAGGATGCTGAGCCAGCAAGCCGGACATGATGCCAATGACCTGCTTGCGTGCAGCGGCCGGATCACGCAGCTGCGCTGCCTGCGCAGGGTCAGGCGTGTAGTGCACATCCAGGTCGAGCGCGCCAAACTGAGTCGTCGTATCCACAGAGGTCACCTGGAACGACATGCCCTGTGCGTTCAACGGCACAGCACCGTTGGTCGGCAAGCCGTCGGCATGCACGTCCTGGCTCTCGCGCTGGAGCTTTTGCAGATTGGGGCTGGAGAGAAAGTCGACGGGGTTGAGAAGATCGTTGGCCAGGCGATAGTAAAGCGACGCGGCCCAAGTCCCCTTCTTCTGCGCGTACTGACGGGCGGAAGTCCAGTACCACAGGCCGTCGTGTCCACCGTACAGCATGGGCTTGTTGTAGAAGCCAGCCAACTGCCACTTGCCCGCATTGTTCGCCAGGATGAGCGCCACCTGCTGCGGTTGCTGAACCCCCGTGGCATGAATCAGCGCCAGCGCATATTTGCCGGGAGGCAGGTTGCTGAAGGTCATCACCACCACCGGCGATCCGCAGAAGAACTGGGTCTGCGCCTGACCTGCGGCATCGCTGGAGGCATCCAGGTCATAGAGCGCGTCCACGGTGATGGTGGCGGTGGCAACCTGCGGCTTGAGCGCAGTGGCTGACGCCGCGATGCCGCTGAAATCAGAGGCTACCGCCGGCAGCGTGCTGGCCTGCAGTGCCTGCATGTTACCGCTCTGCACGTCGCCCATCAGGTTCTGGGCAGTCTGCATCAGGGCCGTGCGCTGGGTCGCGTTCATCTGACCCTGAGTCGTGCAGGAGGTGGCCATCACTGGCGGCGCAAACAGCGCCAGCGATGCCGCGATTGACAAGGCAGGAACGAACTTCGAAGCTCGAGAGAACATGACGACGACCTTTCAGATTCGAAGCATGAAAATCGGCGAACAACAGAACGTTCTACCAACTTAGATGCGTCCCGCCGGTTGCTTGTGGGTACGGGAACCTACGCGACCGGACTGGATTCTGCTTCGACGGGGGTTGTAGCTGCGGCCTCGTTCGACGACGGCAACAGTCGCAGCACGTGACCTAATACTTCCATCTCCGCCTCCTCAATCGATGAAGGGGGGATCACCGTCATCTTCCCCAGTAGCGCGTCGAGGCTGAGATAGGCCTTGCGGTTGATATGAATGAAGTCGAGTGGATACTCCGGCTTGCGAGCCCGAGCCTTCGCCGGATCGGCATCCAGGATAAAGCTGATGTCGGGTCGCGGTGTCAGCTTCATCAGCAGCCGCACGTACGTCCTCACCAGCGGATTCTCGAGCGGCAGGTTCGCGAACTCATCATAGATGTAACGATCGAAGATGATGAAGTCCCACGCCCCGTTGCGTACCCTGCTCGTCGTGGTGCGAACTGCGATGGCATCCAGCAGATAGAAGCCGAGTCGGACCAGCGTCATCGGCCACGAGCGCACATTCTTGTCGCGGCGATTTACGGGCTTCTCCGGCGATCCCACGCCTTTTTCGCCTTTGAACACCGTGTGCCCGGCCCCTTCGCGCAGCCCCGTGAGCTGGGCAACTTCATCCCAAAAGGCAATGACGCGCACGCGCATGCCACCCTGCAGCATGCGGCGGCGCAGGGCGTCAATTTGCGTGCTCTTTCCGGCTCCATCCACGCCAGAAAAGCTCACACAGACGGTGCGCATGTGATTCTGTCTCGACTGCTTCATCACCGGTTCCATGCTCATGCTTCTCTACTGTGGACGGCTCGAGCTGCCCTGCGACAGCGCAACCACTGCGCCCGTTGCTGCTGCCGCCGCCACCACGATGCCTACGCGGATGAAGATAGCGCGGGCTCGCCGCTGCTTTCCGGGCGCAATGGCGGCACCCGCAGGACGCGATCCCGGAATCCCCGTGGTCTTCTCGTAAGGCGCCGCAGCTGTGCCCACTGGCTTATTGTCCTGTTGCACTGCGGAAGACGACGAGCTACCCGGATCAGTCGATTGCTGCTGCGGCGTAGGTGCCGGTGCCGCGGGCTGCTGGGGCGCGGGTGCGTCGGGATAAGCGGGCCGGTCCGCCACTGCCACGGTAGACGTACCGGCTTGCTGCGCCCCGGCCTGATCGGTGGCTGGAGCGCCCGGCAGAGCCTCCGCCATGGGTGCAACCAAGAGCAACATAAGAACGCAGGCGGTTAGCTTAGTGAGTGCGCCGCGCGTGGCTTGCGCAATTCTTTCTGGATCGTACACAGTCTCGCTCCTCGAACACGCGAGTTCCGCGATCAAGCGGCGTGTTCTGCAATCTCTTGTTCATCCCTGTGAGCCGCACGGGACAAAGCCGTCAAGGCCGGCCGGTGGAAGCTAGCTACCGCCTCTGCCTCAGTTGGCCAGATCTCGAACAGCCGTTCAGTGCGGGTGGCGCTCAGCATCCGTCGCGACTGGGGCGTAAGCCCGGCCAGCTTCACGTCACCGTTATGCTTCATCGCCTCTTCCAGGCAGCACAGCAGCAGATAGATCATGTTGCTGTCCATATTGCGAACCTGGCTGCAGTCCAGCACGAGGCGCGGACGCTCCCCGTGCACAACTGCATCCATGTTCTGCAGCCAGGCCTTGGCCTGCTGCGCGTTCACAGCTTCGGGCAACAGTTTGGTAGTTACTTTGCGTTTGCGAACCGTCATCTCAACGCCCCATGGGTGAAATTTGGTACTGCTTTCAAAACAACTGCAAGATCAGTTCTCGTCCCTCTATTAGCTGGGGTTGCGTAGCAGCCGCGCCAACTCCGCTTCCGGGTTGCGCATGGCATGAGTCAGTACATTGCGTCCATAACGGAACAGGGTGACAAAGTTGGTGTTGTACCAGCAGCACTCCGCCATCTTGGGCGAAAGTCCGCACAGAAAGCGAAGTCCCTGCAGCCGGCTCGGCGATTCCAGCAGCGATGCCACCAGACGATGATTGCCATCCAGCACGGTAAGCGGCTCGTTCTCGCCCACGCCGATAAGGAGGACGGCTCCGAAGGGAGTGGTGCCGTTCATCAGGTGCCGGCGAATATCAGCGATCTTGGCCACAAAGGATGGATCCATCACATCGTTGTGCTTGCGCATCTCGGTGACCACATCGGTGGCTGAAAAGCTCTGCCTTGCTACCTTGCGCCACTGAGCCCGGGGAAAGATACGGATGTTCCCCAGGTCGGCCTCTGAGATCTCCGCCTCGTACCACTCCGTACCTGAGGGGATCTCCTTCCACAGGGAGAGATGGCGCAGGAACAGCAGGGCGCGCCGCTTGGCATTCTCATCCGCGTCATCGAGATTTGGATTGAGCACGATTTCGCTCATCGATTGATAATCGCGGAAGGTGGCGCAGTGGAAATCGCTCTTCAAGAACTCGGCGATGACCTCGTCCTCTGAGACTCGCCGCAGTAAGCGGACCGGCTTGCCCATTCCTGCCTGCATGCTGGGAGTGGGATCGGTGAGCGAATTCACCAGGAACGGCACAGCTACCAGCACGAACAAGATAGCCATGAGCGCCAGCTGAACCAGGATCGTTTCCCGAAGCGAGGAGTGATAACGGCAGATGCCCGCGATGAGCACGCCGCTAAACAGCAACTGCACCCAGCTGGTATTGGCGATCTTGTACGACATCTCAAAGGTGATGATGACGCCGCTCAGGCAATAGATCACCGTGGCGAACGCATACATGGCCAGCAGGTAAGGGATGTTGTATCGGCCCACAATCTCAAAGCCCGCACCAAACAGCATGGTCCAGAGGCGAGCCGGTGCAAAGCACAACGCCAGCGAGATCACCGAGCCGGTTCCCAGCACCATCAGAAGCGAAGTTGCAATCACGCGCAGATCCTTGCGATCCTCCTCGCGTGTGCCCGCTACCAGCGGGAAGGTGGTATTTACTACCGCTTGAGAGAAGGCGAAGATCACGCGGCCTACCATGGCCACGGCTGCGTAGATGCCGGCTTCACGCGCGGCAAAGAAGTGATCCACCAGAACGATGCCGCAGTTGTTGATCAGCATCTGGCCGGCGAAGAACACCAGCGCCTGACAGGTTTCGCGTGCCGCATAGGATTTACTGAGCGGATTGGGCTCATGGCCTGACAGCTTCACCCGAATCGCGAAGTACGAGACCGCGATGGCGGCGGAGTTGGCAACGATCACTCCGCGCACTCCGCTGCCCATCAGAATCAGCCCGAAGGATCCGATGAGCCGCACCAGGCCTTCGAGGATCATGTTGTAGGCCAGCCCGCGGAATCCATACAAGCCTTGCAGGTATCCGCGGCGGCAGCCCAGCGGAACGTAGAATGCTGCGCCGATGGCGATCAGCCCGACCAGCATGGGATCGGAGAGATTAAGGTAAGAGGAGATCGGGTTTTGAAAGCACAGCAGCGCCAGTCCCACCCCGATGCCGCACACCCACGAGCCCTGATGAAAATAGCGATAGACCGCAGTCTTTCCCTCTGCGGTCTGTTGCTGCGCCACCACCTTGGTGGCGACAATCTGGAACGACAGGGTGACGGCGGACAGCAGGATCAGCAGTGTGTAAACGACGGTGGCATGGCCGAAGCCCTGAGGGCCAAGATAACGGGCCACCATCACGTTGTACGCCATGTTGGTCGCCGTGGTGAGTCCCGATCCAGTCAGCAGTACGACGCTTCCAGAGACAATGCGTCCCTGCAGCGTCTTCGTTCGATGGGATAGAGTATTATCCACTTCCTTGAATGCCCCCGCTTCCGCACGAAGAAAGATCTTTAGTATGAACTTGCTATTGCATGTCGTTACTGTAATTTCGGCGACATCTAGTCGGATGCACGCAAGCTCCTCATGGCTGCTCCACAGCCTGTTTTGCCGGCCTTCCCGCCCCGCGATTACAACCGCCCCGGCGCTAAGCGCTTCTAAACCTGTGTCCATGCTGAATCGAGCAAGTCTACTTTTGTGTTTTTTTCTCGCGTTGCCACACGGCTGCACAGGTCCGAATGCGGGTCAGGCCCAGCGCCTCAAGTACCATGCGGCCAACGGCTCCCCCGAGGTCCTGGCCGTTTACGAAGCGTGGTTTGGGCACCCAAATCACATTCACATCGACTACTCGTCCCACGATTCTGCCTTTCTCGCGCAGCAGATGCGGCGTGCGCGCTCTTTGGGTATCTCCGGGTTTGTGGTGGATTGGTACGGGGATCGCGAGCCCTTCATCGATCAGAGCTACGCGCTCATGCAGAGCCAGGCGGAGAAGAACAAATTCAAGATTGCGATGATGTACGACGAAACTGATCAGGAAGACGGCGCCACTGACGAGGCCATCGCCGACTTCACCATGTTTCACGACACGTATCTCGCGTCGAATTCGCCCGGACATCAGGCTTATCTGACTTATGAAGGCCGTCCGGTCATCTTCATCTTCCCCAAAGGCCGTCACACTGATTGGGACAAAGTCCGCGCGGTTGTGGACAAATGGAATCCTGCGCCTCTGCTCATCCAAGAAAACCTGCCCAGCGGCGATGCCAAAGACTTCGATGGCTATTACGCGTGGGTCGATCCCAAGCAGGGCGGCAATGGTGGCGATTGGGGCGAGGACTACCTGAAGAACTTCTACCAGACCATGCTCGATAAATATCCCGACAAGATCGTTGTAGGCGGGATGTGGGCCATGTTCAACGATGCCAAGGCATCCTGGGGATTGAATCGCCACATCGACGCACGCTGCGGGCAGACCCTGGTGGACACCTACAACATGTGGCAGAAGATTCTCACGCCTGAGAACACGCCGCCCTTCCTGCTGGTTGAAACCTGGAACGACTACGAAGAGGGCACCGCCGTGGAGCAGGGCATCCCCTCTTGCACACCGGGTGGCCAGTTGCAGCCGGTGGTGTTGCCCAAGCCCACTCCTGCTCAGCCGCCTCAGCAAAAGCAGTAGCGAGCCATTTGCGGAGCTTGCAATGCCCTCCACAACCGGTCATCTCCTTCTCCACACCTGACCAAGCAAGGCAAGCTGAACGGAGCCTCCTCGGGCTCCGTTTGCTTTGTGTGGACCGCCTTCTCCTGTAATTCAGAACGTGCTCCTGGCAGGCTGACGCGCAGATCCTACCCGAAACTATCTGCTCGCATACATCAGCAAACGCAACGCGCAAAAACGCAAAATGCCTGCCCGGACAGCGCATCCGATCTGAGCGTGGATGCTGCTGCCAGGCAGGCGATGAAGTGATGCGACTGCGCGCGAACGTCAGAAGGTTGGGGCGGCCAGCTACGCCGCCCGGGTGGAATCGGTACCGGCCTCCATGGCTGCGGCCAATGCTCCGGCCGGAACGCCATACGAGGCACCGGACATGGCGATCATGCCCATCTGCTGGCTGACAGTCACCTGTGAGCGGTGCACTTGGCTGATCAGTGAGATAGGCCGATCGCGTACTTCATCGTAGACACGTCCCACGTACTCGCCAAGGATTCCCACCGACATCAGCAGCAGGCCGCCTACCAGGAAGACACAGGCCGCTACGCCAAATCCCGCTACAGCTACGGCGCTCACCGGCAACAGCATGCACAAAGCCAGCAGCATGGCGGTGGAATAGCAGAAGCCGAACAGCGCGAAGCTTAGCCGCAAGGGCTTGTAGCTAAAGCTGGTGATGGCGTCCATCGCGTACTTGATGCGGCTGATGAACGAGAGCTTTCCGTCGCCGCCGGCGCGATCATTGCGGTCGTAATAAACAATGGCGTTCTTATAGCCCACCCAGGCGCGCAAGCCGGGCAGGTAACGGTTCTTCTCGCGCAGCGCCAGAATGGAGTCGACTGCCTTGCGGTCCATGAGACCGAAGATGCCGGCATTCAGCGGGATCGGATAATCAGAGAGTGCACCCAGCACCCGGTAGAAGAGCGGGAACAGCGCGGCCAGCAGCTTGCGGCTCTCCTGGCGGCTGCGGCGTACGCCTACCACTACTTCTGCTCCACCGCGCCATGCCTGGATGAAGCGTGGCAGAACCTCGGGTGGGTCCTGGAAGTCGCCATCCATCAAGATGACCGCGCGACCACGGGCGGTTTGAAGGCCAGCGGCAATGGCGCCCATATGGCCCCAATTGCGCGACAGCTCGACCACCACCGCATGGGCATCGGCTGCTTGTATACCTTTGAGCAGTTCCAGGGAAGAGTCGGTAGACCCGTCGTTGACGTAGACAACTTCCCAATCGTCGACAACGCCTTTCAATGCCGCGGCGACCGCGGCATGAAATCGTTCAACGAGTTCCTCCTCGTTGTAGATGGGGACAACCACTGAGATCATAATTAACTCCTGAATTCGGCGTGATCGACGCTCTGTTTTTCTTTCTTTCTTGCCTTTCTCCTTTGAGCCTTTCAACCTCGTTCACTGCCTTCCCGGCGGGGGCAATGTCTTACTCGGGGCTGGCCTGCAGAATGCGCACTCGCCAACGCACCTCGGTGGGCGTCAGGACTGCCACATATCGTGCCTTCACGTGCTGGGTGGCTACCACCTTTCCGTTCTCAATCAGCTGTTGGTCGTAGCTGACGTGATCTGTCAATTCGATCGACAAGCCCTCGGGCGAATAAAACACGATCTGAATGTCATGGGAGCGATCCTGGTATTCGCTGCGCAACCCCGCCGCGTTCTGCTGCTGCACGGTGCCGGTAAGCTTCTCCAGGGCGCTGCCTACAAAATCTCTGCTCAGCACATCGGCGCGATTCTCTCCTAGCGCCGTGCGCATGCTCTCCCAAGCCTGCAAGTAGTTCTGCACCGCGGCCTTGGCGGTCTGGTCAGCAAGCTGCCGAGGCCCTTGCACAGTGGGCGGCTCCACGCGCACATCGGCCTGCGCGGCCGCCATGCTCACCGCCGCGACCGGCAACGCGCTCCACATCAAAAGCGACTTGAACATCTTTAGCGTTCCCATCGGATCTGATTCCCCAAAACGACGCCGCTGGCAACTGTAATCAGCGCGCCATGTTCTGCCGGCATTTCAACCTTGGCAATGCCGCGCTTCAGCGGCACGTCAACCGTCGATTGCTGCCCGTTATAAGCCTCGGTGAAGGTGACGATCGTGCCGTCCGGAACAGCGTTGCCACTGCAATCCCGCACCGGCGCGGTCTCCAGCTCCAGAACCTTGCCGTTGGGCTTGGCGCTCATGCTCAGGGAGCAAGGATCGCCGGGAACTTGCCCGATCACGCGCGTCTCTGCAACCTGGCCCGCGCGCGCCACGAACTTGTCCGCTCCCTGCTGTGGCGAAGAATCCATCGACGTCCAAGCCGCCCCGTCGCGGCTCGTCACCGTGCGGGTCTGCGTCGCGCCGTTCGGCAGGGAAAGATTAAAGCTGACCGGCGTCGGCTCAGTGATCAGGTTGTGATACGCGTCGAAGAGATACACCGCGCCGGTGATACCGCTATTGAGTCCTACCGGCAAGCGCGACGGCCGCGCCAGAAAGCTGATGTCAGCCGGAGACTTAGAAGGCGTTACGGTCAGCGTTCCGCTCTGCACCGAACCATTGGCCGACAGCACAACCAGGTACTCTCCTGCATCGTAGAGCGCTCCCGTGGCAATCTCCACCGGCTGGCCGAGCTGCACGGCGCGCTTGAGCACCTGCTCCTGACCCGCGATGTACAACGTAGCGTTGCCGCTTCCGTTGGTGGGGATTGAGAAGGCCTGTCCTGCCTCGATCTTCTCCGGCAAGGTTAGATTCGATTGGGCAAAGGCCAGGGGAGCAGCTGCCGCCAACGCTCCGCCCAGCAACCATGCTGTAGCCCGCATCAACGCGTCCCCCCTTCACTGTAGGATGCGACGATGGTGCGTTCGCTGCTTACCTTGCGTGCAAGATCCTCAGGAATATGCACGGTAAAGGCTACCGGAGTCTGCGGCAGCAGGGCGCTATCCACGTAATCGTCCGCCACCCACACCAGCTGTCCTGATTTGTCGTAAAACGTGCCCAACACGTGGGCTACATTGGCGATCTGCCCGCTTTCGTTGACCAGTTCGCCGGTCAGAGTGGCGCCCGGTGCGGGATTCAGCTTTGCATTCTGGATCTCAATGACCGGATCGGCCGAGGCGGAGATCAACGTCGAGAAGGGGTGCATGTCGACGCTGCCTACATCGGAGAGCGAGACGTTGTGGAACTGAATGAAGAACGGCGTCACCTGTTTCGGCAAGAGCAGATGCGAAATCTTGTCGAAGCTGGTCTCCGTCGCCAAGGGCTTGTGATCCTTGGAGTTGACCGTCGCCGTGATCGACACGTAAGCCGGTACAACATCCTCGTTGAGCAACTCACCCATCAGCACCAGCCCCTCTGCGCGTTGCAAAGGATGCATATCGACGATCTTCACGTGCGGCTCTTCTACTCCGCCTACGCCCCAATCGTCGCCCGAACTCGGGTAGATGACGTCCCAGCGCAGATAGTTCACAGGAATGACCTGGGGTGGCACGCTGGGCTGCTTGGTGTAGGGCCACTCCACCTGCCAGCGGCTGCCAGTTCGCGTCAGATGCAGGTTCCTCGTGGTCACTGAAGTTCCTACCACGGTTGCCCAATACAGCTTCATCTGCACCTCGGCGTCGTTATCCGAGGCGTGCAGCGGAAAGACCTCGAACTTGTCCAGCGTTGCGTAGCTGCGCAGGTTCGGGTAGTAGCCGTAGAGATCATGCTGGAACTGCTGTTCCGTGAACTCTGCCTTGTTGGCCAGGCTGTCATAGGCCTTCTGCCACGCGCGGATCTTGATCTGGTCGCCAAGGCTGCGCACCGCCGCCTCAGGCGTTGACGGATTCGAGACGATATCTCCGCCCCCGGCATATACCAGTGCGGTTTTACTGGGCCAGATGGTTCCAGCAGCCACCAGTGCCAGCGTGGCAGCGCCTAGAGCTACAGCAAATGGGATTCCGCTTTTCACGACGCCAACCTCCCTGGTACAAGCTCTTCCTCGTTGGGATACGGATATTCGAGCTCCTCCGTTAGCCTTCGCTTATCAGGAATGAACGCAATCAGCAGGGCCAAAATGCTGCTGCCGAAGGGCAGGATGCCCCACATCAGACCTTGCCAGTGGGGAGGCATCTGCGGCGCGTTCACTGCCGTCGCAGGCGGTACGCCGTCTTTGCTCCAGATGGTGATGGTGGCGTCTTCCAGGCTGTCTACGGGCCGCCATCCGGCGAAGCTCAGCAGCGGATCGTAGTAGCGATCGCGCACGATCACCCACTTCAAGCCGTAGTAGTCAGAGTGCTCCAGAATGGCGCGCAGAGAATCAAGGCCGTTCTTGCCGTAGTACTTCGAGTTGGTAAGCGCACCAGCGCCGTGCTCCGTGAGTTCGGGAAGCAGACGTCCCGAGTTCCACTCGCCGTCGACGCTGCTGGCGTCGGTCAGCATGGCCAGGCGGGCGATCTTGTTGCCGAAGCCCAAGGTCACATAGCGGTACTTGTCGTGACCGTCCCGGTTGAGCCACGAAGCGACCGAGTCCACCTTGAAGTCTTCAGCATCGGCCGGCCGATAGGTGGACCAGCCCACTGCGAGCGCGCAGGTCGCCGTCGCCAGCACCGCCAGCGTAATCATTGCCGGCTTGCCCATGCGCTCGATCATCTCCGCAGCCAGCAGCCCGACAAAGGGCAGTGCCAGGAGCGTGGCCCAGTAGCTGAAGCGCTCCATGGTCAGCACCTCGAAAGCGCGGCCCAGCAGCAAATGACCCACCGGGGTGGTGCTGCCCAATCCCACCAGGAACGCTACCCAGAATCCCAGCAGCAAAGGCCGCAGGCGGGTAGAAGCTCCGCCCCGCAGGAAGATGAAAGGCAACGCCAGAAGCAGAGCGCCGTAGGGCACGATGAAGTAATTCAGCCCCGCCGCCGGGCTCAGCAGGTAGTTCGCGCGGCTGTCATGCGGAATCGGCATCTGCGTAACGGGGTAGTGAATCAGCGCGATCCAGAAGGGCAACAGGATCAAAGCAATGGCGCCGCCCACCACCGCCACGATCGACACCGTGCGGATGGCGAAACCGGGGATCGACACGCGCTGTCCATCGGTGCGGTCAATCAGGGCCAGGGCCAGCACCGGCAGAGCGAAGAAGAACGATCCAAACAGCAAAGTGGCGTGGTGTGCCGCGGCCGCCGCGGCAAACAATACGCACGCCTTCAGGAACGAACGCCAATTGCTGAAGCGCACCCACTGGAACAGGTAGGGAAGCGCATTTAGGTAAATCGGGGCTGCTGAGGTTGTGCCCAGCTGGCCGGCCGAGTACACCAGAAAGCTCTCCGAGCCAAGGAAAACAGCGGCGAGGGCCGCAAACGAAGCTGCCCGCGGGCTCACCCACAACAGCGAGAAACGATAAACGCCTACCACCAGCAGCAGGATGGCGACTAACTGTACCGCCATGTAAGCCAGGTCCAGACCCAGCACGTGGGAGAACATTGCCACCCACTGTTGCGGAAGCGGCGGATAGGTTGCCTGCGAAAATCCTGCATACCACTTGTCGTTCCACGGATTGAACCAGTGATGCAAATAATGCGAGGCAAAGAAAATATGGAAGTTTGTATCGAACGATTTCAAAGGCAACTTCATCAGTAGTAGCGGCAGGTGAATTGCCAGCGCTACTAGCAAAATGAGGCTGATCGGAATGGGCCGTTGAGACGGTACGATCGACTCAGAGTTTTGCACGATTGCCTCTCACAAGCATGGTCTTGGCGCCGAAGGCGGTTGTTTAGAGCTGAGATGCAGGCTCTGAAATCCACCAGCTGCGGGACGCGGATTCCCAGCAAGTTTCCTAAAGCCTGCTATGCCTTCGATTGTTAAAGACCGGGTCGCGGTTGCTTTGCCGTCCAATTCCGCGCCCGCAATCGTCAGAGCCCACTCCAATTAGCCCGTCATTTTGTCGTTCAGCCAACATCTCGGGTTCATAGCGAATCAAAAGACGTAACTGAGTCCGTTCGTTGGTGATCCCATTGAAAGCAATATCTGATCGTCTAAAGATTGCCTTGGCAATGTCTGTGGCGATGTTCGCCCTCTGCAGCGGTGCGCAGACATTCCAGATCGGAGCAGACACCCCAAAAGGGTCGCAAGCTCCCTCCAGCCAGGAGCAAAATCTGGGGTGGGGTTCAAACATTCAGAACGCCCGTATCGCACGTGCCGCAGAGTTGGCGCTGCAGAAGGGCGACCACGCGCAGGCGCTGGATTATGCGCGTCGCGCGGTGGAGTCCGCCCCCAATGATGCGCAACTGTGGTTCTTGCTCGGTTATGCAGCGCGGCTCAACAATCGCTATCAGGAATCGGTGAATGCCTACGATCGCGGCCTGCGCATCAATCCGCAAGCAATCGATGGTCTTTCTGGACTTGCGCAAGACTACGCCATCATGGGCCGCACCAATGATGCCACCCGCATCTTGAAGCAGATCGTGGCTTCGCATCCGAGCCGGCGCAACGATGTGCTGCTGCTGGGCGATTTAAGCATGCGCCTCAAGGACTACACGCAGGCCGTCGATTGGCTGAATCACGCCGAGCGCATGCAGCCCGACACGCGCTCTGAGATTCTTCTCGCCATCTCCTATCAGCAGCTCAAGCGCATGGATCTGGCGAATCATTACCTGACTCTGGCCAAGGATCGCTCCCCTGGAAATCCAGATGTGGAGCGCACACTTGCCGGATACTACCGCGAATCGCACAAGTACGACGAAGCGATCGCAGCGCTTAAGTCCATTCGCAATCCTCACCCGGATGTCATTGCGGAACTTGCCTACACCTATCAGCTGAATGGCAACCTCAGCGATGCGGCAAAGTCCTACGCGCAAGCCGCCAATGCGGCCACCAAGGACTTGACGCTCCAGGTCTCCGCCGCGCAGGCGCAAGTAGCCGCAGGGCAGATGGACCAGGCTACGCCGTTTCTGCAGCGCGCCGCTTCCATCGATCCCAACTATTACCGGCTGCATGCCATTCGCGGCGAGATCGCCCACGCCAAGGACGACGATCGTGGAGCGATCAGTGAATATAACGAGGCCATCGCTCATCTGCCCGCCATCGCGGCAGAAGGCCCGCTTTACGGCATACAGCTGCACATGGACCTGATGGACCTGTATCGTGCGGTGCGCGATAAGGACGCGGCCCAGAAGCAGCTCGATATTGCCCAAAGCCAGATCAACGCAGTCGACGGCAACGTCGCTGATCGCGATGCGTACCTGCGTCTTCGTTCCCTGATCGAGATGAATGCCGGGCAGTTCGACAAGGCCCTGAGCGATATTCAGGAGGCGCTCGCCGCCAATGACCGTCAGCGGGATGATCTGCAGATTCAGGGCGACGTCCTCATGAAGCTGAACCGCACTGAAGATGCAATCGCTTCCTACAAGAAGGTGCTCGACATCGACGCTAATAATCGCTTCGCGCTGATCTCGCTGGGCTATGCATCGCGCGCGGCGGGCCGCAATCAGGAGGCAGAGCACTATTTCAAGCGCCTCGCCCAGATCGATCCGTCCTCTTACATTCCCTATCTGGCCTTGGGTGACTTGTACACTTCGCGGCGTGAGTTCAATCAGGCCCAGGCTTCCTACAGCAAGGCTTATGCAATCAGCCCCAAGCACGCGCTGATCATGGCTGGCGGCATGAATGCGGCGATTGAAGCCCACAATATCGACTTGGCCGGCGAGTGGCTGGGCCGCTTGAGTCCTGATATGGACGACGAGCCGCAGGTGCTGCGCGAGAAAGAGCGCTACTACAGCTTCCACGGTGATTATCAGCGTTCTGCCGATGTGGCGCAGCAGGCCATTCAGGTGCTGCCCACCGATCGCGATGTGATCGTCTACCTCGGATACGACCTGCTCCACCTGGAGAGGTATCAAGATCTGCTGGCGCTCACTCAGAAGTACAACGACGTGCTGCCCAAGGAGCCGGACATTCCGCTCCTCGCCGGCTATGTACACAAGCAAGAGGGGCAGTCTGAGCAAGCCCGTGAGGACTTCACGGAAGCATTGAAGCGCGACCCCTCTGTAGTCACGGCATACGTGAACCGGGGCTACATGCTCAACGACCTGCATCAGCCTCAATCGGCCGCCGCGGACTTTGAAACGGCATTGAAGAGCGAGCCGGACAATGGCGAAGCGCATCTGGGCCTGGCCTACTCCGATCTCGATCTGCACAAGTTGCAGGCCTCCGTCCATCAGGCCGACTTGGCAGAAAAGCTCATGGGCGACTCTCGCGATGTGCACGTAATTCGCGCTACCGCCTATGGCCGTCAGAGTCTGCTCACCAAGGCGGCGCGCGAATACCGCGCAGCCCTCAAGTTCACGCCAGACGATCCCGCCCTTCATCTCGGTTTGGGCAGCACGCTCTTCGGACAGCGCCATTACCACGAAGCCATCGAGGAGTTGACCGTGGCCGAAAAGCTGGCGCCTAAGGATGCGAACGTCGATGCCATGCTGGCTCGATCCTATGCGAATCTCGACGATCGCGACCACACCTTGCAGTATGTGCAGTTGGCACAGCAGAAGGCTGCGGCCACTCCGCCCTCCAACAATCCGTTGGAAGAACCGTTGCAGAGCTCGATTCTGGTATCGACCGGAGAAGCTCTGGATCAGGTAGGCGAACGCAAGGCCGCGATGGACAACTTCCGCAAGGCCTTGGAAACGCCACGCAGCAATCGCGTCGGTGTGCGTCTGGCCATTGCGCAGGTCATGTCCCAGCAAGATCACCAGGACAATGCTCAGCGGCAGATTGCCCTGGCAGTAATGGAAGCGCAGGCCGGCGAAACCACTCCGCCCAGCGGCACCCAGTACGTGCAGGCCGCTGATGTCTTCCGCGGCATGCACGAGTTCCGTCTTTCTCAGGACTACCTGGAGCGGGCCAAAGCGGCAGGCGCGCCGGATACGCAAGTGCGTGTAGGCATGGCCGATAACTACCTGGCCCTGGGCGACACCACCCGGGCCTCCGCAGAGCTGGATGCAGTTAGCGCCGTATCGAACGGCGATACCGACTACCAGTATCTGCTGGCCAAGGCCAACGTATATCGCCAGCAGCATCGCAGCGCCCAGGCTCTAACGTCCTTCGCGCAGGCCTCTGACGCCCAGGGAGAAGATCAGGCTGCCGAGCAGGGGCTGCTCGCGGCCGGTGCCGATGAAGGCTTCCGCATCACTCCCAAACTGAGCCTGCTCGGTGACGTCTCCGTCGATCCCATCTTTGAAGACAGCACCGTCTATGTGCTCGATGCCAAGACGGACGCCACCTTCCCCGTGGGCAGCACGCAGACGAACCTGCTGCCTCCGCCGCGCTCCACATTGCAGACCCAGACCACAGAGGCCTATCACCTGCACCTCGGTCCTGTGCCCGTGGCCAGCGGATTCTTCCAGCTGCGCAACGCGCGCGGCCAAATCTCGGTGCCGGCCACCAACTCGGTGGTGAATCGCAACACCTATGATTACAACCTCAACTTTGGGCTGAACCCCACCATTCACATGGGCACAAACGTGATCACCTTCGACAGCGGCATTCAAGGCACTTTCCGCCGCGACTCGGTGTCGCCCTCGGAGATGAACCAGAACCTCTTCCGGGTGTTCACGTACATGACCACCAGCTCCTTCTTCAATGCGCTGTCGATAAGGGGATACGTGATTCATGAGGCAGGCCCGTTCACGCAGAGCAACATCCCCAACCTCCGCTCTCACGCTCTTACCGGCGCCCTGGACTTCCGTGTGGGCGCTCCCTGGGGAAGAACCGCACTGATCACGGGATGGGGCAGCAACGACCAGGTATACGATCCGGTGCACTATGAGAACTACTACACCTCGTCGTATATCGGCTTCGAACACCGCTTCTCAGACAAGCTGAACCTGCGCGCCATCCTTGAAGATGTTCGCGCATGGCGTGTGGTGGGTACCCGTTCCGGCATCGCACAGAACCTGCGTCCCGCCGCTACGGTCGATTTCACGCCGCATCGCAATTGGGATCTGCGCGTAACTAGTGCCTACTCCAGCACGCGCAGCTTCCATACTTACGACGCCACGCAGAACGGCTTCTCGCTGTCGTACGCCAAGCCCGTACGGCGCAAGTTCCACGATGACTCCGGCGCGGTGGTGCTGGAGTACCCCATTCGCTTCTCCGCAGGCGTGCAAGAAGAAACCTTCTTCAACTTCAGCGGTGGCCATAATCAAATCCGGCCTTATGTCGGTATCAGTTTCTTCTAATTCGAATAGGCGGGCTCTATATGAAGATTTGTCTGGTGAGTGCCTTTCCCCCTTCTGGAAGACAGCTCAATGAATACGCATTTCATATCGCACGCGAGCTGAAGCACCATCCTGAAGTTGATCTGACGATTCTGGCAGACGAACTGAGCGAATACGAATTCGCCACCGACGAAAGTGGCAATCCGCTCAAGGTCGAAGAACAATCCGAACTGCCCGGCTTCAATGTGATTCGCTGCTGGAAGTTCGGCAGCCTGGCAAATCCGGTGCGCCTGATTCAAACCATTCGCAAGATCAAGCCGGATGTGGTTTGGTACAACCTGGTCTACTCCAGCTTCGGCACGCCAGACAAGCCCCTGGCTGCCTTTGCTGGCCTGGCTGCTCCAGCGTTGACTCGCGCCGCCGGCTTTTACACGCACATCACGCTGCACCACATCCTGGAGCACGTGGACTTCGCTGCGGCAGGAGTGCGGCGGGAACGCATGTTCCGCGTGGGCACCGAGTTGGCCACTCGAGCGCTGCTCAAAGCCGATTCAGTCTCTGTGCTGCTGCCCGGCTACCACCGCACCTTGCAAACCAAGTACGCGGCAAACAACGTGCGCCTCGGCACGCATGGCACATTCGCCACTGTGCCCACGCCGCCTGACTTTAGCAAGCGCGGCAATCCAGACAAGCGCATTCTGGCCATCGGCCACTGGGGCACCTACAAGCGCCTCGAGACTCTGATGACAGCGTTCCCCAGCGTGCTGGAGCGCGTGCCCAATGCTCGCCTGGTCGTCGCCGGCGCCAATCACCACACCAAGCCTGGCTACTGGGAGTCAATCCGAGCCGCGCAGCCAGCTCACTTGCCCATTGAGTTTCGCGGCTACGTGGCAGAGGAAGACATTCCCGAGCTCTTCCAGACCACATCGATCCTGGTGATGCCTTACGACTCAGCTACCGGATCGAGCGGCCCAGCTCACCAGGCCTGCGAATACGGCGTGCCCATCGTCTGCGCGGATATCCCCGACTTCCGGGGCATGGCCGACGACGAAGACATGGCCATCCGCTTCTATCGCGTCGGTGATGCCCCGGATCTTGCTCATCAACTCATCGCCATCCTCAAATCGCCGGAACTGGAACGGCAGATGGCCGAACACAACTTCTCTGCCGGCGTAGAGATGATGATGACCAACGTGGTCAAGAGTTATCTGCGCTGGTTTGAACTGCATCGCTGCAAACGTGCCTTGCGCGGATCGCGTCTCGGCAGTGAAGGCGAAATGGTGTGGAGTGAGGTCCCCGCCTCTTCACAGCAGGAGTCGGAATGGGATCTGCAGCCCGTCTTCCTGAGCCGTGACAAAGAGGGTAAAGAGGAAGAAGAGCTTGCCAAAGTGAGCCGAAGCGAAGAGCCCTTTGCTGCTCGCGATTTCAACGCCCAGCGCCACCCCTGATCGGTCGGGCGGCAGCGCAAAAAAGCTGCCGCCTTGGCGCACAGAACTCATTCATTGCGCCGTCGCGCGTGCTCTACAGCGCGCATTTCAGCTATTGACAAAGAGGAGTAAATAAAAGTGCGATCTGCATCTTTGTCGGCTATCTTTGCCCTCATCGTGGGCACTTTTGCGGCCGTCCTGAGTGGATGCTCCAGTGTGCATGCGGGATCATCTCTGGCCATCCCCGGCGTTTCCATCGTGGCCAGCCCCAGCTCGATCACCTCTGGAAGCTCATCCACCCTCGCCGTGACCTCGACGAACGTCACGAGTATCACCATCTCCGGCAGCGACGGCAGTTCTTATACGCTGCCGGGCACTGGCGGAACCCAAGTCGTTAGCCCGTCCGCCACGACTACCTACACGGCCAAGGCCTCTGGACCAGGCGGCAACGTCACAGGAACCGCAACCGTCACGGTCACCTCCGTCACCAGCAATCCGCCCACGGTGACCGTTACGGCGAGTCCCAACAGTATCAATGCAGGCGACTCGTCAACACTGACCGTGGCTGCGACCAACGCAACTACCGTCACACTCCAGGGCAATGACGGCAGTTCCTATACCCTGACTGGCAACGGCGGCACTCAGGTCGTCAGCCCCAAAACCACCACAACCTACACCGCGACGGCCACCGGTGCAGGTGGAACGGCAACCGCCACCGCTACTGTTTCGGTCAGCTCTGTTACCGCGACTGCGCCAACGGTCAGCATGTCAGCTAGTCCGATGAGCATCAGCGCAGGTAGCTCGTCCACGCTGACGGTCGCCGCCACCAATGCCACCGCAGTCACCGTGACGGGCAATGACGGCAGTTCCTATACCTTGTCTGGGACTGGCGGCACGCAGGCGGTGAGCCCCGCGGCAACCACGACCTACACTGCCACCGCTACCGGCGCAGGCGGAACAGCCACGGCCACGGCCACGGTCACCGTCGCGCCAGGTTCTACATCTGCCCCCGCCGTCACCATCAGCGCCAACCCACTGAGTATCACGGCCGGAAACACCTCCACCCTCACCGTTACTGCTGCGAACGCAACCCAAGTTACGGTCACCGGCACAGATGGCAGCTCTTACACGCTTCAGCCCACGGGAGGAACGCAGTCCATTACTCCCAGCGTCACTACCACCTACACAGCCACGGCTACAGGTTCGCCCAGCAACGCCACTGCAAGCGTTACCGTGACGGTGCAGCCCGCAGGCAGTCTGCAATCCATTCAGCATGTCGTGTTCATGCTGCAGGAAAACCACTCCTTCGACAACTACTTCGGCATGCTCAATCCCTATCGCCACGCCAACAGCCTCAACATCGGCGATGACGGGGTGGACTACGAGGTCGATGGCATTGACGACAAGCTCAGCAAAATTACGAACAGCGACGATGAGGGCGATACCTACTCGCCATTCAAGTTCACCAGCACCTGCATTGACGACCTCAGCTCCGACTGGCTGGCCAGCTATGGCGACGTGAGCCGTTGGGACTTCTCGACAGCCCGCCCCATTCTCATGGATGGCTTCGTGCACGATGCCGAGGGCTATACCAAGAGCTGCACCGCGACTGGCGCAACCTGCTCCGGTAGTTTCACTGACATGACCGGTCAGCGTGCCATGGGCTACTACGATCAGGATTTCCTGAACTACTACTACTACATGGCCTCGCAGTTTGCGATCTCTGACCGCTGGTTCTCGCCAGTATCGAGTAAGAGCATCTCCAACCGCATCGCCACATTCAGTGGTGGAACGACCCAGGGCTTGGTGAAAGATCCGGGCAACGACGGCCTCGGTCAGCTCGACATCCGCTCCATCTTCGAGGAACTCGATCAGTCTAACGTCACCTGGAAGATCTACTACACCGTCACGCAGGGCTTTTGCCTGTCAGATGACGATTGCCCCACCACCAACAACGCGCGATACCCGGCGACGGACTTCTCCAACTTCGTCTACTCAACGCACTACCTGTATCAAAATCCCTCGGGAGCAGCGTGCACCGCGCCAACGCAGCCTTCCAGCGTGGTGGGCGACAGCACAAATTCCTTCTGTATCGACCCCAACCACATTGCTCCGATATCCAGTTATTACACAGATCTCACCAATGGCACGCTACCCAGCTTCTCCTTCATTGAAGCGGGGTACGGCGCCAACGATGAACATCCTGGCTCGCAGCAAACCATCCTCGACGGCCAGGCAGAAGTGTCGCAGGTGATAAACGCCTTCATGACCAGTCCGGAGTGGAAGAGTTCAGTCTTCTTCCTCAGCTACGACGAGGGTGGAGGTCCGTACGATCACGTGCCGCCGGTGCCAAGCCATTCCAACGACAACACCGATGCATCCCTGGGCAGCATTCTGGACATTGCGCAGATCGCCGTGAATCCAGACAGCTATGGTCCTTGCGTGCCGCAAGGCGGTGGAGCGCCTACTCTGCACTGCGATTTGGGAACCAGCGATCCGGGGGCAAACGCTACGGATGCTGCTGCTCAGCAGGGCTTCGCCGCACAACTGGGCTTCCGCGTGCCAAACTTCATCGTGTCGCCCTTTGTGCGCAAACATTACGTGTCGCACACACCCATGGATCACACCGCGGTCATCAAGTTTGTTGAGAATCGCTTCATCGGCAGTTCTGCGCACTTGACTGCACGCGACGCCGCGCAGCCCGACCTGATGGAGTTCTTCGACTTCAACCAGATGCCCTGGGCGACTCCGCCTTCACCGCCCGCCCCCGTCACAGCAACCACGCTGGGCTACAACCCGTGCACGCCCTCCAGTTTCGCGCCGTCCACAACCGCGACGCCCGCGAAGCAGTAGCAAAGCAGCTGGCTGCGGCTCCTGCTGCATCCAGCTCGCTCGGCTCGTTCACTCCCTCCAGCCAAAAACATTGCCCCAGGTTCGGCTCGCGAGTGCGGCTAAACCTGGGGCATTTTGTTTCGAAGAAGCTGTAACTAGTAGGGAGTAATCTCGCTGGCCACGTAGTGAGCCCCGTCATATTGTGCGCTCACGCGAATATGCTGTCCGCTGCGCAACTCCGAGCGATGAGCGATGCTGTTCGGATTAAACGAGATCTGATACTGTTTGTCGTCGCGCGGATCCACAATGACCAGCATGCCGGCATGCATGTCCAGTGTGGCAATATTCCCTGCGAACACGAACCGCGAGCCAGGCGTAGCCAGGATAGTGATCTGCTTCGCCACGCCTTGTCCGGCTTTGTCCGCCTCAAAGGTGGCTGCCACCAGCGTGCCTTTTTGCAGGTCAGAGGAGCCAGAGGCCGCCGACGTGGTTGCCTCCTGACCCTCGCGCTTGAACGCCGTGTCTTTGGAAACAAAGATCTTGAAGGGCTGCCCGCCCCCATGGGAGCCCAACACCAGCTCGCCCGAGCCAGGATTGTAGCTCAGCACCTGCCCGCTGAAGTCGCCTTGTGGCTGCGAAGAAAGGATGTGCACGCTGATCGCAAACACGCTCGTGTCATCCAGGGTGGTCTGCACGGACGCGTGTTCGCAGTTGTTCAAGTCGCGCAGCGGAATGCGAACGCCGTCGCGAAACACCTGCGTCCGTTCGTCATAGAAGATTTTCAGCGGTTTTTGCCCATAGACCTGCAGGGTAAAGCGGTCCAGTACCGGGTCCACGCTGCGAATCGAGCCGCCTAGAATCGTGCTCTTTCCCTTGGGAAGAGGCGGCAGACCCGTCACATCGCCCGGTTTGGACGTAGTTCCCAAGGCAGCTTGCGTGCCGGTCAATTGTTGCGCAACCGCAGCAGGATGCTGCGCCAGCGCCATGCCTCCGGCCATAAGAATCACGACAACTCGTTCCATCTTTACGTCCTTGCGACAGAGAGTTTGGTTTCGACACTTGTTTGGATGATGGCCGCCACCTGCCGGTGGCCTGCAGATTGAGCCTGGGAGCAACATCCCGCAGACCTCCGCATCTAAATGTGTGAGTTCGAGTCGCAGGCGTTCGGGGGAACACCAACGGAGAGACCGGCACGATGAAGAAAAAACTCCAGATTTTGACAGTCTTTGCGTTGGCTGCCGGCGGATGCTTGGCTTCGGCTCATGACGGTCACGAGATTAAGATCCCGCTCCGCAGCCGCTATAGCCCTGTGCAGAAGCTGAATCGCGACGGCGTCGAGGCAGTCAAAAAGCATCAGTACGAGAAAGCCGAGTCGTTGTTCTACAAAGCTTATCTCTATGATCCCGCCGATCCCTTCACCCTCAATAACCTCGGCTACGTGGCCGAGATGCAGGGCCAGTTGGACCGGGCTCAGAAGTTCTATGATCTGGCAGCGCAGCAGGGTTCCAACGCCGACATCGATCAAAGCAGCGAGCGCCACCTCAAGGGCCAGCCCATGCGCTCGGCCGTGATCGATCTCAAAGATCAGACCATGCGCATGAACCGCATGAACATTGAAGCCATGCGCCTCCTCCAGCAGGAGCGCGGCTTCGACGCAGTGCGCATGCTGCAGGAGACTCTGAAGCTCGATCCGCGCAATCCCTTTACCCTCGAGAACCTGGGCGTGGCATACGAGTCCATCGGCGACTTCGAGGATGCGATCAAGTCGTATCGCGCCGCGGCCGATACCCACTCCTCTGAACCCGTGGTGGTCACCCTCGATCGCTCCTGGCGTGGGCGATCGGTTAGCGCCACGGCTGAGGCCAGCGTCAAGCGGCTGCAAAAGCGGCTGCAGGACAGCGAGCCCTCTGAGGCGCAGGCCATCATGTTCACTCTGCGTGGCGTCTACGAGGTGAACGGCAACAACTGGCAGGCAGCGCGAGAGGACTTCCTGCGCGCCTACCAGCTTGATCCGCAGAGCGCCTTCACCCTGAACAATCGCGGCTTCGTCGCCGAGCACGAAGGCGACCTGGAAACTGCCCAGTTCTTCTATGAAAAGGCGCGGCGCGCTCCCGATGCCGGAGCCCGTGTTGGTCTGGCTACCGATCTGGGTGCGCAGGGTAAGCAGTTGGTGCTGGTCGCCAATGACAGCAATACCAAGGTCGATACTGCTCTCGACCGTTATCGTGAGCAGCAACGGCGCATCAAATCTCCTGTGGAGCTAACGCCTCGCGGGGCGGGTGCAGTTCAGGAAACGAGCCCGCAAAACCAGCCCAGCACGCCAACCACGCCCGAAGAAAACCAGCAAGACAATCGCTAAGTTTTGCGCAAGCTATCTCTCACGAGAAGGCCATTAGACTATGGATGCATCAACACAATCTTTATCGAATAAGCCGCTGACCCTGCTGTCGCGTCTGCTATTTCCCCGCGACGTGAATGCGCAGTCCGCGGCATATTGCGAGGAGCTGGCCAAGGACTTGCTCGCCCTGACCCGCTCTGAGTTTGACGACCTTGTTGCTTTGGCAGATCTCAATCACGTGGTGGTGCGCGCGCTTGACGCCATGCTTCCCACGCTGCGCAACGCGAACGATACGATGCGTAGCGGCTGGGCAGAAGAGGCGCTGCTTGCGGAGCGCTCCCGCATCGCCAACGCCGTACCGGTTTTGCGCCGCATCTGCGCGGCCTGCGAGTCTCAGGGCTACGAAGTTGCGGTCATCAAGTCCCTTGATCACTGGCCCGACCTGGGCAGCGACTTAGACCTTTTCACCAGCGCATCGCCAAAGCAGATCATCGACTTGATGCGCCAGCAGTTCCAAGCCGAAGTGGCTCCACGCAGCTGGGGCGACCGGCTGGCCTGCAAATGGAACTTCTTAATCCCCGGACTGCCTGAAGCCGTCGAAGTACACGTCGGCCGCCTCGGCCAAACCGGTGAGCAAGCTACCATCGCCGGCAACGTGCTGCGCCGTGCCCGCAGAGTGCAGGTAGACGGTACTACATTCTGGGTTCCGTCCGTCTCCGACCGCCTGATGGTCTCCACGCTGCAGCGCATGTACCGTCATTTCTACTTCCGCCTGTGTGACATCGTGGACTCGGCACAACTTGCCGACTCCGGGCAGATCGATTACGCCGACCTGCAAAACGCGGCCACCCTGGCGGGCATCTGGGAGGGAGTGGCTGCTTACCTGGCCATCGTCTCCGATTACGTAAAGAAATATCGCGGCACGGGGCTCGATCTGCCGCGCAGCGTCCGCTCCGCGGCGCGCTTTGGCGGGGAAGTGGTGTACTTCGGACGCGGCTTCTTGCGCGTCCCCATCCTGCCCCAATCTGCCGGCCTCTATCGCACACAACTGGCCGGCATGTTGCGCAAGCGGGAAATCACCAACGGTGCGCGACTTAGCCTGCTTCCCTGGCTGGCTACTGCTGCAGTGGTAGGGCAGAAGATCACCGGAAGCGATAAGGGCATTTGGTAGAGGAAACATCCAAGTTCGCCCCACACGCAACTTAACCCAAAACGCGTGTGCGCTCGACCAGTACGCCAATCTCGGACGGATTAAGAGAGGGGGAGCCGGAATCCACCTTGGGGGCCGGCAAGAAGATTATGAGCAACCTAGCATCGACGCATAAAGCGGGTCCGCGCGGAAGAATGGTCACGAGAGGATACGGCGACGCCGCACACGGACCGAACTCGTACAACCGCTCTTCGCTGGCCGTCGATATACAGGATGACGATCCAGCGGATCATTTTGGAATTCCGCAACTGATTCCCATGCCTGCGGTTGCAGGCGCGGTCGCCACGCCATCCTTCGTGGGACTCGACGTGGCCACCCGCCATCGCGATCCCAAGGCCAAAGCGGTTTCGTTCGTCGTTCATGCCGGCCTGATCTCAGCGGTTCTCTACTTAACACTCAACTCGCACTCGCCGGTACGTCAGATGGTCGACGTCAAGCCGGTGCCGATCACTCTGTATGCGCCTACGCCTCCACCTAAGATTCTGCCTGTGGCCAAGATCGCGGGCGGTGGCGGCGGTGGCGGTGCGCATCAGATCGTTGAGCCCACCAAAGGCAATCCGCCCAAGATCGTGGCCAAGATGCCGGTCAATGCGCCGCAAATCCTGCGCTTTGATCACCCCAAGCTGGCCGTCGAACCATCTGAAGTCGTCAAGATGCCGGAGAATCCCAGCCTGCCGAATCTCGGCATGAGCAACTCGCCGCAGATCGCCCTGGCTTCTCAGGGCAGCGGCAGCGGCTCCGGATTCGGCCACGGTATGGGTGGCGGCATCGGCATGGGCCACGGCGTTGGCGCCGGACCGGGCAGCGGTGGTGGCTTCGGGGGAGGCCTCTACAGCGTCGGCGGTGGGGTGAGCGCACCCCAGGTCATTCACTCCGTGGACCCTGAGTTTAGTCAGGAAGCCCGCGAATCCAACTTCCAGGGCAGCGTGGCTATCCAGCTTATCGTCGATGCGCAGGGCAATCCGCAGAATGTGCGCGTCGTGCGGCACCTCGGTATGGGCTTGGATGAAAAGGCCATCCAGGCAGTACGGCAGTACAAGTTCCACCCGGCCATGTACCAGGGCCATCCCGTCGCCGTGCAGATCATCGTCGACGTCGCCTTCCACCTGCACTAATCGCAGACACAACGCGCCAACCAGCGTTCAGACAAAACGAGGAGCCCCGCGGGGCTCCTCGTTGTTGTTTATGGCGTTGAATCGCCGGGCTTAAGCGGTCACTCCGGCCGCCTGGCGCCGCCACGCATAGAGCGGGAATTGGTTGGCCAATTCCGCAACTTCGCCACGAATGCGATCCAGAGCGGCATCGTCGTTGCGCTGCTCCAGAGCCTTCGCGATCCAGAGCCCGATCTGCCGCATCTCCGCTTCCTTCATGCCCCGGGTAGTCAGTGCGGGCGTTCCAATCCGAATGCCCGAAGGCTTCAGCGGAGGATTGGTGTCGTAGGGGATCGCATTCTTGTTCACCGTGATCCCCGCCTTGCCCAGCGCGGCCTCGGCCTCCGATCCCAGAATGCCCTTGGCGAAGACATCGACCAGCATCAGGTGATTGTCGGTTCCACCCGAAACAATGCGGAAGCCGGCGGCCTGCAGGGCCTCGGCCAGCACCTTCGCATTGGCCACCACCTGCGCGGCATAGGTGCGGAACTCAGGCCGCAAAACCTCGCCGAAAGCCACGGCCTTGGCCGCCATGATGTGCACCAGCGGTCCGCCCTGCTGGCCCGGAAATACTGCCTTGTCCACTGCCGCCGCCAGATCCTGCCGGCAGAGGATCAAGCCGGCACGCGGTCCGCGCAGAGTCTTGTGTGTCGTGGTGGTGGTGATGTGTGCGTGCGGCACCGGCGAGGGATGCACTCCGCCCGCCACCAGGCCGGCGATGTGCGCCATGTCGAAGATGTAGACCGCGCCCACTTTGTCCGCGATCTGGCGCATGCGCTCGAAGTCCCACAGACGGGGGTACGCGCTGGCGCCGCCAATAATCGCCTTGGGCTTCTCGCGCAATGCGATCGCCTCGAGCTCGTCGTAATCGATCAGCTCCGTATCGCGGCGCACTGAATAGAACGTGGGGCGATAAAGCTTGCCGCTGAAGCTCAGCTTATGACCGTGAGTGAGGTGGCCCCCATGAGCCAGATCCAGGCCCAGGATCGTGTCCCCGGCCTGCAGCACCGCGGCATACGCTGCGGCATTGGCCTGCGATCCCGAGTGCGGCTGCACATTGGCGTGCTCGGCGCCAAAGATCTGCTTGGCCCGGTCCCGCGCCAGATTCTCCACCACGTCCGTGAACTCGCACCCGCCGTAATAGCGGCGCCCTGGATAGCCCTCGGCGTACTTGTTGGTGAACACCGAGCCGGCCGCTTCCAGCACCGCCTCGGAGACGAAGTTCTCGCTGGCGATCATCTCCAGCCCCTCGTGCTGGCGGAGGATCTCGTGGTCAAGGGCGGCGGCGATCTCAGGATCGGCCTGGGCAAGCGAAAGCGACATGCGGTCGGTCATATAGAAATTCTAGCCCCGATCCCCCGCGCTCGTCTGCGTCGAGACTGTTCTCCACGCAACTCTCTCTTGGCGGAGGCTGACCGCTGCCGGCTGGCGGCTCTCTTCTCTCAGCCGATCTCGCGATCCCAGTTCTCCAGCGCGTTCTTGAATGCGGTCATGAACTTACCGGCATCCGCGCCGTCGATCAGGCGGTGATCGAAGCCCAGGCAGTAGGTCTGCATCGAGCGGATAGCAATGGTGTCGTTTCCTTCGGCGTCAGTCAGAACAACGGCTTCTTTGTGCAGCCCCCCGATGGCCAGAATGGCGGCCTCCGGCTGGTTCAACAGCGGGGTGCCAAATTCGCCTCCGAAGACCCCCGGATTGGTCAGCGTGAACGTCGATCCCGACGCCTCCTCCGGCTTCAGCTTCTTGCCCCGCGCCCGCTCCGCAACATCCGCGATCGAAACTGCCAGGTCGCGGAAGCTCTTCCCTTCAGCTTCACGAATCACCGGCACAATCAACCCCCACTCCAGCGCCACTGCGATGCCTATGTGAATGTTCGCGTGATATTGGATGGAGTCCCCCTGCAGCGAGGCATTCACAATCGGAAACTGCCGCAGTGCCTCCACCGCCGCCGCTGCAATAAACGGCATATAGGTCAGCTTGACTCCGTGGCTCTTCTCGAAGGCGGCCCGCGTCTTTTCACGCAAGCGCACCACCCGCGTCATGTCCACCTTGTAGACGGTATAGGCGTGGGGACTGGTCCGCGCGCTCTCCAGCATGCGCTGCGCAATGATGCTGCGCATCCGGCTCATCGGCTCCAGCTTGCCCTCGAGCGGCGCGGCAGGCGCTTTTTGAGCCATCTTCGTAGACGGTGTTACCACCGCGGCAGGAGTGACCGTCGCCGGCGAGCTGGGAATTACGTTGGGCGTGGGCGCTGTGCCTCGCTGCTCCAGATAGCGCAGTACATCGTCTTTACTGATGCGGCCGCCCATGCCCGTGCCGCGGATGCGGCGTAGATCCAGCCGGTGCTCCCGTGCCATGCGGCGCACCAGCGGCGAGGAGCGTGCCGGCTCATCGCTGACAGGCGCCTCTTCCTCCGCAGGTCCGGGCATCGCCGCCGGGGAGGGAGGAGCCTCGGTGCGTGCTTGCACCGCCGCCGCCGGTGCAGTCGTCCCGTCCGGCTGTACCGCGGAGGCCGTTCCGCCAATCACCGCAACCACGGTGTTGATCTGGACCGTCTCCCCTTCGCCAATCTTGATTTCGGTCAGCACTCCGGCCACCGGAGCTGGTATCTCCGCATCCACCTTGTCGGTCGAGATCTCGAAGAGCGGCTCGTCCTTCTCCACCATCTCGCCGGCCTTCTTCAGCCACTTCGTGATGGTGCCCTCAAAGATCGATTCGCCCATCTGCGGCATCACCACTTCCGTGCCGCCCGAACTCGTCGCCGCGGCGGGCGGAACACTCGCAGCGGGCGTCGTCGAATCAGGCTCGGATTTCGCCGGGGCTTGAGTCGCGGGCTGGGCAGCCGGTGGGGCAGCCTTCTTCGCTTTGCCTTCTGTAATCACCGCCACTACGGTGTTAATCTCTACCGTCGCGCCTTCGCCGATCTTGATCTCGGACAGCACTCCGGCGACGGGTGCTGGAATCTCCGCGTCCACCTTGTCGGTTGAGATCTCAAAGAGCGGCTCATCCTTCTCCACCGCGTCGCCGGCCTTCTTCAGCCACTTGGTGATCGTACCCTCAAAGATCGACTCGCCCATCTGGGGCATGACCACGTCCACTGGCATGAAAACCCTTTCCTGATGCGGAAGGCCGCGTGCTCAACTCAGCCGGATTATAAATTCCGAGCCGGCACGGCCGCTGTTGTGAAGCTCATGCGCGCACTGGCTTCTCTGCCGCGCCACGCAGCCGCTCCACCTCGTCTGGCACCTGCAGCGGCGTGTCTTCGGCAGGGAAGCGCTTTGCCGCACCTTGGCGCAGTGCCTCCATGCTCTCCACCGCCAGAATCTGCTGCTGGAACACAATGCCAAACTGACGCGCCGCCTGATGCGCAATCGACTCCAACTCCGGCAGCTGCACCCCTTCGCCCACTTCCAGTTCCAGGCTGGTCACCGGCTTGTCCGTGATCCCGCAGGGATTGATGAGCAGAAAATCCCGCAGGTCCGTCGTCACGTTGTAAGCGAATCCATGCGAGGTGATCCCCCTCGACACGTGGATGCCGATGGCGCCAATCTTGCGCCCAGTCGAATTCGACTCGCCCTCCACTCCGCACCAAACGCCGGTTAGACCTGCGATGCGCCCGGCTCGTACTCCGTAGACTCCGCACAGCCGAATCAGCGCCTCTTCCATCTGCCGCACAAAATCTACCGGTCCCATGCGTCCTCCGCTGGGCCGCTGCAAACTGCGCAAATCGAAGATGGGATAGCCCACAAGCTGCCCCGGTCCGTGATAGGTCACGTCGCCGCCGCGATTGATCTGGTGCAGCGTCACGCCTCGTGCCGCCAGCAGTTCATCGGATGCCAGCACGTTGGAGCGGTCCGCGTTGCGCCCCAGCGTCAGTACCGGGGGATGCTCCAGCAGCAGCAGAGTATTCTCGATGCGCCCTTCGTAGCGCAACGCCGCCAGCTCCGCTTGCAGCCGCAGGCCCTCCGCATAATCCACCCGCCCGAGATAGAGGTACTGAATCATCTCCTTCCATTCTATCGAGCACGGCAAACCGCCAACGCCCCCCCGCCGGACTCGCCATTTGCACCGCCAGCGGAACTGGCGCAGAATGGTCTGCCATGATCCTTCAAGAGATCCGCCTGGCCTGGATGGAGCGCGCCCTGTCCGGCCTGGATTGGCTGGCACGCCGTCGCCACAGCACCGCCCTGCCCGCCCATCTCGTAACCGGCAGCGCCGGCGAGGATGCCGCCTACTTCCACCTGCGCCGAAAAGGCTATACCGTGGTTGCGCGCCGCTGGTCGGCCGGCAATGTGCTGGGCGATCTCGATCTCATCGCCTGGCACGGTCCCAGCCTCTGCTTCATTGAGGTGAAGACCCGCACTGCCCGCGACCTCACGCCCGCCGAGGCCGCCGTAGATCGCCACAAGCGCCACATGCTCCGCCGCCTGGCCCGTGCCTACCTGCGTCATCTACCGCAGAACGCCCCGCCTCCCACGCGCTTCGACGTGATCAGCGTCTATCTCGTCCCTGGCGAGCCGCGTCAGGTCGAGCACTTCCAGAACGCCTTCACCTGGAGTGAATACGAGTCTGCCTACTAGGCTGCAGACGCCGCCTGTTGCCGCCCTAGTCATCGTCATCTGCCAAATCCCCGCCTGAGTGCCGAATCTCGCGGCAAAACGTCTCATGCAATGTCTATGTAGAAAGCTACTTGACAACCGCGTTCAGGCGTATATGCTGAATGCTACATAGGGTGAGCGCGAAGACTCTCCTAGACCCTCGCGTTCACCCCGTCCCTCTTTGTCCGCTTCCGAACAGGATCGCGGCGATACCGGACATCTCCAGCTTCGCGAGCAACCACTCGCCGCGGCTAACCAGTTGAGCTTTATCGGTCTGCGCTGCTTGTGCTTTGGAACTCCGTGTGCTCCTGAGGTGGGACAGGCGGGATGTTTGCTTGTCGGCTGTTAACCGGTCCGGCCTGCACTCCGTTCTTCAGCACAGAAGCGCGTTCTTCCCTCATCACCAGATTCGTAGATCCCAGGGCGTTCAAGTCAGGAGGGCTATGCTTTCCGTTGCCAACGATGTTCGCCGTCTCGCCCTTTTCATCCAGCTGAGCGCCGTCTTTGCCTTCGCGCAGGACGCGCCGCTTGATCGAGTTCGCCATGCCGCAGAACTCAACGATGCAGGGCGATTCAACGAAGCGCTCAGTCTCGTCGAGCCTCTCTTGCAGGATCCTGGCCTTCCTTCCTCCTCCTCCGTTGCGGGGATGGCCTGGAATGTGCGCGGTTTGGCCCTGCAAAACCTGGGCAATCCCCAGGAAGCCCGGAAAAGCTACGAATCCGCAGTCGAGATTCTGCGCGCGCCGGCTGCTCCCCCCGCCGAATATGCCGCGGCCCTGGACAATCTCGGATCCGTGAAGGCCGAGCTGGGAGAGGCGGAAGAATCCCGCAAACTGCGCCTTCGCGCCCTATCACTCTACGCGTCGGCAGGCGATCACCTGGGCATGGCGCGCGTCGAAAACAGCCTGATCCTTATCGCTCTCGGAGAACACCACCTCAAAGATGCTCGCCACTATTTGGATCAGGCCTCCGCGGAACTGTCCGGCCTGGCCTCGGCTCCTCGCAGCGACCAGGCCTCCCTCCGCGTCTCCCAATGCCTGGTCGATATCGCTGGCGGCCGCTTCCGCGATGCCCTCTCCGCAATCGACTCCGCGATCGCTATGTGGCGGGCCGATCATGGAGACAACTTCTACCTGCTCTCGACCGGCTATTCCCTGCGCGCTCAGGCCTATGACGGACTTGGCGAGCATGCCCAGGCCGTAGCCGGCTTCCAGCAGGCGCTCGCGATCCTCCGCAGCAATGGCAACAGCGAATCGTCGCCGCTCTATCTGCTCACCGAAATCAGCTTTGCAAAGGCTTTGCGCCATGCCGGCAAGAAGCAGGATGCCAGGCGCCTGGAGGCAGCCGCACGCCAGGAGCTGAACGAAGTCCGGCCTTGTTCGGGATGCACCGTCAGCGCCCAAACCTTTCGATGATCCTGAATACGCCTTGGTTCTACTTCGTCGTCTCGGCGGCCAGCCACTTGGGTGCCGTCAAATTGATCTTCCACACCGGCCCCTTCAAGAACATCGGCCCCTCCATCTTCACGAAGGTCGGAACATTGCCGTCCAGAACCCAAAGCTTGAAGTCTGGAGGTTGCTCGCCCACCACCTGCGCCAGCATGCCGGCAATGCCGCCAATGTTGACATGCACGTTGAACCGCTCCGCCCGCCGTCCGCTGGTGCCGATCAGCACCTTGTCTGAGCCATCCCGCGTCACCACCAGTTTGACAATGCGAGGCTTCGACTCGCTGCTCAGATAGCTCACCTGCATCTGCCCCGCTTTGGCCGGAAAGTTCTCTACGATCAGCGCGATCATGCCGTTGGCCAGGTCAGCAGGCAATGTCATGTGCTCCTGCTTCTTCTGATCTCCCTTGTCGCTGTGCTCGATCCAGGTGACCTGGCTGTGTGGCACATCGATCGTCACATCGATCGGCTTGTTAAACGAAGGCCCCTTCTGTACGTGATGGTCGTAGAGCAGCTGAAACACCGAACCCTGCCGATACACCGTCGTATCGTCGTCGATCGATCCATCCTCGAAGTGAAAGGTGAGCCGCGAACGGATCATCTTGCCCCGCCAGTCGCTCACCTGGTCGCCAACGGCAATGTCTTTGCCGTTTTCGTCCTGAAGCACAAGGAAGCCGTGCTCGGCTCCTTGCCTCTCCAGAACCGGAATCTGTTCGGCGACGCCCCATCCCCCGTTGGCCAGCCACACGAGGGCGAGGAAAAGGAGCGCCATGCCTTTCCTGTCAAAACTCAAGATCACTCGCATCCACCTTCTTGGACGGAGCCCCCACTACGGCGAGTTGTCTGCGAAAGATCGACACTGCTTCGCCACGTCCTGCAGGCGACGCCGCCCGCTCTGCGAAAATCAAGATGTCATGCTCTCTTTGCAAAACGCCGGTAAGCGCTTCGGCCCGCGCATCCTGTTTCTCGAGGCCAACTGGCTCATCCGCAACAACGAAAAGACCGCCCTCGTAGGCGCCAACGGCACCGGCAAGTCCACCCTGATGAAGACCCTGGCCGGCCTGGAGACCCTCGACTACGGCACCCTCCAGCAGACGCGCGGCATGAGCATCGGCTACCTGCCCCAGGAAGGCCTGCGCCTCACCGGCCGCTCCATCTTCCAGGAGTGCCTCAGCGTCTTCGACGAGATCCGCGCCATGGAGAAGGAGATCGAGCACCTGGGTGCCCAGCTCTCCGAGCTCGATCACGCCAGCGCCGAGTACGAGTCCGCCGCCGAGCGCTTCTCCACGCTCCAGGACCGCTTTCATGCGTTGGATGGCTACGCGCTCGACGCCCAGGTCGGCACCGTCCTCACCGGCTTAGGCTTCGGCAAACAGGACTGGTCCCGCGACACCGGCGAGTTCTCCGGCGGCTGGCAGATGCGCATCGCCCTGGCCAAGTTGCTGCTGGCCAAGCCCAACCTGCTTTTGCTCGACGAGCCCACCAACCATTTGGATTTAGAGACGCGCAACTGGCTGGAGGACTACCTGAAGAGCTACCCCTTCGGCTACATCCTCATCTCCCACGACCGCTACTTCCTCGACGTCACGATCGACCGCACTGTCGAGATCTGGAACAAGCGCCTCAACATCTACCAGGGCAACTACACCAAATACCTCTCGCAGAAAGAAGAGCGCCGCGCCCAGCTCATCTCTGCCTACAAGAACCAGCGCGACCAGATCGAGCATCTCGAGGCTTTCATCAGCCGCTTCCGCTATCAGGCCACCAAGGCCAAGCAGGTGCAGAGCCGCATCAAGGAACTGGAGAAGATCGAGCGCATCGAGATTCCAGAAGAAGAGTCGGTCATTCACTTCAGCTTCCCGCAGCCTCCGCCCTCCGGCCGCACCGTGGTGGAGGCCGACGGACTCAGCAAGAGCTACGGCGAAAAGCAGGTGCTCAAGAATGTCCGCTTCACCATCGAGCGTGGCGACCGCGTAGCGCTGGTCGGGGTGAACGGCGCGGGCAAGTCGACCCTGATCAAGCTCATGACCGGCGTCGAAACACCCACCTCCGGCATGGTGAAGCTGGGCCACAATGTGGTCAGCGAGTACTTCGCGCAGGACCAGTACAAAGTGCTCGATCCCGAGGCACGCATGCTCGACGATATGAGCCGCGCCGCGTTGAAGGTCCCCGAGTCCGAACTGCGCTCCCTGCTGGGTTGCTTCCTCTTCTCCGGCGACGACGTCTTCAAGCCCCTGGGCGTGCTCTCCGGCGGCGAGCGCAACCGCTATGCCCTGGCCCGCATCCTGGTCTCGCCGTCGAACTTCCTGCTGCTCGACGAGCCCACCAACCACCTCGATATGCGCGCCAAAGATGTGCTGCTGGAGGCCATCGCATCCTTCACCGGCACGGTGGTCTTCGTCTCTCACGACCGCTACTTCATCGACCGCCTGGCCACCCGCGTGCTCGAAGTGGAGAACGGCACCGTCCTCACCTACGAAGGCAACTACGAGGACTATCTGCGCCGCAAAGAGGCGGAAGCCCTCAGTGCATCGGCCAATCTCGTTGCTCCACTACCAACCCGTCATGCTGAGCGACCCGGAGCAGCGCGAGGGGGAGTCGAAGAACCCGCAGTTCTCGCCATTCCAACCAGTACCGATGCCCCATCGGACAACGGAGCAACGCCAAGCAAGGAAAAGAAGCGCCTGAATCCCATCAAGCAAAAGCAGATGGAAGACCGCTGCGCCTTCCTGGAAGAAGAGGTTCCGCGCATCGAAGCTGCCATCGCCCACACCGAGCAGCAGCTTGGCGTCTTCATCTCCGCTGCGGAGACGCAGCGCCTGACCACGCTAGCCGAGGAACTCCGCACCCAGCTCGCCTCCCTGACCAGCGAGTGGGAAGAGCTGATGCTGCAACTGGAAGGCGCATAAATTGCGTGGGGTGCCCCGTCCAAGCTCTGCTTGGGCGGGAGACCAGATCGCTCCCCTCACAACGCCGCGTGCCCAGGTCCGGCGCCCCCACGAACCGGTCTCTATTCGTGGGGTGCCTTCTTACCCTCATACCCCTGCCACACATACTCCAGCGCTTCCGGCAGCGTCTGCAGCTTGGTCGCGTGGTCCACATGCCCGGCGTTCGGCGCGAACACGAACTGGTAGTGGTACCCCTTCTTCGCCAGCACCGCGGCCATCCGTTCATTGGCCAGCACCCAGTCGTGCATGTTGTCGCGCATCACGTTGGGGTTGTAGAGGTCGCGATCTCCCACCTCCATCCAAATCCGGATGGGCTTGACCGGGCTCTCCGGAATCAAGTGCTCGTGAAACTCCCATGCCCCATGCGGAGTCTTGGGATCGCTGGGCCACTGCTGGTTGATGAAGGTGCCGGAGTAACTCAGCACCCGGTGATACAGCTCAGGGTGGTACCAGGCCATGATCAAAGCGCACGCAGCTCCCGAACTGCCGCCCATCGCCGCGCGGCCGTCCGGATCGTGCGTCAGTCTCACCTGCGCCTTGGCCTCCACCAGCGGAAGCACCTCGTGCTCCACAAACTCCGCATAGTGGCCAGACATGGTGTCGTACTCCAGCCCGCGCTCGCTGCCTTGGGCATCGCCGCTGCCGTTGCCGATGGAGATGCCAATCATCGCGGGCAGCTTGTGCTCGGCAATCAACGCGTCCAGCGCTTGAAACAAGACGCGATCCGGCCCATCCGCACCCACAATGAACGGAGCTGCCGTCCCCGGCACATATTGGCTCGGCACGTAGACCGCCACCTTGCGCGTGTAGGGCGCGGGATGGCTGGTGGTCACGATGAGCTTGGCCGGGTCCTTCTCGTCAGGCACGCCAAAGGTGCCGGCATCGCGTGCAATGCCGGGGTAATACTTGCTATCGGCCGACGCCATGGTGAACTCGACCACACGTCCCTTCAGCGCCGCGTCCGTGGATGCAAGTTCGGGCGCCGGCGTATGCGTCGGTCCAAGAATGAAGTTGCCATCCGCGCGGGGAGAGGGAACTGCCCCATCCGGCAGCTGCTGAGCCTGGACGTAGCCCGGCGTGTGCGGGTCGCGGATGGGTGGCTGCGGCCTCTCCGCATGTTGGGCGGCAGCAGCACTCTGCGCCCACCCGGTGGACACACTCAGGCAAGCGGCAACACATAGCGCGCCAAATCTCACGTCAAATCGCATGACGCCATTGTGCACGACCGCCTTCCTCCCATGCACGACGCGTTCCCCCTGTACGACCGCGTTCCCCCCTGCACGACCGCGTTCCCCCCATGCACGCCGCCATTCTGAACCGTCTTCCCCTTTGTACGCTGTCATTCTGAGCAAAGCGCAGCGAAGTCGAAGAACCTGCAGTTGCCCTTGAACATTCTTCATCCCATGTCGAACGGTTTCCACGTGGCCGCGTCCACAGCACAACACCGAAAGCGAACTCTGGATTGCTCGCACCTGGAACCACATCAAAGAGATGTGTCATCCTGAGCAAAGCGAAGGACCTGCGGGTGCTTTTATGGTCAGCCAGAATCTATGCGGCAGAATACGCAATTGCCTGAGCCCGCTCCTCCGGCTAAGCCCATACCTTCCCCCCGTCTCATAATGCCGCGCACCGGTGGGGCATAATCGA
>CBJOJD010000003.1:0-44704 GCA_966443485.1 uncultured bacterium | reverse complement strand
AGGCCTTCGTGATGACGAAGATTGACGGACGCACGAAGAAGGCGGCGCAGGAGCGGGCGTCACTGGCAGAGAATTTTCCGAACCGGAAGAGCAGTTCCACGATCTGGAGAGCCAGGGCAATGAGGATGGAGGCGGCCAGCAGTCCGAGAGCCGCAACCCGCGAAACGGAATCGGCCACGCCCACGGCAAATTCGAAGCGCCTCTCCTTGGCCCACAAGCTGGCGAAGAAGGGCATGGACGCGACCCCGGCGGCTTGGGCCAGAACGGCCATCGGTGCGGTGAACAGCCGCTTGGCATAGGTCATCAGGGAGACGGCGCCGTCGGTGTTCGAGGCAAAGTGGACGATGATCCAGGAGTCGGCCGTGACGAGAGATACGCCGGCCATGAGCGGCAGGGACATGCGCACCCACTCGCGCAGGCCTTCATCTTTCCAATCCAGGATGGGGAAGTAGCGGGCTCCGGCGCGGTGAGCGAAGACGGCGTTGAGAAGGAATGGACCGCAAAGGGCACCTGCCACGGTGCCATAAGCCAGCGAAGAGACACCCAGGCGATGGACCAGGAGCAGCCCGCCCACGATGGTTCCCATGCTGTAGATCAGCGGGGAGATGGCCTGCACGGTGAATTGCTTCCGCACCAGCAGGACCGCGCCGAAGACGCCTCCGGCGAAGAAGAAGAGCTGGGCGGGCAGGAGAATGCGGGTGAGATGGATGCAGAGCGCGGCCTTCTCCGTATCGAAGCCTTGCATCCACTTGTGAACGAAGAAGGGCGCGAGGAACTCTCCAGCCAGGATTGCTCCGCCCAGGACGAGAAACATGGTGGTCAAAATGACCGACAGGGAGCGATTCCCCTGCTCTTCCCGCCCTTCGTTGCGATACCGGGTGAGGATGGTCACGAAGCTGATGGAAGCTGCGCCGCCCACCAGGAAATAGGAGATCATGTCAGGCAACTGGAAGGCGGCCAGGAAGGCGTCCGCCTGCATACCGCGGCCAAACAGCCAGGCGATATAGGTGTTGCGCAACATGCCGAAGATGCTCGACAGGGCAGTCGAGATCATCAGGATCACCGTGGCGGAGAAGGCGGAGTGGGCGTGCGAGGGCCGCAGCATTCCCAGCGCTCGTTTCCAGCGCGATGATCCGTTGGAGGGCGTTTCTGTCACTGGATTAAATTGTATCGATTAAGCGCGAAGTGCCCATTCACATCGCAGATCACAGCCCTAGGGATGTTCCCATTTTTGAGCTGGCCAGGAAACTAGCGGTGAGGGCTTGGGGCGGAAACGTGTCCTGGCTGGGCGAGAAGACGCATCGGAGCCCGCAGTCGCTGTCGCGTATTCTGTCGGCGTGGAGGGATGTATGCAACGGACGGCTGTTCTGCTGCTGGTGTGCTGCTGCTCAATCTCTATGGCCCAGTCGCAGGCGGTGCACGGGCGCGACGGCATCCTGCTGCCTCCTCCTCCGGAGACCGAGGCACGTCCGGTGACGGACGACTACGCCGGCACTAAGGTGGTGGACAGCTATCGGTGGCTGGAGGACGCGAAGAGCACGGAGACCCGCGCCTTCATCGAGGCGCAGAACGCCTATACCGCCCGCTATATGAAGCAGGCGCGTATCCGCCCGGATATCGTGGGCGATCTCGACGCCCTGGAGCACGTGTCCCGCTGGACTCCGCCTATCGAGCGCAATGGAAGCCTGTTCTTCACCAAGATGGTGGCCGGCGAGGACCAGGCGTCCATCTACGTGCGGCGCACCTTCGCGGGCAAGGATGAGCGGCTGGTGGACCCGGCAACCTTGACTCGGGACACTAACACGTCGGTGCAGCTTCTGGCCGTCTCACGCGATGGAGGGCTGCTGGCCTACGGTGTGCGCGAGGGGGGAGCCGACGAGACCACCGTGCACGTGTTCGATGTAAAGAGCCGTAAGACGCTGGAAGACGAACTGCCCGCCGGCCGCTATCTTTCGGTCTCCTTTGTGCCCGATGGGAAGGGCTTCTACTATGCACGACACACCTCGAAGGGAACGTTGATCTACGATCCCGTGCTGGGCACACGGCCTTCGCGGGACACGCTGATCTTCGGGAATGAGTTTCGCGGGGAGCTGCTGAGCAAGTCCGACCTCTGCGCGGCGACGGTGACGGCGGACTGGCGCTACTTAATCGTGACCATTCGCCGGGGAGTGCCGGCCAAGCGGGTGGATATCGTCTTTCGCGATCTCAGCAAGCCCGATCAGCCCTTCGAGGTGCTGGTGTGGGGGCTGGAGTCCCGCTTTTCCGTGATCCGCGCCAATAACGCCTGGTATGTGAAGACGGACTATCACGCTCCCAACGGAGTCATCTACAAGGCTGACCCAGGCATCATGCCGGAGGCGTGGACCACGGTGGTTCCGGAGTCGGAGGACGTGATCGACGACTTCTCGATTGTGGGCAACAAGGTCTACGTGAACCGGCTGCATGACGTGAAGTCGACGATCTCGGTCTACACGCTGGCGGGCAAACCTGCAGGCCAGATCGACCTGGGCGGGATTGGATCCGCTTCGATGATGCACGGTGAGCCCACCGGGCGCTATGGATTCTTCAGCTTCGAGTCGTATATCCAGCCGCCCACGCTCTATCGGCTGGACACGCTGACGGGCAAGCGGGAGGTCTTCGCGCAGCCCAAGGTGCCGTTCGAGACGGGCGGGTACGAGCTGAAGCAGGTGTTCTTCGAGTCGAAGGATGGCACCAAGGTTCCGATGTTCATTGCTGGGAAGAAGGGGCTGAAGCAAGACGGTTCGTTGCGGCTGCTGATGACCGGCTACGGCGGGTTCAATTCAAGCGAGACTCCGCACTGGAACGCAGCGTGGGCGTGGTGGCTCTTTCAGGGTGGATGGTTTGCCGTACCCAATCTGCGCGGGGGCGGGGAATACGGAGAAAAGTGGCACGAGCAGGGCATGTTCGAGAAGAAGCAGAACGTGTTCGACGACTGGTTTGCCGCGGCCCAGTACCTGATCGACAACAAGTACACCTCGGCGCAGCACTTCGCGATTGCCGGGCGATCGAATGGCGGCCTGCTGATGGGGGCGTCCATCGTGCAGCGGCCGGAGCTGTTCGCGGCAGTGTTCTGCGGCTATCCCCTGCTGGACATGCTGCGTTATCAGAAGTTCGAGATGGGTCCGCTGTGGGTCACGGAATACGGCAGCGCGGAGAATGAAAAGCAGTTTCCGTATCTGCTGAAGTACTCGCCTTATCAGAACGTGAAGGCAGGCACGGCTTATCCCGCGGTGCTGTTCTTCACCGGAGACAGCGATACGCGGGTAGATCCGCTGCACGCGCGCAAGATGACGGCTCTGCTGCAGGCCTCCTCCTCCGCGGGCCGCCCCGTCTTGCTGCATTACAGCGTGACGGGCGGGCACTCCGCGGGGGTGAGCGTCGAACAACAGATTCAGGATGACGCCGACGAACTGGCGTTTTTGTGGACGGAAACTGGCCCGAACTCAAGTCCGGCTTCTCATTGACGTGGATTGAAAGAAGGAACGACCGAGGCGGAATGGAAGGCTCTCACCGGGGCGAGAGCGAAAGGAAGATCATTCTTGGACTTGTAGTTTGGGAAAGCGGTCAAGCCGATTGGAGTTTTGAGCCGGCACGTCGTGGACCCGGCGAAGAGCACGAAGCAAGACGCCCTGTTCCACGCGTTTGGTTCCAGAGGTGCACATCAGGTCTGCGGTATGGCGGGCCCGGTCGATGTTGAGCACGAGAAACTCGTCTTCTTGCCCGACGATGCGTACTTTTTCACCCACCTGGGGAAGGCTTGTTGCGAATTGATCGGAATCGATAATGAGGGCTCTTTTGATTGATACCACGCGTTGCTCCACCGTTGCATTCACGCCCAGACGACACGCATATGTCGTCCATTAGACATAGATGCTGAGTTTACGTCCATCGGTTTGCTGGCTTCTTTCCTTTCCTGAATACGATGGGGGCGGCGCTGAAAAGGTTTTCGGGTGGTTCAGAGTGGGTCAGGCAAGGCCCCGCCGGAGATTGGAGGATGCCAATGACCGGAGGGCCCAGGAAGCGGGTACCGGGTAACCCGGATTGGCGAACCAGGATTACGAAAGGCGCATGGCCTGCCGTAATCTGATGCCCGCGGGGACTTCCTCCGATAAGCGTGGTACGGCCGGATTCCGGCCCGAGTTTCAGAGGAGGTGGGTTCTCTAGCGGCGCTCGAGCTGCGAGCTGACCCAGTCAGATCGATGCAACAGGCAGAGCTTGAATCCCGCAAACTGGCCTACGACGAGGAAGGGGCACGCCTGGCTGCCCTTCGCTCCACTGCCATTCTGGACACCCCGCCCGAGGCAGCCTACGACAACATTACCCGGCTGGCTGCGGGACATTTTGGCTGCGCAGCGGCGGCCCTGGCCTTTGCCGACCAGACCCGGGTATGGATCAAGTCCCACCAGGGCCCGGTAGTCCGGGAATTGCCCCGCGCGGGCTCGCTCTTCGAGCTGGTGCAGGCGGAGGATGGGCCGGTCGTCATTCCGGACATCCGCATCCACCCCGACTTTCAGACCCAGAGGCTTCATTTACGCGACCTCAACGTGGTGTTTCTGGCGGCGGTGCCGGTCCGCTCCGCGGAGGGCAAGCTGCTGGGGCACCTGGCCGTATTCGACGACAAGCCGCGGCTCAGCCAGCTGACCGAGGAAGAGATTCGCAACTTGGAGAGCCTGGCTGAGATGGTGACCAGCCAATTGGAGCTTCGCCGTCTGCGCCGTGCGGTCTCGCGCCAGCAGGTTCGGCGAGAGCGGACCGAGGCGCCCAAGACCGCGGACAAGGCTCCCTGGCCACGCAACACTGACCTGCGGCGCGCGCTGGACCGGGGCGAGTTCGTCCTGTACTACCAGCCCGAGGTCGACCTGAGCACGCGCAAGATCATGGGCCTGGAGGCGCTGATCCGCTGGCGTCATCCGGAGCGCGGGCTGATCGCGCCCATGCAGTTCATCCCCATGGCCGAAGAGTCCGGCATGATTCTGCCCATCGGGGACTGGGGACTGGCGGAGGCCTGCAGCCAGATCCAATCCTGGACCAGTGAAGATCCGCGCAATGGCTCGCTGCGCGTGTGTGTAAACCTTTCCGCGCGGCAGTTTCTGCGCCGCGGGCTGGCCGACCATGTGCAGGCGCTGCTGCGGCAGTTTGGCACCTCCAGCCGGCAGCTGGGCCTGGAGCTCACGGAGTCCAGCCTGATTCCGAACATGAATACAGCCATGGAGGTTCTGGATGGGCTGCGCACCCTGGGCATCTCCCTCTCCATGGATGACTTCGGGACGGGATACAGCTCACTGAGCTATCTGCATTCGTTCCCGTTTGACGTGCTGAAGATCGATCGCTCCTTCGTGGGCCGGCTGACCGAGGGAGACCAGGCACTGCAGATTGTGCGGACCATCATCGAGCTGGCCCGGGTGCTGGGGATGGACGTCGTCGCCGAGGGCATTGAGACACGCGAGCAATACCGGCTGCTGCGGCAGATGGGCTGCCGCTACGGGCAGGGCTACCTGTTCGCCAAGCCCATGACCGCGGAAGACGTGAGCCGACTGCTGCGCCTGCCCGGCCGGGTGCTCCCCGACCCGGAAAACATGGCCGCCTCCTGCATCGCCTAGAGCGCGACGGGACGAGGATTTGCGTTTTTCGAGGCGGAAGCTCCATTTTGGGACAGGCGAATAGCGTTCCCGTTCCGAAACTCGCCCGCCATTCTTGGCAGATTCTCAGACTAAAGTCGCGGCGCGATCCGACTATGCTGGGGCCATGCAGTCTTCCTCTTCCTCATCGCTTGCACCGTCGCCTTCCGCGAGCTTCGCGGGTGTGCTGGCCGATTTCACCGAACCGGAGAAGAAGTTTCCTCCTGCCAGCGACTTCGACGGACTTGAAGACGACATTGCCACCATTACGTATGAGAACGCCCTGCGGGGCCTTCATCGGGTAGCCTCCAAGGCAGCAGACCTGGATGAGGGTTCGTCGGCGATTCCTGACAAAGAGATGATTGCCGCGGCCATCGCGGGTTTGCTGGCCGGCGACCCGGCCGGGCGGCGCACCAGCGCTCCGGCTCCCGCGCCAGCTCCGATCGTGAACGAAGCGGAACGCAAGTCTGCCAGCGTGACGGTCCGGATGAGCCATGCGGAATGCGAACAACTGCGGGCTCGCGCTGCAGAGGCAGGTCTCACCGTATCCGCGTACCTTCGCTCCTGCGCCTTTGAGGTGGAGACACTCCGCGCCCAGGTGAAGGAGACGGTCGCCAGCCTGCGGGCGGCCAGCGCACAACAGATTCCTCAGCCGGCAGCGATGGGGACGCCGGTACAGGCCCGGGCACAGAATCCGGTCCCGGCTCCGGCTTCAGAAACGAGCGCGAGCGGTGCCCAGTCCGGCAGCAAGGCGCGCTGGTGGTCCAGATTTTCGCCACCCGCTAAGCAGCGTCCACTGACCGCCTGATCCGCGGGTCTAGAGGTTCGGCAGGAAATCTTCAGTAAAAAGCGCCTCCACGGAGTTGATCCGCGCGAGGCGCTTTGCCTTGGTCGAGGGTTAGAGGCCCTTGTGGCGGCGGCCGGCGATGTCGGCTACCCGATCGGCGGCGCGCATCTCGCGCTCCCGCTCGCGTTCCCATGCTTCGGCGCGACGGCGAATGGAGAAGCCGGTGCGAGCTTCGACGTGGCCGGCGACACTGCGCGAGTCCTCCGAAGCCGCGGAGGCGGATAAGGACACAACAAAGGCCGGTGGCGTCGTCCGGGTTACCGGAGCGGAATCGGGAGTGGGAATCAGCCGGGCGGAAGACTCGAACTCATCGTCTCCCCAGAAGGTATTGGCGTGAGCTGCGTCGTCAGCGTGGTGATAGGTGGGAGCGGGCTCGGTGAACTTAGGGCGCGGCTCCGCGTAGGCAGCGCGCGGCTCGAGCACGGGCTTCCGAGGCTCCACATAGGTGGGCTTCGGCTCGACGTAAGCGGTGAGGGAGGTCAGGCTGGTGTCAGTGGCGGGAAGCGACTCCTCGGCCTCGCCGGGCTCCGCGTTTTGTGCTGCAATGCGCTCGGCGATGGTGCGGGCCATGAATTCATCGACCAGCTTGTGGAGGCAGGTTTGCCCGCACAGGTGCTTGGAGCCGTTGCGCAGCCGGTTGCGAGTGCCCCAGCCACTCACCCGTAGTTCTCCTGAGTGTTCATACGCGACAAACCAGTTGTTGGTTTGCTTCTTCTCCGCGCCACAAATATCGCACGAGATGGCCTGCCGGATCACTTGCAGTCTCCTCCTGTCCGCCGGCCTTGCTGCGGCGTCAGAAAAACGATCCTCGAGGGAATAGGCCGACCTGCAGGCAGCTCTTCCCGAGACCCGCAAGAACTACGGCTCACTGCTCTCCATGGAACCGTTCTACCTATTTCATCGTGGAGCGGGGCCAAAACATGAGGAAAGGCGGTGTGGATTGGCGGAGGAGTTCAATTCAGGTCCCAAGCAAAGAGCCTGTTCCGAACTGGAACAGGCTCTCTGGGTGGGTAACTGTAGGAGCAGATTGAAGAACTGCAGGAACTACTGCTTGGGAGCGAAGTATCCCTTTTTGGCTCGCACCTGGTAGCGACGGTCGTTGCAATAGAGATAAATGGGGCGGAAGGCACCATCCATCTTGAAGTCCGAAGGCACGTAGGTGAGCGCGTACTGGCTGCGCAACTCCTGCTCAATGTCGTGGAAGCTGTTGGACATCTCTTCCACCGAAGGCGGGAAGAAGACCTGTCCGCCGGTAGCTTCGGCCATGTCGGTGAGCACCTTGTCGCCCTTGCCGCGGCTGGGGGTCCAGTTGGTGCTGATGGCATAGATGATGGTCTCGGCGCGCTGGCATTCCTTGATGGCCTCATCGGGGCGCACGCGGCTCTGGTTGTCGTCGCCGTCAGAGATCAGGATCATGGCCTTGCGCACCGGTTCCTGGCCGCGCGAGTTGTCGAGCAGCTTATCGCGGCAGGCGGTGTAGACCGCGTCAAAGAGCGCGGTACCGCCGCCGGGCCGGAGGCGATTGACCCCGGTTTCGAGCTTGTCGATGTCGTTGGTCCAGTCGGCGGTGACGCTGGGCGTGACGTCAAAGCCCATCACAAAAGCGCGGTCACTGCGGGCTTTGAGGATGCCGAGGAGGAACTCGATAGCGGATTGCTGCTCGAATTGGAAGCGGGTGCGAATCGAGGTGCTGGCGTCGATGACGATGCCGACGCGCAGGGGCAGATTGATCTGCTGACGGAAGGACGTGACCTTCTCAGGGGCGCGGCCGTCGTCGAGCAGCGCGAAGTCGTTCAGCCGCAGATCGGGGATGTAGTGCCCGTGCTTGTCGGTCACGGTGAAGATGAGGTTGACCTCGTTGGCTTGCAGCCTGAGGACGGGGCCGGTGTCCTGATTCTGATCCTGCGCCGGCGCCGGGGCGGGCTGCTGCTGGGCGGCATCCGGAGAGGCGGGGGTAGGGGTGGGAGGATTGGCGGCGGGCGCAGCGGGTTGCTGAGCACTGGCGGTGGCCGCGATGAACACTGCTCCCAGGACAAGGGCCAGGGGTCCGTGGATGCGGCGGCGAAGTACCGCCAGCGTGGAGGTCTGTCTGGTCATGACTGCCTTTTATTCTATCAATCGCCTTCTTGCCGGCGGCGCGAAGCTGCGGGTTCCGGCTGCTCTAGCCGGGCGAGGAAGGCTTCCAGCTCGGGGGGCAGGGGCACGGAGAGATGGACGGGCTTGCGGGTGGTAGGGTGAGCGAATTCGAGCTCGGCGGCGTGCAGGAAGTTGCGTCCCAGACGCAGGCGTTCGGGTTCGGCCTTACGGCGGGCGGCGCGGGAGGGAGCTGCCTGGGCGGCTACCTGGTCGGTGATCTGGCTGGCCGCCCCGTAGAGGGTGTCGCCCACGACGGGATGGCCGAGGGAGGCCATGTGGACGCGGATCTGGTGGGTGCGGCCGGTTTCAATGCGCACCTTCACCAGGGAGAACTTGCCGAAGCGGGTGGCCAGCTTGCGTACCACCTCGTAGTGCGAAACGGCCGAGCGAGCGTTCTCCTGGGGCTTGGTGGTCATACGGGTGCGCCGCATTGGGTCGCGGGCGATGGCGGCATTCACGGTGCCCTTGGCCCGCTCCAGCTCGCCCTGCACGAGCGCAACATAAGTCTTCTTGATGGCGCGGCCGGAGAACATCTCCGCCAAAGCACCGTGGCTGCGGTCGTTCTTGGCCACGATGATGAGGCCGCTGGTGTCTTTGTCGAGGCGGTGCACGATGCCGGGGCGGAGGTCGCCGCCGGTTGAAGACAGTTTTTGGAAACGATGCAGGAGCGCGTTGACGAGGGTTCCGCGGCTGCGCGCATCTTCGGTGAGGCCAGAGCCGGCGTGCACCATCATGCCGGCCGGCTTGTTGATGACCGCCAGCTGCTCATCCTCGTACACGATCTCCAGCGGTATGTCTTCGGGAGTGGCTTTGAGCGGAGCGGGACGCGGCTCCCCTTTCACCTGGATGGTTTCGCCGCCGCGAAGCTTGAGCGAGGCCTTGGGCTGCGCAGCGTCGACGAGCACGTCCCCTTGTTCGAGCAAGAGCTGAACGCGCGAGCGGCTGATATCCAATTGGGCGGCAAGAAACTGGTCCAGGCGCTGCCCGGCGGATTCGGCGTCAACAACGATAGTGGGTCGAGGATTCATGACTGGCCCTGGCGAGAGGTACTCCTCGTCGCGGAGAGGTTGGCGTACTTTCGTTCGCGCAACAGCAGTGCTCCAGCGAGCACCATGAGAATAGCGGCGAGCTGCGGCCCATCGATGGCTCCATGCCACAACGTGCCGCGCCCTTCCCAGTCGCGCCAGAACTCGGTGATGAAGACCACGATGCCTGCGCCGAGAAGTCCGGTGCCGATGGCGTCGCCGGCCTGACGCCGTGCAGGAAGGACGAGCAGCAGCACCACAGCGAGAGATAGATAGCCGATGGCAGCGTAGGCCTGCACGGGATGCAAAGGAATGCCCAGCGGAGTTCCGCTCCAATGTTCGGCGAAGGCGCTGGTGTAGGTCACGGCCCAGCGGGTGTTCGCGAGCGTGCCGTATCCGGAGCCGGCCAGCAGCGCGCCCCACTGCTCCATGGAAAGGCAGACTGCGATGGGAGCGGCCAAGGCATCGGCCGCGCTGGCGATGGGCAGGTGCTGCAAATACGCATACAGCCATCCCGCGAAGAGCCCAACCGCGACGCCGGCGGCGGTGACCAGGGGATGGTGAATCATGGCCAGGCCGAGCATCCACAGCGGATGCTGCAGCACGTCACGCCAGTTGGCAATCACGAGAAGAACGCGGGCCCCGATCAGCGCAGCGCACAGGGCGATGACGCACAGGTTCCACAGATGGGCGGGAGCAATGCCGACCACTCGGGCGGTCTGCTGCGCCGTCAGCAACGCCAGCAGAACACCCAACGCAGCCAGGACTCCATAGCTGGGGATTAACACTGCGCCGATGTGGAAGAGTACGGGATGCACTGCATCGAGGATACGTCATACGCGTGCGTTGTTTGCAGCGGCAACATCTGCGCCGCGGAGTCAAGTTGCACTCGGAAGGAGATATTTCAATCTGGGATTGGGTCCGCGATGGCGGCATGGGAGCGCGAAAGGAGGGTCGGGCTTCTTCGCATGGCGAACCACAGAGTTATCGCAATCACTCCGAGAATCACGTTGACGATCAGCCAGAATGCAGAAGGAAGTTGGCCCAGTTGAAAGATGCGGGGTGCAATATCGGTTCCCGCATGTAGCAGCAGCGCGGGAAGCAAGCTGCCGTGGGTGCGCAGGAACACGAGTGTGTAGAGCACGGATTGCAGCGTGGTGAAGGCCAGGAACAGCGGCAAGCGCATCGCCGACTGGCCCGGCACAAGGTAGAGGGGCAGGTGCCACACTCCCCAAATGAAGCCGAGCCCCACCGCGACGAGAACGGGCCGCGGATAGTGCTCGAGCAGCAAAGGCAGTGCGTAGCCGCGCCAGCCTATCTCTTCTCCTGAGGTAACGAAAACCAGCCAGAGGAAGCCGGCTGCGATGAATGCCGCAGAGCTTCCGCTAAAGAGCGGACCGGCTCCTCCGATCTTGAAGAGCCTGAGCGCGCCAATGCCGAGCAGATAGAGAGCGGGCATGATGAGCGCGGAAAAGAGGCACCAACGAAAAGGGAGGTTGAACTGCGTGAGCCGCCGGGCAATGCTGCGCACCTCGTGTACGCCATCCCAAACTGCGGCAGTTACGATCGCTGCCAGAGCCGGAGCGAACAATCCAATGAAGGCTATCTGCTTAGGAAGCGCATAGCCCTTGAAGAGCGGGATCCAAGTGCCCCAGGCAAGGACAAACGCGACTGCAAAAAAGGTGAGCAAACGAGAGAGCGCACGAGTGCCTGCGGGCGCGGTGACGTGTTGAGCTGTAGAACTACGCATCGGCCTGCCTATCGAGAGAAGAAGATTGTCGTTGCTTGATCGAATCGAACTGCGACCACAGCGGCTGCGCTGCGATTCAATCGAATCTGCGCGCACATCCCGTTGACGACTCGCGCGTACATGCTCGCGAAGCACTGCAAAATTGCCGAGGGAAGTTTAGCTTCACGGTCCGTAGTGCAGCAATCGCGAACGCATCACGCGAGGCGCGACTGGTCACATTGTTGAAGCATGAAGAATGTGCGAGTGCGTTGAGAGGTGCGGCGCGGCGTGTGCAGCTTTGAGGAGAGGACTTGAGGAGCTATCGCGGAGGAGTTGGAGAAGAAAGAAATCCCGACCCGCGGGGCCGTGGGCGATGCGCCGGTGAACCCGTCCTAAGACGGTGGAGCTCCCCGCGGTTCATTAGGCATTCCGGACTGGCGGACACGGCACACAGAACCGATGGTCGAGTCGAGCTCCTGTTCAATGAATGTAGGTTCAACCAGCGTTGACCACCTCACCTGCTTTGCAGGTCGGGGCTTCTTTACTTAGACTTACAGCCTTTTGGCTTCGGTGTCCACTCGCTTACCAAAATTTGCTTTGGACACCAGGAAATCGGCGAAGGCCTTTCACTTCAACGCGGCTCCTGATCATCCCTGGACACCAAGTAATGTCAGCTTATTGGACTTTGGAAAGCAGCGCAAGCGACTGCAGTTACGCGTAGAACAGCTAGGACCACGATGGACCAGACGTGGAGAGGCTAGCACGCTGATGCAGCTAGAGTTCGCGGCCTGACTGCACAAGGCGGACGAAGGTCGCAGAGGTGCGGCGTTTGTCGCCTGATCAACATTGAAGACTGGTTCGCAGGGGGACGATGGTCCGGCAAGATGGGCCCGGTGGCGCTTGAACGTGCACCAAATCAGGTGCCGTGATGCGGCTCGGTACCGCGATGAATGGGCCGGGCGTGTCGATGACCTGCGTAAGTCCGATGGAGAGGATGGGCAGGGATGTGCGGCGGAGGCAGTTCCAGGGCCGCGAGATGAACACCGCGCTCCAGCGTACCGGAGCTATCAAGCCGGAGGAGGTCTACGAGGTAACGCGCACGATCGAAGCGCAGAACTGCATAGATACCCGGTTCGCCCACAATACGCACCTTGAGTCCGATGACGACTTGGCCGGGCGCGATGGTGGCCGCACGAGTTTCTGAGAGGCATGAAGGCATAAAAAAGCTGCAGCGGCCAGTTGGGCGCGCTTTTCGTCGTACATCCGACATAGAGGCTATATATGGGAGGGGGGTTGCTTTCGGGTTGGAAGAGGGACCGAGGCTTTGCGCCTCAGCATTACAGGGCGGGAGAGTTGTTCAGCTTACCAACAAAACTAGAAACGGCCAGCTGCGCAATCTACGAGCCGGTCTTGCGCTCTTCTTCCAGAACTTCGTCCAGCAGGCCGCGCAGGCTGTTGGCACGGGCGTGTCCGAGGGTGACGGAGGCGGAGGGCTGCGCCTCAGAGAGCTCGTCGGCAAGATTGAGGGCGGCGAGTACCGCGACGCGCAGGGAGTCCACGGTGCGGCCTTGGGCGGCGACGGCGCGCATCTTGGCGTCGACCTGTGCGGCCAGGCGGCGGATGTGATCCGCGTTCTGGCCGTAGAGGTGATAGGTCTGATCGTAGATCTCGACCGTGACGTAGTTGGTGGGTACTTCTTCCATAGCAACGCTCACAGTTCCAGCGCGTCGAGTTGGGAGAGCAGCCGTTCCACGCGTTGCTTCACCTGCTCGCGTTCGGAGCGAAGTGAACCGATCTCTTTTTGCAGCTGATCGGTGGTGGCGGTCTGTTCTTCCAGCTTGATCTCCATCTGCAAAGCACGTTCTTCGGCTTCATTGCGGGCCGCGCGTTCGCGCTTAACCAGGTTGACCGCACGCAGCACGCGCTCTTCGAGAGCGGAGAATTCGTCCGCGCTCAGGGCCAGAGTGCCCGGCTCCGCGGCCGGTGACTCAGGCTGATTTTCAGGCCGAGTTTCTTCCGCAACCTCGGTACCCCAGGGCAATTCTGACATGTTCTACTCCTCCGTGCCGTCGCACTTGTTTGGAGTATAGCGCCGATGCCCCGGCGGTAATCCTCAGCCGCGCAGACGGGCACCAGCTTTGGCAACGGCGTCGATCACGCGCGATTGAAAATCCTGGAGTTCTTCTTCGCGCAGGGTGCGATCCGGAGCCTGGAAGGTGATGCCCAGCAAGAGGGAATACTCGCGCTGGCCGAGCTTGGGATCGCGAAAAACCTCGCGCGCTCCCCACTCGACCATCTCTGGAATGTGCAGGGCGGAGACGGCCTGCTCGACTCTTTCCCAGGCGATGCTCTCGTCCAGGACCAGCGAGAAGTCGCGGCGCACTGGTTGAAAGCGCGAGATCTCCCGCGCAGCCGGTTTGCGCAGCGGCAGCTTGTAGAGCCGATCGAGATAGAGTTCGCCCAGCAACACGGCGTCTTTGAGCTTGCGCGCAGCGGCTTCACGAGGATGCAGCTGGCCGAACCAGCCGACGGTGAGGCCTTCCGCAACCACGCGTGCGCTCCGATAAGGATGGAGCCACTCGGGCGTAAGCCCGGCGTCAGCGGGGAAGCGATCGAAGTAGACATCCGCGTCGAAGCGCGCCAGCACTTGCTCAGCCGCACCTTTGACATCGTAGAAATCGAGTGCACGGGTGTTATGCAGCGCGCCATCTTCAGAGATCTTGCCTGCTGCACCGAAGGCCAGCGAGGGATGCTCTTCCACTCTCTCGGTGGATCCGCCGAAGACAGTACCCAATTCGAAGAGGCGCACATCGCTCACGTCGCGGTGGAGGTTTCCGGCGATCATGGTCAGCATGCCGGGAATCAGCGAGGGGCGCATCACGCCCGCCTCTTCACTCAGCGGATTGCCAAGCGGCACGACCTGGCCGGGCTGAGAGGCGGTGAGGGCAGCATCGGCAGCCGAACAGAAGGTGCTGGAGATGGCTTCGTGAAATCCGGCGGCAAGCAAGGTGCGACGCACGACTGCTTCGGACTCGGCCCAGGGCAGCGCCTTCACGCCCTCTCCGAATGCGGGCAACGTGTTGGCGAAGCGATTGTAGCCGTAGACACGCGCAACTTCTTCAATGAGATCAATCTCGCGATCGAGATCGAGACGCCAGCTGGGAAGATTGACGAGCCAGGCTTCGCGATTCGATTCAGAGGTGCCGGTTTCGCGCTGATGCGAAAGCTGGCAGCCAAGCGCAGTGAGAACGTTCTCGACCACCTCAGCAGTGATACCCTGCGGATCGATGGTGGTGCCCAGGAGTCGCTGAACCTCAGAGAGCGAGAGCGATACAGCGGGGCGGTGGGCGGTGCGCGCTTCAATGGCTGGAACGCGGACGTCGACGAGATCGCCTTCGATCCAGCCGCCGTTAGCGAGCAGGATGCTGCTGACCAGGGCGGAAGCGACAGGAGCTGCGTTGATATCGGCTCCGCGCTCGAAGCGATGGGAGGCATCGGTATGCAGGCCATGACGGCGTGCTGTGCGTCGCACGGCAATCGGATCGAACCATGCCGCTTCTACGAGAACGTTCTTGGTTTCCGGCGTGATCATGGAGTCCCACCCGCCCATTACACCGGCGAGTGCAAGCGGCTTCACGTGATCGGCGACGACCAGGTCTTCGGGATCGAGGATACGATCCATGCCATCGAGGGTCTTGAGCTTCTCACCTTTGCGCGCGCGCCGCACGACGATGCCGCCCTGAATCTTATCGAGATCGAAGGCGTGGGTGGGCTGCCCCATGGCCAGCCACGCATAGTTCGTCGCATCCACCGCGTTGGAGATCTTCTTCTGCTCGAGCAAGCCGAAGTAGGTGGCTACCTCGGCACCGGGGAACCAGTCGCGCGATTCGCCAATGGTGATGTCGCACAATACGCGCGCGGTGAAACGGCCGCAAGCATCCTGCGCCTCAATCTGCACTGAGAACGGCTTCGCCGCTGGCTTCGCTTCGGACAGCTTGTAATCGAGTGCCGGCAGGCTCAGGCCATAGATCGCAGCAGCCTCGCGCGCCACGCCGTAGTGGTTCATGGCGTCGACGCGGTTGGTGGTGATATCCATCTCGTAGAGCGAGCCGTTGCCCGCGCCGAGGTCGTAGACGCCTTCCACTGCAACGCCACGAAGGGTGAGGTCTTCGGCGAGTTGCGCGTCGGAAGCCGGGAGAGTCGGGAGAAAGGCCCGAAGCCAGTTCGTCAAAATCTTCATAGTGCTTCCTTAGTAGCGGAGCTGGCGGAGTTAGCGGCGCTTCGCGCGGTTAGCGGAGTTGGTGGCCGATGACCGACGGACTTTGCTTCGCTCAACGAACTGATCAGTCCGTTCAGGAGTCTCGCCACCTCCGCACCCTGCTCCATAAAGTCATGAACGGTACGACCGTCTATAAAACCAAGATCTGCCGCCAACTCAAGCTGCGTGTGAAGCTCGTAAAGCGAACCTCGCGCATTCCCTAGGAAATGCCGAAACTGTGAATCGGTCAGACGGCCATGGCCTTCTGCGATGTTACTCGGCACGGAGACTGCCGCCCGTCGGATTTGAGAGAGCAGGCCGAACGCTTCCTTCTGGGGCAATTGCTCGCTGATCTGGTAAGCCGACCGTGCCAGCGCCATGGCCTTCTGCCAGACAAACAATTCGCGATAGTTCTTAACTCTCGCCATTGCGCAACTAACTCCGCAAACCGCGCGCAGCGCGGCTAGCCCCGCTAACTCCGCTTCACACAAACTGATTCAAAAACCGCATATCACCGGCATAGAAGCTGCCGATCTCGCTGATGCCGTACTTCATCATGGCGATGCGCTCCACACCCATGCCGAAGGCAAAGCCGGAGATCTTTTTGGGATCGTAGCCGGGCTGCTTTTCGGCGGCGAAGGCGAACACCGCGGGATCGACCATGCCGCATCCCAACAGCTCGATCCAGCCCGACTGCTTGCACTTACGGCATCCCTTGCCGCCGCAGAAGATGCAGCTGATCTGCACGTCGGCGCTGGGCTCGGTGAAGGGAAAGAAGGAGGGGAAGAACCGCGTCTTTACCGACGAGCCGAACAGCGCCTTCATGGCGTGATCGAGCGTGCCCTTCAGATCGCTAAAGGTGATGTTGGTGTCGACGCAGAGGCCCTCGACCTGGTGGAAGATGGGCGAATGCGTAGCGTCGGCAGCATCGTTGCGATGCACCTTGCCGGGGATCACAATGCGCACCGGCGGCGGCTGCGATTCCATGGTGCGCATCTGCACCGGCGAAGTGTGGGTACGCAGCAACAGGCGTTCGCGCAGGGGCTTGCGCTCCTGGTTGGCGATCACCAGCGTGTCCTGCGTATCGCGTGCCGGATGCCCCGGCGGGAAGTTCATGCTCTCGAAGTTGTAGAAGTCGGTCTCGACTTCGGGACCGACACCGACCGAGTAGCCCAGCGCCGCGAACACCGAGACGATCTCGTTGAGAGTGCGGGTGATGGGATGTTCGGCTCCGGTCAGGCGCCGGGTGCCGGGCAGAGTGATGTCGATGGACTCGGCTGCCAAGGCGGCGTCGCTGGGACCTGCGCCAGCAGCTTGATCGAGCAAGCCCTCCACCAGCGTCTTGAGCGCATTGAAACGCTGTCCCAGAGACTTCTTGGCCTCAGCCGGCGCGGACTTCAGCCAGCGGCTCGACACCTCATTCAAGCGGCCCTGCTTGCGGCCCAGCCACTGCAGGCGGAAGGCTTCGACGGCCTCAGGGCCATCGAGCGCGGCGGCAGCCTGGCGGGCCTGCTGCTCGAGCGCGGCAAAGGCCTGGTTCAGCGACTCGTCGTCAAAGGACGACAGGTTCGGAATCTCTTCGTTGCTCATGGGTCGTAATCCGCAGAATAAACCACTGTGGCGTGGCGGTCAGGATGACAAGGGATGAGCATCCACCCCAAAAGAACAACGGCCTGAAGCATCAGCTCCAGGCCGTTGAAAGGGGCAGATCAGCCTGGCTTAAGCGGCTGCGCTGGCGAGAGCGGCTTTCGCCTGCTCCACCAGCTTGGTAAAGCCGGCGGCGTCGTGCACGGCGATCTCAGCAAGAATCTTGCGATCCAAGTCGATGCCGCCCTTCTTCAGGCCGTTAATGAACTGCGAGTAGCTGGTGCCGTTCAGCTTGCAGGCTGCCGAAATACGCACGATCCACAGGGAGCGGAACTGACGCTTCTTCTGCTTGCGGCCGGTGTAGGCGAACTTCAGGCCGCGCTCGACGGCTTCCTGGGCTGCCTGATAGAGCTTCGATTTCGTAAGGAAATAACCGCTTGCCCTCTCAAGAATCTTCTTGCGGCGGTCATTCCTTTTTGTACTGCGTTTTACGCGGGGCATGGTGTGTCTCCGTTTGGTTACGTGGTCAACGCGGCTGGAGGCAGGAGAGCCGGGCCCATGCCGGGCCGGCTAAAAACCTCTTCACTCGCTCAATTCAAGCCTTGATCTCTCTTCCGACCTCTATATCCGGTCCGAAGGGGGCCTCTCCACTGAGGCCCGGAGTGCCCGCCTCACTCGAGGAGGGCGCAACGATCAGGCGTAAGGAATCATGCGCGCGACCTTCGCGTGATCGCCGTCCGAAACGATAGCGCTCTTACCGAGCTTCCGCTTCGCCTTGGGCGATTTCGACGTAAGGATGTGCCGCACCTTCGTATGGCCCCGCTTGATCTTGCCGGTGCCAGTCTTCTTGAAGCGCTTGGCCGCGCCCGAATGAGTCTTCAACTTGGGCATTTTCTTCTCTTTAGGACCGGCTTGACCGCCGGAATCCGTAAGCTCGGCTAGACAGGGGTCTCCCTGCCCCACTGAGGCTTCAGCCAGTATACCCTAAATTCGACTTGGCAGGCCCTGGCTGACCGCGGGCGAGGAGACCGGGTGTAAATCTTTTTCACCGTGCATCCCAAATTGGTTCGGTCTTCCCAAGTTGTCAAACCCGCTCCCAAACGCCGCATTCTGCACTTCTTTTTCCTCTGCTCTCGGGCGTAGGGTGGCTGCATGGCCATTGTGAGTGTGGATCTCGCCTCGCGGCGCTGGACAGACCTGGGGGTGGTGGTGCTCGACCGGGTCGCCTCTGCAGACCCCCGCGGGCTGGTGCAGTGCGAGATCATGATGTGGAACGAGCCGGGAGCGGTGGAGGCCGAGGTATTGGCCGGCCGCCTGAATCACCTCTGCAACATACGCGGCATTCAGATCCTGATGCTGGACGGCCCCCAGGCCTGGAAGTCTCCGGATAACGGCCACTTACATGCCCGTGCCAGCGAGACCGAACTAAACACCGCAGCCAAAACCGGGCTTCCCGGGATGGTCAAGCCAGCTACTTACCGCAACTTCGCCGAATTTTGCGTGGATGTGTACGACGCGCTGTGCCGCCGCGGGTGGCGCCGCCTGGCTACCCAGGAGCAGCCGAGCAGCGGGCCGGAGCGGGTGCTGGTGGAGAGCTATCCCCACGCGGCCTGGCGGTCGCTGGGATTGAAGCCGCTACCCTCCAAACGCCGCGCCAAGGTCAGCGACCTGGCCGCCTCCTTTGCCGCTCTGCGCGAAGTGGTTCCCTTCACCGTCAACCGGCCGCCTAACCATGACCAGCTGCAGGCCATCGTAGCGGGACTGCCCGGCTTGGCTTTGGAAGCCCGCGATGCCTCGGGCGCACGTTTCGTCGGAACTCCGCCGCGGCGGGAGCAGGGGCACTGGCGGGAAGGGTTTATCGTGCTGCCGGTTCCACCCCGGATGACCCCACGCCTGCGCTGGCTGACGTAGAGACGTAGAACTCGCGATGGAGGTCAGGCGTGAGCCTGAGCCGTCGAGAAGGTCCCACCCCAGCAAAAAGCCGCCCAGAGAGGGCGGCTTTTCTATGTGCGGTTTACTGGGCCATGGGCGCGACGGCCGGCTGCGCGGCTGGTTGAGCGGGCGGCTTGGGCTTGGGCTGCTCCTTCTTGGTGGGAGCCAGGATGGCGTGCAGAATGGTGCCTTCCATGCGGGGCATGAACTCGACTACGCCGGCCTCGCCGATGTCCTGAATGAGGCGGTTGATGATGTTGTAGCCCAGCTCGCGGTGCGCCATCTGGCGGCCACGGAAGCGCAGGCTGGCCTTCACCTTGTCGCCCTCGTTGAGGAAGCGGACTGCCTGATTTTTCTTGGTCTGGTAGTCGTGCTCATCCACGGTGACGGAGAACTTGACTTCCTTGATGGTGATGACCTTCTGCTTTTTGCGCGCGGCGCGCTCGCTCTTTTCTTTCTCGTAGAGAAAGCGCCCATAGTCCTGGATACGGCACACGGGAGGCACAGCGTTGGGCGAAACTTCCACCAGATCCAGGCCCCGCTCGCGGGCGACCTTCAGCGCCTCGAAGGGGGGCATGATGCCCAGCTGCTCACCGTTTTCATCGATCACGCGAATCTCGCGTGCCCGGATGCGGTCATTGATGCGAATAAAGGACTTGGCGGCTCTTTTATCGAATGCGATGGTACTCCTCCACTTGCGTTCCCACCCGGTTTCGCTCTTTCGAAACGAAGCCGGGCGGTCAAACGCACCACTGAGTATAGCATTGGTTTGGTTGATTTTGCGCTCGGCTGGCGGCCTGGGCCGAAAGGCCGAAGTGGCCTTTCCTCAGGCCTGCATGCGCCCGCGGGGGGGCGCGGCGGGTACGCTGCGCACCGAGCGGGTGCCGATGAAGACTTCATCGACTTCCAGGCGGGCATTGCCATCCAGATCGAGGAAGCCGACCTGGCTCTTCACGCACAGGGAACGAGCCTGGTCGGACAGGTGCGGCGCGATGACGATGGGAGTGGCGTCGCCCTGTTTGCGGTCCGCGCAGGTCATCAGCCTTTGGATGGCTTTGCGGACGTGATCGGGATCCCCATCGGCGACATTACACACCAGCTTGTGGCTGTGCCCCAGGACCTCGATCTCGGCCAGGATGTCGGATTTGCTGCGGGCTGGCTGCAACTGGATGTCTCTGGTCTTAATCGAGGAGACCCGGTGCAACAGAGCGCCCAGGGCCTGAGCGGCCCGAGCCTCCATTTCCGTAGGTGTGCGCTGTCCCTTCATCTCTCTTCTCCTTCTTGCATGAGCGGGTGGCGAGGTCACTTGGGAGCCCACCAACTCCGGTACGTGATGGACGGCTGTGCCAGCGGGCCACTGAGGGACCGCTTCGGCGAGGGCCACCGTCTCGTCAGGATGAGCGAATTAAGCCGGCGGAGTGTCGCGCACCCCGCGACGGTTAACCAAGGAAATGGACTGCAGAGTGAACCTGTTCTGTCCCGACTGCACCATCGCCATGGTCATCGGGTTGCGGTTGGAATGATGAAAGACCTTAAAGTTGAGCCATTCACACAGCCGCGGATCGTGGATCTCCGGCTGCCCATCCCAGAAACTCGGGGGCAGTGCGCATTCAATGCGCAGATCGCCTAACTGCAATTCGATTGCCCCGTGGTTTTTGGAAAAATAGCGGCGCGCGTTAGTCGCTCCCACGTGCAGACCTGTAACTTCGCGGCCGTTGCCTTGAGTTTTGACGACCATAAACTCACCTCAGCGGGGGCCCTTGAGGTCAGTCTGGGAAAGGAATCGAACTGGAGGAAACTGTGCCTGTCGAGATCGTGAGAGCTGATCTCTGATTGAGTACCCCGCTCGCCCCGCATACCAGATTGTCCACATCCTGCACCTGTTTTCCACCGATGTCAAGTTGTGGCTGGCTAAAGCAATTTAGAAGATAAGTTTTTCGGAAAGCGATGAAAACCCGCATGAACACTGAGGATTCTGCGCTACGTTTACATCGGGATAAGGCATGCGATTGCTTGCGGGAATGGGCCGGAGTGGTTCAAAGCGGGAGCGCGGAAAGGACCAGATCGGACTCCACTCCCGTGATCTGAACCGAGCACAGATGATTAGCCGGAAAGACGCCAGCAATCTCCACAGGCAGGAAGTTTTCTGCAAGAGCGACGGTGCGGCCTCGCTGCGCAATCGTGGGCGGAGTGTGCAAACAGATGACCGGAAGGGTCCGATTGAGGAACTGGGCGCGGTGAGCGAAGGACTTTTTGTGAGCTAGCTCACGCAATGCCGCGAGACGTTCCTGCACAACCGGGCCGGGGACGGGAGAGGCGCCGTGCAGAGCCCAGCCCCGGGTGTTGGGGCGAGGCGAAAACGGAAACAGATGCAGATAGCCGAAGGGCAGCGCATCGATGAGCTTGCGCGTCTCTTCGAACTCGGCGTCGGTCTCTCCCGGGAAGCCGACCATGACATCTGCGCCGAGAGTGAGGGCTGATCCGACGGTCTCCAGCAGCGCCTCGACCTTCTCCACGTAGTGCCAGGGACGATACCGGCGGTGCATGCGCCTTAAGACGGCGTCGGAGCCGGACTGGAGGGGCAGGTGGGCGTGCCGGGCCAAACGCGATCCACCAAACTGCCGCATGAGCTCGATCAGCTCTGTACTCCAATCCATAGGCTCGATGGAGCTGAGGCGGAGGCGAGGCAGGCCGGTGGTCTCCAGGAGGACGCGGAGGAGCGCAGCCAGCGTCGTGACCGGGCCAAGCGCCGAGGCGTGGTCCGAACCGAAGGGGATCGAGGCTGCCTCCGCGGACAGGTCGCGTCCCCAGCGCCCCAGATTGATGCCGGAGAGGACCAGCTCATTGCCCCCGGCGGCGACGAAGCCACGCACCTGTTCGAGAATTTTGGCGGGCGGCAGACTGCGGGAGCCGCCCCGGGTCTGAGGAATGACGCAGAAGGTGCAGCGGTTGCTACAACCCTCCTGAATCTTGAGGTTAGGCCGGGTCTGGAGGCCGGGCAGCAGCTGCGCCTCTTCCAGGAACGAGTGGGCAAATTGGTCGTCGACCCAGACTTGCGCGCCGGAGGATGGGGTGCCGGCCAGCAGACTTTGCACGCTGACCAACTCCGCGGGCGGTGCGGAGGGAGCGGGCGAGCCGGCCAGCCCCAGAGCAATCTCGGGAGCCAGCGACTTGTGGCTGTTGCCCACCACTGCCGCGACGCCAGGCAGATCGGAGAGCTCCTGGGGAGCGCGCTGGGCGTAGCAGCCGGTGACCAGGATGCGGGCGGCGGGATTCTGGCGATGGGTCCGGCGGATGAAGGCGCGGGCTTCGCGGTCGGCCTCGGCGGTGACACTGCAGGTGTTCACGATCACGACGTCGGCGAGAGGCAGATCGCGTTCCTGGCCCTGGGCAGCGCGGAGACGGTGTCCGATGGCTTCGGCGTCGGCGCGGGCGGCGCGACACCCAAAGTTCTCGATGTAAAAGCCGCAGCTCATTCCCTTTCAGTGTACGGGCGAAGCGGATTGCTGGGCACGTGACCAGGGCCGCAGAGCCTTCGGGCTCGGGTGAGTCGAGTGCGACCGGCCGGGGCGGGACAACTCCGAGGGAAAAATGCGCTTCGATATACTGGCATTTGAGCGCTCCCGACCGCCAATTGATCTCTCCTGCGCGCCCGAAAGGGTTTGCCAGCCGTGCCGCGGATCCGGGCAGCACCTGGAACATCCTCAGCTACGTCTACTTCACCTTCATCAGCTACCTGTCGATCGGGCTGCCGCTGGCAATTTTGCCCCCGTATGTGCACATGCGCATGGGCTATAGCGCCACCCTGGCTGGTTTGGTGATCAGCATCCAGTACATTGCCACATTCATCAGCCGTCCCTGGGCGGGGCATATCTCCGACCATGCCGGGGCTAAAGTAGCCGTGCAGCGCGGGATGGCAGCCTGCAGCCTGAGCGGGCTGTGTTTGCTGGGAGCGGCGCTGCTGCAACAGATTCCCTGGCTGAGCTTTACGGCTCTGATCGCCAGCCGTCTGGCGCTGGGAGTGGGCGAGAGCCTGGGTTCGACCGGAGCCACCTTGTGGGGCATCAGCAGCGCCGGTCAGGAGCACACGGCCAAGGTGATCTCCTACAACGGCATCTGCACCTACGGGGCAATCTCGGTGGGCGCGCCGCTGGGAGTGATCCTGGAGCAGTATTGGGGGCTGGGGTCGATCGGGATACTGACCGCGGCAATCTCCCTGATCAGCTGGTTTGTGGCATCGGCAAAGCGCCCGGTGGCTGTGATTCATGGGGAGCGGCTTCCGTTCCGGAGGGTACTGGGGCGGGTGGCTGCACACGGCAGTGCTCTTGCCCTGGGCGGCGTGGGCTACAGTGTTCTGGCCACTTTCGTGACCCTGTTCTACGCCAGCCGCCACTGGGACGGGGCGGCGCTCTGTCTGACGGGCTTCGGCGCGGCGTTCATCACAGCGCGCCTGCTGTTCATTGAGGTGATCAACCGCTGGGGAGGCTTTCCCGTGGCGATGGTGTGCCTCAGCATCGAGTCCATCGGTGTCCTGGTGCTGTGGCGGGCTCATTCTCCCTGGACGGCTCTGGTGGCGGCAGCGATCACCGGATTTGGGTTCTCGCTGGTGTTTCCGGCCATCGGCGTTGAGGCGGTGCGCAAAGTGCCGGAGCAAAACCGGGGCACGGCCCTGGGCGTCTATACCGGGTTTTCGGATGTGTCGTTCTTCCTGGTGGGTCCGGCGGCAGGAGCGGTCATCGGCGCCTTTGGGTATGCGAGCGCGTTTCTGTTCGCGCTGATCTGCGTACTGGTGGCCCTGGGGATTGTGGTGACGTTGCGGTCGCGGGAATCGGGCACAGCCGTCTATTGATCCAATAGCATGCAAGTTTTTTGCAGGTATGGAGAGCGGCCGAAGCTGGGCTGGTCAGCACGGCACGAAAGCTGGGGGAGTGCGGTTTCGAGCCAGGCGTGACACGAGATCGCGGCACGCCTGGCTTGGGACAGCAGTTCAGCTTCGAGTCATGACCGAGCTGAAGGAATGTCTGAGGGATTTTACTTCTTCTCTTCTGTTCCCTTGAGCTGCGGCATCTCGGTGCCCACTCCCACGTTGAGCAGGCCGGCGCGGGCATAGGTCAGCAGCTTCTCGCGCGTGTCGATGATGTCGAGGTTGCGCATGGTCAGCTGGCCGATGCGGTCGCGGGGGGAGAAGGCGGAGTCGGTCTTCTCCATGGAAAGGCGCTCGGGCTTGAAGGTGAGATTGGGCGAGGCGGTGTTGAGGATGGAGTAGTCGTTGCCGCGGCGCAGCTCCACCGTCACTTCGCCGGTGACGGGCTTGGCCACCCAGCGCTGGGCGCTCTCGCGCAGCATGATGGCCTGGGGATCGAACCAGCGTCCCTGATAGAGCAGGCGGCCCAGCTTGCGGCCGTTTTCGCGGTACTGCTCGATGGTGTCCTCATTGTGGATGCCGGTGATGAGGCGCTCGTAGGCGATATAGAGCAGGGCCAGGCCGGGAGCCTCGTAGATGCCGCGGCTCTTGGCTTCGATGATGCGGTTTTCGATCTGGTCGCTCATGCCCAGGCCGTGGCGGCCGCCGATGCGGTTGGCTTCAAGCAGCAGCTCGACGTTGTCACTGAAGGTTTTGCCGTTGAGCGCAACCGGCCAGCCTTCTTCAAAACGCACCGTGATCTCTTCGGGGCGAACCTCAACGTCGTCGCGCCAGGAGGCCACGCCCATGATGGGCACCACGATGCGGATGCTGCTGTTGAGGAACTCGAGGTCCTTGGCTTCGTGAGTGGCGCCCAGAATGTTGGAGTCAGTGGAGTAGGCCTTCTCGGCAGACATCTTGTACTCGAAGCCGGAGCGGCGCATGAACTCGGACATCTCGGCGCGCCCGCCCAGCTCGTCGATGAAGGCGTGGTCGAGCCAGGGCTTGTAGACCTTGAGATCGGGATTGACCAGCAGGCCGTAGCGATAGAAGCGCTCGATGTCGTTGCCCTTGAAGGTGCTGCCGTCGCCCCAGATGCTGACGTCGTCTTCCTTCATGGCGGCCACCAGCATGGTGCCGGTGACGGCGCGGCCGATGGGGGTGGTGTTGAAGTAGGTGACGCCCGCGGTGGAGATGTGGAAGGCGCCGCTCTGCAGGGCGAAGATGCCCTCGCGGACCAGCTGGGCGCGGCAGTCAATGAGCCGGGCCTTGACGGCACCGTACTCCATTGCCTTGCGCGGGATCGCTTCGTAGTCGGACTCGTCGGGTTGGCCGAGGTTGGCGGTGTAGGCGTAGGGCAGCGCGCCCTTCTGCTTCATCCAATGCAGTGCGGCGCTGGTGTCCAGTCCGCCGGAGAAGGCGATGCCCACCTTCTGACCAACGGGAAGATGCTCCAAGATATTCGACATGGTGCGGAAAAGCCCCTAACGAAGATCGATCGACGCGGAATGCGGTATCTCTTCCATTTTAAGGTCCGGTTCTGGGCGCAGGTCACAAGAACATGAATCGATGCGAGCGCCCACGGTTGCGGAGCTATTTGGCCGTGGGGTTGGGATGGGCAGGCAGTGTCTCCCCACTTCCAGAATACCGCTCCTGATAAGCGAATAACAGGCTGCAATTTTGCTTCTGATCGGCTATGGTCGTCAGGCTTGAGGAAATTCCAGAGGAGACAGCCGATGAAGGATTTCGCGGGGAAGGTGGCCGTCATCACAGGTGGCGCGAGCGGCATTGGACGAGGCATTGCCGAGTGGTGTGTCCGGGCCGGAGTGAAGGTCGTGCTGGCCGATATCGAAGAAGGCGCGTTGGCGAAGGCGGGTGCCGAGTTGGAAGGTATGGGCGGCACAGTCTTGTGCGTCCAGACCGACGTTTCGAAACGCCAGGATGTGGAGAGGCTGGCTCAGCGGGCCTTTGACGCCTTCGGCAAGGTACACCTGCTCTTTAACAATGCCGGGGTGGCGGCGGGCGGTACTCCATGGGAGGCCACCTGGAACGACTGGGAGTGGGTGATCGGCGTGGACCTGTGGGGCGTGATTCACGGGGTAAAGGTATTCACGCCTTTGATGCTCGCGCAAGATACGGACTGCCACATCGTCAACACGTCGTCCTCTGCGGGACTGGTAGCGGGAAGTTTTTCGGCGCCTTATTCGACGAGCAAACATGCGGTGGTTGCGCTCTCAGAGAACCTGTACTTCGCGTTGCAGCAGCGGAGCTCCCGCGTGAAGGTATCCGTGCTCTGCCCGGGTCCGGTGAACACGAATATCGGCAACGCGGAGCGGAACCGGCCCGCGGAACTGCGCGATGAGGCGGTTCCATTGACGCCCGAGATGCAGGCGAGGCGGGCTGCATTCGATGCGATCATGGCGGCGAGCATGCCTCCGAGTAAAGTGGCGGAGCTGGTGTTCGACGCGATCCAGAGAGATCAGTTCTACATTCTGACCGAACCGGAGTGGCTCGAGGTCATCCAGCTTCGAACCACAAAGTTAGCGGCATTGGAGAATCCCGAGAACCCGACTCCGCTGCTGACAAAGATGATGATGAGCAAGAGATAGCGATCGAGGCACCGATTTCGTCAGCCGCTGCGGCGATAGGCGCGGGGGCTGACGCCGAACTCGGCGCGAAAGGCGCGGTTGAAGTTGGAGACGTCGCCGAAGCCGCAGTCGAGAGCGACATCCAGGATCTTGCCGCTGGTTTGTTTGAGTTGCAGAGCGGCCCGGCGCAAGCGGAGCCGCAGCAGATACTGGTGCGGCGTGGTGCCGGTAAGATCCTCAAAACAGCGCAGGAAGTGGTAGACGCTCAACCGCGCTTCGGCGGCAAGTGTGGAGAGCTCGTGGAGAGCTTCCGGCTCGGCCTCCAAGCCGCGCAGCACGCGAGTCACCCGCGCCAATGAGCTGGGATCGGCAACGCGCCGTCGTGAAGTGAGCCCGTGCTGCAGGTGCACAGCACGATCGAGGACCTGGAACGCAACTTCTTCCAGAATTGCGTGGTCGGGCGCCCCGGCAACGAGCGACTCCAGACGCGCTGTTAAAGGAGACAGGGCGCGAAGCGCGGGAATGCGCGGAATGTGAAACCGCCGCCTGCCGGCGTGGGACAACTCATCGCACAGCTCATCAGAGTAGTGGAACGAAACGCATCGGTCACCCACGCTGTGTTCGTGGCCACAGCTGAACAGATCGCCACTGTTGCCCAGCAGCAGCGACCCTGGGCTCATCAGTTCATGACCGGTGGAGGTGCAGTACTGGAAGGTTCCGCTTAGCACCAGAGCAACCGATGTCTGGGAGTGCTGCTCTTCGAAGGCGCGATCCTGGGGTCCCGCATTGCAGACCACATCGTAGACCGACCATCCCTGTCCCTGAGCAAGCAGGCCGGCGCTGGGCGAGGCCGCTGGAGCGCCGCTGCTCTGCGCGGGAATTTGAGGCTCGGGTTTGACCGCAATTTTTGCCAAGAAGTCGGACCGCTCCTGCCCTCAGTCTAGATCCTGCACGGTGCGCTGCTCAGGAAAAGGTGCATCCTGCAATTTCAGGGAATGAGGACTTCATGGCAATGACCGGATCCACAACGGACGCATTGACGACGGTGCTGGCGACCCGCTGGCAGGCTGCGGCACAAAAATTCATTGCACTTGCAGCGGCAATCCCAAACGATCAGTACGAAGCGGAGCTAGTGCAGGGCACACGAACCTGCTCTGCCCTGCTGCGGCACGTCGCCTATTGGAATCGCTATGTCGCTGACACGCTGAATGGCAGGCCCGCCGACGACAGTGGGAACGAACTAACGACAGCAGACTGTCCAGACAAAGCGGCAGCGCTCGCTGATCTCGAGAACACCAGCAGCCAGATCGCTGCTGCCATCAACGGAGACGTGAGCGATCAGTCAATGCCCACGTTTTTCATGGGACTTGAACATCTAAGCGAGCACTACGGTCAGCTTGCAGTCTACGCGCGTTTGCTGGGGATTACGCCACCAGCTTCGCAGTCGTAATCATGGAGCGGAACTAGAGATGGCATCCATTCGGAAAGAGATTGTGGTGAGGGCGGGCGTCGATCAGGTGTGGGACGCGCTGCGGGACATTGGCGCGTTGCACACACGGCTGGTTCCCGGCTTTGTTGTGAATACTGAGCTGGAGCCGGGCGCCCGCATTGTGACGTTTGGCAACGGCCGTGTTGTGCGCGAACAGATCGTAACCATCGATGAGCAAGAGCATCGCGTGGTGTGGAGCGCAAGCGGCGGAATGCTGACGCATCACAACGGCTCCGCCCAGGCCTTCCAGGAGCCTGCCGGTGGCACGCGCATCGTGTGGATGGCAGATCTGTTGCCCGATATCGCTGCCGCTGCTATCGAACAGATGATGGATCAGGGCATGACAGCAATGCAGAGTGCGCTCGATCAGCTTGCGGGATGACGCAGTGCGAAGCGACTCAAAGCACGTCGTACGCTACGGCCGGGCAATCCGCTGTAACTTCGCGGATCTGCCCGGCCGATTTGGCTAGGCCGTTTCTGCCTGCTCCCAGTAGACCGAATAACGCTCGTCGAGAACCTGGTAGAGCGGCTTCAGCTCGGTGGCTTCGCTCTGACCCACAGTGCGGAAGAGCAAGTCTTCGTGTTCGTCCTTCTTGATCCAGAAGCCTTCATGCGGCTTGGTAAATCGCGGCATGGGCAGCGGAGGCAAGCGCTCGATGTCGGGACCTTGATTGTTGTCGATCATGTCCTGACTCAAGCCGTTGCGGCCCAGGCGCGCCACAAGCGTAAGCGGACCATAGGAGACACTGGCCAGCTTGGGGCTGCCAGCGACCGGCTCCTGGCGAAGCTTCATGGGCAGGGTGACCTCAACACGATCGCCGTTCTTCCAGGCGCGATCGATGACGATGTAGCCGTCGCTGCCTCGCTCAGCTTTTTCGGAGCGGCCGTTGACGGTGAGCGCCATGCCGTCAGCCCAGTGCGGGGCGCGGATGCGGAGTGCGAACTGTGAAGGCGATTCGGAGAATACCGTGAGCGAGGTGCGTTCTTCTTGTGGGAAGCGCGTCTCCTGGACGATGCGGACGCGCTTCTCAGGCCAGCGCACTTCAGAGGCAACGAACTGGTTCACGTAGACGCTGTTGTCGTCGTGGAAGTAGAGCGTGTCGACCAGTTTGGCGTACTCCTCTGAGCCGGTCCCGGTGCAGCACCAGTTGGAGTCGTAGGCGTCGCCGAAGGTCTTCCAGCCGCCAGGGATCGTGGCCACGTAGTACATCAGCATGCCGTCCATGTTCTGGGTGCCGGCCCGCACGTTCCACAGCAGGTGCTCGTAGTAGTCCATCAGCGCTGCGTCGGGTTGCCAGCCGAAGAGGTGGCGGGTGAGCTTGAGCATGTTGTAGCTGCAGCAGCACTCCTGACCACCGGGGGCAAGGTGAGTACCGATGGTATCGGGCTCGCTCCAGCCCTCATTGTTGTTGGAGGTGCCGCCAGGAGCGAAGGTGTGGTGATCGACGACGGTTTTCCAGAAGAACTCGGCGATGTCTTTGTAGCGCGCGTCGCCGGTGAGCTCGTAGCCGCGTGCCGCGCCCACGACCTTGGGGATATTGGTGTTGGAGTGCAGTCCGGCCAGCTTGTCCTGGTGCGCAGCAAGCGGCTCGAAGAAGCGCTTGTGTTCGAAGCGATAGCCGGCATCGAGGTACTTCTTCTCGCCGGTGATGGCGTAGAGGTTGAACATTACCTCGTTCATTCCGCCATGTTCAACCATCTGGATCCGGGCCCACTCTTCGTCGCTGAGCGGCTTTACCCACTCAGTGGCCCAGTCGGCCATGCGAGTGGCTGTTTGCAGTGCGGCCTCGCTGCCGCAGTGCACATACATGTCCAGATGGCCAGCCATGATCTTGTGATACGTGTAGAACGGCGCCCACACGTGATCGTGGTATTTGAGCCTCTGATAGAAGCTCTCCGGATAAGCGCCGAGATAGCCATTGTGCTGCTGGCACTCTGCCAGCCCCTGCACCAGCTGCTCTGCCTTGAGACGCAGCGATTCGTCGCCGGTGGAGGCATACATCAGCGCGCAAGCCGAGAGGTAGTGTCCGCCGGCGAGGTGCCCGCGCAGTTCGCAGTCAGGAGCCTCCCATCCGCCCAGCGGCTGCGCGGAAGACGGCTTGCCGGCGGTGATGCGGAAGCTGTGCAGCAGGCGGTCGTTGGGCAGCATGTAGAGGTAGACGCGGTCTCGTTCCTGCATGTCCTTAAGCGGCCCGGAGTGGAGGCGAACCTGGGCCATGGGAAACGGCCGCGCCTTCCACCCGATCTTTTCGTAACCCTCACGATTCGCAGCTTTGGCGGAGTCGACCACCGGGTCTTGTCCCAAGGCCCACATAGCAGGTGGCAGGATTGCGCCCGCACCCAGTGCTGAGGATGCGCGCAGGAAATCACGCCGGGAAGAATGGCAATGCTTCATTGTTTCTCCTCTTGTGGCGCGGCAACGTTCAAGCGCACCCATGTTGATCTATCACTGAGCGGAATAGCGTAGCCACCGCGCTCCTTCTGGAACTCCGTCGCGGGCGCAACTGCGCCGATGCCTGCAACCTTGGCGGGCTGCTCGATGCGCAGCAGGGCGGCGGGCGTATAGGCATCGTGCGGCGCCAGGCGGATCGCCACTTCGTGGGTCGCGGTATTCAGGCTGACGGCTTCGAACCGTCCGCTGTCGAGTGTGAGCCATATCCCTAACGGCGCGATGTAGACGCGCTGACGAAAACTATCGCGGGGCTCCATGGTGACGATTTTTGCCGTCGCATCCAGGTTGCCGCCGAAGGCAAGCCAGCCGAACTCCGGATCGTGCACGAGATAGCTGCCCGTGGTCCACGCGTGTCCGAAGAAGTTCGGGCCGTAATCGCCGGTATAGGGATCGAAGATCATTTTATCGGGATAACTGTGGAAGGCAACGGAGCCGAAGCCATCCTGATCGATGCCGCTGATGGCGCCCATGGTGCCACCATAGCCGATGCGGAGCAAATACAGGTCGCTGGGATCGCGGCGATAGGCATCGAGCACAGGAATGGCGTTGATGCCCGAACCGTAGTGGTGCAGCTGCCGCTCCAGACGCGGATATTTGCCGCCATAGAGGAAGTCCCAATAGCGGCGCGCGCTGCCGTTGTAGCCCCAGCTGGGGAGGGTAGGCATGTAGCCTGTGATGGCATCCAGTGTGGTCTGCGCCTTTTCGTTCATGCCGAAGCGGCGCGTCCAGGCGTAGACCTCTTCCTGTCCCGTGGAGTCCCACGGCATCTCGCTGCCGAATGGGTAGGTTAGTTTCTGCCAGGCCTGGGCACGGGAGCGCATCACCGCTTCCAGCGTGTTGGCTTCGCTGTCCATCCCTTCGCGGCGCAGGTCATCCACCACAGCGAGAAAGACATCGCCCTCCATCTGTCCGAACTGGGAGAGATCCGGCGCGAATCGCGTCATGGCCATCGATGTCTCATAGGCCTGAGTGAGATACCAGCGCCAGTCATGGTGAGTTGCGATGCCCGGGTGATTGCGGGCAACACGATACAGAGCCCAGTACGCGGCCACCACGTGAGGATAGTTGAACGAACGGCCGGTGTCTTCGCTGGCTTCCTGGCTCCAGCTCGTCCAACTCGACCAGTCCAGATCTTTGCGGTAATAGCCTTGCGGAAGCTTGTCCGGCTGGTAGTAGAAGAGGCTCTTGCGGACACCAAACTTCTTGGGTCCGTCTTTGAATTGAATACCGCCCCACAGCACCTGGTCCACGAACTGTTCGAACTGCTCAACCTGCTGCTTGTCCGGCTGGCCATACTCCTTCATGGCAGCGGCCAGATAAGATCCCGCGCCAGCTTCGTCGCTCAGACCCGCTATCCATACACGGCTGTCCTGGGTGACGATTGCGTTGGCGACGCGGTCGTAGCTCATCACTGAAGGGCTGCGATGGAAGGGATCGTCCTTCTGATCGAACCACTGCTTGGTGAAGAGAAAACGTCCGAGATCGCTGACAGCTTCGGCTTCCGGCTTGATGACCAGGTACTGCACGGTTTGGGCGAGGCCGTCGGCATAGGTGATGGTGAGGCGGGCGCGGCCCCACTGCTTTCCGCGCAGGGCATAGCGCAGCCAGTCATGCTCAGTTTGCCCGGCGGCATGAACATCGATCGCACCGGCGGGTTCAACGTCGATGCTCTTGACCGGCTTTCCATATTTGAGGAACAGGGTGGCGTCGATGTCTTGAGGCAGGATGTAGCCGGGAACGCCGACGGCAACGGGTCGATTGTTTGCAGCAAGCGTCTTCTCGATGTCGCGAATGGAATCTGCGAGCAGGAAGCGCAGACCGACGGTCCGCTCCTCTCCTGGCTTCAGCAGGATCGAGGTGGCGGGGTTCCACTGCTGCGCTCCCTTCCACTCGTTCTGCTGGTAGGCACTGGATGCGACCATCCAGTCGTAGAAGCCTTCGAAGGTCATGTTGCGCGGCGTGCGATCTTCGAACAACACCGGCTTGGGCCCGTGCGAGGCATCGATGGGCTTGTAGGCCTCGAAGGGAGTCGCGCCGTCAGGAACCACCAGCAATGCGGGACCATGCCCATTGAGGCGCGTGATTTGAAGGTAACCCGCATCGCGCGCGATCGAGGGGTCGGAAAAGCCGCACTGAGTGTGAGCCTCTTCCAGATTTTTGCCGCTCATGATGTTGTCGAAGATGAGCGGAATGCCGAGGCCGCCGATCTCGATGGCGTGCTGACTTGCATTCTTGAGAATGAAGCGCAGCACCAGCCTGCCATCCGCAACCGTCCAGACTCGCGTAATGTCGAGCGGCAGGTCGCTGGCGAAGGTGGGACGCAGGTCATCGCGCTCAAGGTCGCCGGTTCGCAGAGGAAGGGTCTTGACGGGATGACGTTCGACAGCGGAGGAGTAGCCTCGCCACTCGGTGGTTCCCTCTTCTCGCAGGCGCAGATCCAGATCACCAAGGTGGTAGTAGCCGTCCACTGAACGCGCAGCGAGCAGCTCGGCCGGAGTGAAGTCGAATCCGTTAGCACCTTTGGGCTCGAGCGCTGCGACCGTTCCGGAGGAGCGAACCAGGCGCAAGGAGAAGTCAGGAGTCTCGTACTGGGCAAGTCCCTGATCGAGCAAGGGACCAAGCTTAGAATCCCGGCCGGCGGGATACCACTGAGCGAAGCTGGATCCGGCCGCAGCAACCAACAGGACCGCAGTCGAAGCAATTTTCAGGTTCAAGCGCATTCGGTTCATCCTGCGGGTAGCGCCGCCTTTCGCGGCAACGGATCTATTCTGTCGCATTGTATCCAATGTAGTATACGTTCCGATCTGCACTGCGCAGCTGCGGTCATAGTTAACCTCCAGGAGCTCACCGTTGGGGTGCAGGCAGGGATCGCGATCGCAGCCAGTACACCGGAATCCCCAGCAGCACGAGGATCAGGCCGGGCCAGGTGTACTGCGGCTTATAGCGCAAGAGCGCAAAGCAGATGCCGCTGGCCAGGACTATGTAGAGGGCCGGCAGGACTGGATAGCCAAGTGCGCGGTAGGGCCGCGGTGCATCCGGACGGGTTCGGCGCAAGACGAACAGGCCGGCGATGGTGAGGATGTAGAAGAGCAGGACCGCGAAGATGATGTAGTCGAGCAATTGGCTGTAGGATCCCGAGACGCACAGCACGATGGCCCAAGCCGCTTGCACGATTAGGCCAGCAACCGGGGTGCGATAGCGCGGATGCAGCTTGCCCACCTGCTTGAAGAAGAGGCCATCGCGGCTCATGGCGTAGTACACGCGAGCTCCGGCGAGAGTGAGGCCATTGGCGCATCCGAAGGTGGAGATGAGGATGGCCGCAGCCATGAGATATCCGCCCACGCTGGGGAAGATCTGGGTAAGAGTCGCGGTACCCACGCGGTCTTCCGCGGCGAACTGGATGCCGCGCGCCAGAACGGTGGTTCCATGCGGATCGCCATGGAGGGGCAGCACGAGCAGATAGGCAGTGCTGGCCAGGAAGTAGGCAATCAGCACAAAGCCGGTGCCGAGAATGAGCGAGAGCGGAATGTTGCGCTGCGGACGTCGCACCTCGCCCGCCGTGAACGTGATGTTGTTCCAGGAGTCGGAGGAGAACAGCGATCCAACTTGGACGACGGCCAGCACCAGCAGCAGGTTGACCATCAAAGAGGGTCCGCCGGCTCCGGTCTGGATGGGGTGCAGCGTGGACCACCCGGCGTTGCGCCAGAAGGCGGCACCATGCGCTCCGAAGTTGGCCGTCAGGGCCGCCGGCGCGCGGCCGATGGTGAATCCCAGCACGATGAGGGCGATGAGGGTAAGCGCCTTGGCCACCGTAAAGGTGTTCTGGACCAGCGCGCCGAGCTTGATGCCGAACATATTCAGGACCGCCAGAACCGCGACCACGGCCATGCCCAGCAGGTTGGCGGTGCTGATGCCGATCTCCATGTTGCCCAGCACCATGGGTCCGACGTGAAGGGCTGGAACGTGCGCGATGTGCCAAAGCCAGTGGGTGCTGGAGATGCCGGGAAAGAAGACTCCGGCAAACTTGGCGAAGGCCACGCAGACCGCCGCGATGGTGCCGGTCTGAATGACCAGGAAGAAGGTCCAGCCGTAGAGGAAGCCCCACAGAGGTCCCAGCGACTCGCGCAGGTAGACGTACTGGCCGCCGGCTTTGGGCATCATGGCGGCCAGTTCCCCGTAACTGAGGGCTCCAATCAGGGTAAGTACGGCGGTGACGATCCAGGCGGCGAGAAACAGGGCAGGCGAATCGGTGACGCGCGCGATGTCGCTGTCCACGATGAAGATGCCGCTCCCGATCATGGAGCCCATGACCAGCGCCGTGGAGCTGAAGAGTCCCAGGGTCTGGGTAAGGGGCACAGGGGCGCGGAGATGCGACGAGGGTCGGGGCGGGGCCGGCGCAGAAGGTGGCATGATGTGGGTGATCGCTCCGGGGTGCAGGCAGCGATGTGGAGGTATTGTATCCAACTTTGTATCCGACCCGCCGGATTAGTTTTTCCCGGCATCAGAACGCGGTTAAGGGCGGCCCGGCAGGTTTTGGGAGAAAGTGGGGAGATGCATTTTGCCCTTCCCGATCTGCGGTTTCGGGATAGAATCAACTCAACGTATTCATTTTTGTAGACAATACCATGCCAAATACCGCCCTGCCGCTCCGCATCGAAGTGATCGATTCCCATACCGCCGGTGAACCCACCCGCTGCGTGCTGGCGGGAGGACCGCACCTGGGCTCAGGCCCGTTGTCGGAGCGTCTGGATTTGTTGCGCACGCACCATGACAATTACCGCCGGGCCATCTTGTGCGAACCGCGCGGCTCCGAGGTGCTGGTGGGGGCGCTGTTGCTGGAGCCGATGGATCCCGCCGCGGCCGCGGGCGTCATCTTCTTCAACAATGCGGGATATCTGGGCATGTGCGGCCACGGGATGATCGGGGTCGCGGCGACGCTCTCCTATCTGGGACGAATCGGAGTGGGCGAGCATCGCGTGGAGACTCCGGTGGGCGACGTGACCATCACACTCGCCGACAAGGACACGGTGACCATCGCCAACGTGGAGGCCTATCGCCATCGCGCGCGCGTCCCGGTCTTGGTGCCTGGTTTTGGGATGGTCCACGGCGATGTGGCATGGGGCGGAAACTGGTTCTTTCTGGTGGAGGAGCACCCCTTCACTCTGACCCTGGCCCACGAAGAGCAGCTCACTGCGTTTACGTGGCAACTGCGACAGGCGCTGACAGCGCAGGGCATCACGGGCGCAAATGGAGCGGAGATCGACCATATTGAGCTCTTCACCAAGGCGCATGATCCAGCCAACCACAGCCGCAACTTTGTGCTGTGCCCGGGCAAGGAGTATGACCGCTCCCCCTGCGGCACGGGCACCAGCGCCAAGATGGCCTGCCTGGTGGCGGACGGCAAACTCGCGCCTGGTCAGGAGTGGCGGCAGGAAGGCATTCTCGACACCGTGTTTACCGGGCGGGTGGAGCTGGATGGAGATCGCGTGCTGCCCTACATCACGGGTTCAGCTTATGTGACCGCAGAGTCCTCACTGATCTTTGAGCCCAGCGATCCTTTCCGCAGCGGAGTGCCGAGCGCGAACGAACTGAACGCCGTGCCGGCAGGAGGCAATGGACGAGCACGATGAGCGCAGGTTCGTCCTTCGATGTAGTCGTTGCCGGCGGGGGAATCGTGGGGTGCGCCTGTGCACTGGCCTGCGCGCAACGCGGCTTGTCTGTGGCTTTGGTGGAACGCGACGCCTTGGGTAGCGGCGCTACCGCGGCCGGCATGGGCCACGTTGTGGTGATGGACGACTCCGAGGCTCAGTTCGCACTCACGCGCTACTCCCAACAGCTCTGGCAGAGGTTGCAGCTCCCCGCAGCGGCGGAGTACGTGCAGACCGGCACATTGTGGATTGCGGCCGACGACGAAGAGATGGCCGGCGCGGAACGCAAGTATGTCTGGTACCAAGAACGCGGCGTGGCCTGCGAATTGCTAAGCGCGAGGCAATTGGCGAGTGCGGAACCGAATCTGGCGCCTGGCCTGGCCGGCGGATTGCGCGTGAGCGAGGATGCTGTCGTATATCCGCCCTATGTTGCGCTGGAGCTGGCGCGGCGCGCGCAGCGGTTGGGAGCTCAGCTCATCATCGGGAAGACGGTAGCGGCGATCGGCAATGGCCGGCTGCAGCTGGGGGATGGGTCGCTGCTCCATGCGCGCCGTCTGGTTTACGCGCTGGGAGCAGACTCGGGCGGCATTCTGCCGGAGCTGCCGGTGCGCAAGCGCAAGGGACACCTGGTGATCACCGACCGCTATCCAGGATTTGTTCGCCATCAACTCGTGGAGCTCGGCTACTTGAAGAGCGCTCACAGCACAACATCCGATTCCGTCGCGTTCAACGTGCAGCCGCGCCAGACCGGGCAGCTACTCATTGGCTCATCGCGGCAGTATGGAGCGGAAGAGCCCGAGGTCAATCAGCCCATCTTGAGTGCCATGCTGCAGCGCGCCAGGCTGTATATGCCGGGCATCGATCGCCTGAGCGTATTGCGCGTGTGGACAGGCTTTCGCGCTGCCACCCCGGACAAGCTGCCCCTGATCGGCCCGGTTCCCAAGGACGACACGCTGTGGCTGGCCACAGGACACGAAGGCTTGGGCATCACCACCTCACTGGCTACCGCCGAGTTGATTGCTTCCGCTATGAGCGGCGACCAGCCTGCGATTTCGCCTGATCCGTATCTGCCGGCCCGCTATCTAGCCGCGACGGCGACTTCATCTGCAAAATTATCTGCACACTAGGAGATCTTATGAACTGGACCGGCGTCATGCCTGCCATGACCACTGCCTTCACTGCCGATTACGCGGTCGATCACTCCGCTGTTGCGCGCCACGCGCAGTGGCTCATCGAGAACGGATGCACCGGCATCATCTGCCTGGGCTCCCTGGGCGAAGCGGCAACGCTGAGCTTTGCAGAGAAGGTGGAGATCCTCAAGACGGTGGTGAAGGCACTGGACGGCAAGGCGCCGACGGTGGCAGCCATCTCCGCTCTGTCGACCGACGAAGCAGTGGAGTTGGCGCGGGCGGCGCACACCGCGGGATGCGCCGGACTGATGATTTTGCCGCCCTATGTCTACAAGGGTGACTGGCGCGAGAACAAGGCGCATGTTGCAGCGATCTTGAAGGCTACTCCGCTGCCAGGGATGCTCTACAACAATCCTGTTGCCTATGGCACCGACTTCTTGCCGGAGCAGATTGCGGAGCTGGCCAGCGAGTATTCCAATTTGGCCGCCGTGAAGGAATCCTCCACCGATGTGCGCCGGGTGACTGCGATTCGCGCTCTGCTGGGAGAGCGGCTGGCCATCTTCGTGGGAGTGGATGACGCCATTGTGGAAGGCATCGACGCCGGAGCGGTGGGCTGGGTTGCCGGCCTGGTGAATGCCTTTCCGCGCGAATCGGTCGACTTGTTCAACCTGGCGCGTGCGGGCAAGAAGGCTGAAGCCTTTGCGCTGTACCGCTGGTTCCTGCCCATGCTGCGCATGGATACAGTGCCTAAATTCATTCAGCTGATCAAGCAGGTCGAGCAAGAGGCCGGCATCGGATCGGCGCGAGTGCGCGCACCGCGCATGGAAGTGATTGGAGAGGAGCTGGCGGCAACTCGCGCCGCGGTCGCATTCGCTCAGGCCAACCGCCCGGCGGTGGCGGTGCCGAGCACGCGCTACAAGGGCTGATGTTTCAGCGGGCCGGCGCGCGGTCTTTCTGTCGCGTCGGCCGCAGGAATGCAAGGTTCTTTGAAACTCTAGCGGCGCTACCAGCTGCCGCGTTCGCCGAAGACATCGATGACGCTGGCCAGGCGCTTGCAGCCGTTTTCCCAGTTCACAAACAAGGCCCGCTCCAGACGATCGGCATTGCCCTCCTGCACGGCAGCGATGATCTCTTTGTGCTCGTTCACAGAGACGTGCAGCTCGTTAATGATGGAGCTGGCATAGAGGCGCCAGTAGCGTTCGGTCTGCGGCTCGATGGCGCGATGCAGCGCCGACAGCCGCGGTCCGGAACCTGCCGTGACTACCAGGCGGTGGAACTCGTGGTCTAGGTCGAAGATGCCGGGACCCTTGAATCCGCGATCGCGCGAGATCTGGTCGAGCTTCTCATTGATCTGCTTGAGCTTGGCAGCCAGCTCATCGCGCTCGGCCTGGGGAAGCTGAGCGGCACGACGTCCGGCCAGACCTTCGATGCGCCCAATGATGGGATAGAGCTCGTTGGCATCCTCTTTGGTCAGCGGGGCAACGATCATGCGGGACTTGCTGCCGTTGCGGTATTCCAGGATGTAGCCCTCGCGCTGCAGCAGGTAGAGTGCGCCCCGCACCGGCGTGCGGCTCATGTTGAGGTGGTCGCACAAATCGCCTTCGACGATCCAGCTGCCCGGCGCCAGCTTGCCGTGCACGATGAGGTCGCGGATACGCTGGAAGGCAATGCCTACGCTGGTGCCGTGCTCGGCCTTCGCGGCTCGTTTTTTCGGTGCTTTGGTTGCCTTTGCTGCTGAAGGAGCCATCCTTATGCCTCTCCGGCCTCAGACGAGCGAGACCTGAGCCGCCTCCCTGTTGTTCTGAATGTCCAGCCGTGGATTTCTAAAAACCATTGTTGCATCCCGTTTAGGATACATCCGCGTCGATCCAGGTTCCTGTGCCTGCCACCACGCAAAAAACTGCCGCGCCCGGGAGCCCGGAACGCGGCAGCAGCAGGAAAAGGTTCAGGTTAGAACTCGATGTTGGCGCGAAATTCGATCACGCGCGGACTGTTCGTCGTTCCGCTGGTCGCAAATCCGGGATTTTGCAGGTAGCCGCCTCCCATCCAAGACTGGCCACCAAACGAACCGGAAGTGGAGCCAAAGACGGGGTGATTCCAAGCGTTCGTTGCCTCGGCCTGCAACTTGAATTGCAGGCTTTCGAAGATTGGAAAGGTCTTCGAGAGGGATAGGTCGTTGTAGAACGCGTGCGGCCCGTGAAGATAGACGATCCGACCGAAGGTTCCTGGAGTGGTGTTGGGCTGCAAGTAGCTCGGATTGGCTCCGCCCGACCCATCCGGGTTCTGGAGGTACTTGGGATCGATCAGCAGAGCATAGGTCTTACCCGGGACGCGATGAACTCCGATCGCTTTTTGCAACTGCGACACCGTGACGTTGTTCAGTACGATGCCGCCATCGCCGTAGTCATTGAATGTGAAATTGAAGCTGCTCAGCTTCTGGGGAGCACCTGATTGGAAGGTGGCAATCGTGCCAACCGTCCAATTGCCCAGCAAGCGGCTAGCCAAGCCATTACTGCTGAGCCACATCTTGCCTTTGCCGAAGGGCAGATCATAGGTACCAGTGAGATGAAAGACGTGGCGCAGGTCGAATTGCGCGGGCCCATAAGAAAGAGCAGGGTTACGCAGGGTATAGGTATCGGGCCAAGCGCACCATCCGTCGTAAGCACCGCAAGCGACGCCACCTGAACCGTTGGTATTTACCCCATAGCCGAGGGTGTGCGCCCATGTGTAGTTGGCATCGAATTGCAGGCCGCGCCATTGTCCCTGGCGAAGATCGACCTGGAGCGAATGGTAGTTCGAATAGCCGCTAGCGGTCATGTATTGCGTTTCTCCTCCAGGCAGGTACGGATTGGCCTGGAAGAAGTTGATGGGCTTGCCGGCACCGGCGCCCCCGCTGTATCCAGCGTTATTCACGCATGGCGCAAACGAAGAGCCTACGAGATTGCAGAAATAACTGGTAGTCCCGCTGATTCCGGCCAGGTTATTCGCAAAGGCTCCTGCCTGACCTGTGTCGAGATAGTTGATAAACGTGGTGTTCGCATAATCCACGTGGGGAATACCAGGGCCACCCGAAGGCTCGTCTGAAAAGGCCGCATCCATGGTGGGGACATTCGTAGAGGAGCCTGTTCCAGCGAAACTGCAAGTTCCGGCCGCATCACAGCCTGGATTCGCAGCCCGGTAGGCAGCGAGATTGGCCTGGGCTTTTTTGAACTCGTCGAGAAACCCGTTCTCAAAGATGTTCACTTCGTTCGTATTGTTATTGATCCACTGATGGAGATTGCGGTTCCCTGCGTAACGGACTTCGAGAACCCGGCTACCGAGTTGCCGCTGTACGCTCAAATTCCAGCTTTGAGAATAGGGTTGTTTGATGTGAGCATCGATCCCAGTGACACCAGCGCCTCCGATAAAGGTGAAGTCTGACTCAGGAACCGACGCCTGATAAGTTGCGGGAGAGTAGATGTATGGTGGCAACGAATCACCCAGCGATAGGGATCCTGGAGCAAAGGTGCCAGTAGTACCGGTGTTGTTGGCCGTCAGAGAGAAGGACTGATAGAAAAACGATCCCTGATCAGAGACGTTGTTCCAGTAGTACTGATAGGGCTCCGTATACCGACGCAAGCTGTATCCCGCACGGATAACGCTCTTGCTTTCACCCATGAGCTTGCCGAGCAGACCCTCTCCGCCTTGTGGATTCCACGCGAACCCGAAGGCAGGTTGCGGAGTCACGTGCCAAGGCGCGTATGCCTGAGGCCGGGCAACCAACATGGGGTTTTGATTGCCGCTCAATGCCCCTGGATGGAAGAGATCACCCGGCGCAGTCGGACCATAGACGGAGCTGGTGTCAGCATTGTGATACAAGCCAGTTTTGTCTTTGCTTTGCCCGGTGAAATCCCAGCGGAGACCATAGTTCAACGTTAGCGTTGGAGTCACTCGATAAGAGTCTTGGCCAAAGAGACCCCACGCGAGAGTTACCTCGTCCAGTGCATAGGAGCCGATCTTCTGAGCATAGGCATGGCTGGAAGGATCGTAGGCATAGCTGCCTCCCACACCGGAGATGCGACCCGTGAGGGTTGCATAGAGGTTCTGCGCCTCGGTGAAAGCACTGTTGTCGGCATTGGGAAGCGACCCGGAGGCGCCGGTGCTGAACGCTTCAATTGCAGGGTCTCCCGCAGCCAGGCCCAGCGAATAATTCGGGAATCCCGCCGGCGGGTTCCAATAGTGATCCTGCTCACGATAGCCCGTCAAGCCGGCTTTCAACGTGTGCTTGCCCTTCTGGTAATTCACCGTGTCCGTCGCATTGAAGGCAGGATAGTACGACGTGACCGGCAGTTGATACGATTCGCCGGAGTTGGCAATGGCCCAGCCAACGCTGGGCTTAGTGGCATAGAGAGGTTTAGCGTTATAGGCAAACTGGTTGATGTCGTAGAGGAATCCGAGCTTGAACTGATTGATCAGTTGCGGAGTGACATCCCAGTCGATCGAGTAGGCCGACGTGTAATTCTTGGTCTTGTAACCGGCCGCCATGTCTGCAAATTGCGCACCGGGGAATGGAGCAGCATTGGCGCCCGGCTGGATGTTGTAGGTCATGGTCCACGACAGGCTCATACGCACTTTCTGCGTGGCGTTATAGTCGACCCGTACAGATGGAAAATACGTGGTGGTGGAGTTGCTATTGTTCCAGGCAATGTCGCCGAGGTTTGGATCCGTATCGGCAAATTTACTACCCGATGCCAGGGAGCTATTGATCGCACTCAGTTGCGAAGCCACCGTGGAATTGACGGTTCCGGGCAAAGAGCTCGAAAAGCTATGTGCAATATCCAGCACATTAACCGTTCGCGTAACGCCATCGGTCCCTGTATAGGTGAAGTTGCCTGTCTGTGCATCTGGCGTTAAGTATGTGTTCGACGTGCTAAACGCGCCGGGTACCTTTTGCTCGGCGTAGCTGCCAAAGAAGAAGAGCTTGTCGTGGAGAATCGGCCCGTCCACAGAGACGCCGAAGTCATTAAAAATGGACTTGGGTCTGCGCTGTTTCCTGACATTGTTGGCATACGAATTCGCGTTCAGACCGCTATTGTGGAAGTTGTCGAAGGCTCGACCGTGGTATTTGTTCGTTCCGCGGCGGATGACATAGTTGGATTGCATCAGAGCTTGTCCGAAACCCTGGTCAAGATCCAACTGGTCGGTTTGGACGGTCATCTCCTGAACGTCTTCGATTCGCGGTGCAACCGCTGATTCGATGTTGCCGAAGATCTTCATGCGACTCGAAGAGCCGATAGTTCCATCGATGTTCGTACCCTGGCTGATCAGCGGCTGACCATTCCACTCTCCGAATGTACCGCTGCCGCTGAATCCTGGCGTATAGGTAGCAAACTTGGTCAGATCGCGGCCCCCAATAGGCAGGTCTTCAATCTGTTTCAAATCCACCACCGTGCCGATCGTGTTGGTCGTCGCCTCCAGCAACTCGGCGTCATTGGCGTTCACCTGAACAGACTCCGTCGTGCCGCCGACGTTGAGCGCGACCGTGATATCGGTGGTCAGAGCTGCATGGACGACAATGTTTTCAACCAGAGCCGTCTTATAGCCCGCGCGAGAGACAGTCAGCTTGTAACTCCCCACCTGTAGATGCACAAACGAATAGTCGCCGCTCTCCAGCGTTGCGGCTTGACGTGTGTCATTGGTGGATAGGTCAACCAGTAGCAAGGTGGCGCCGGGAACCCTGCCACCAGTCGTGTCCGTCACCGTTACGACGACGGTACCTTGCGAGCCGGATTGCGCCCAGGCCGGCGTGCCAAAGACCGCTACTGTCATGAGCAAACATACGAGCGCCAGTGCCTCAAAAATTCTTCGCGTCATCTTTCCGTCCTCCACGATTGGCCGGTCCGGGGGAACGGCCAATGCATCGCAGCAATTTCTCTGTTTTTTCTTTGCTGCCGGCGCTGCGGGTGCTGCTCAGGCGCCGGGTCGGTTTCTCCGGACGGGAAAGGTCCCGGAAAAACGCAATGGAGAATCCATCTCCGTGCTGAAATATGAATTCAATTTTGTATTTATTTCAAGAGAAATTTTTCCCGCGCTCTCTTTGTCTGGGGTTTTCCGGGCTGTTTACCTGAAAAGCGGCGGTTAAATGGGCGCGCCGCTCAGCTTTTGGGGCCGGCTTCCGGCGCCGCGGCGGCTCGGTTCCAGTCCGGAGTGGGCTCCGCCAGCAGGTTCCGTACGAAGAAATCCATGAGCTTGCGCTCGCTCCACAGACCGCCGGCTCCGTGCCCCCCGCCCGGGACAAAGAGCAGCTCGAAGTCCTTATTGGCTTTGATCAGGCGATCGGCCACCTGCAGCGTCGAGGCGGGGTCGACGTTCTTGTCCATCTCCCCGACCACCAGCATCAGCTTGCCCTGGAGGCGCCAGGCATTGTCGACGTTGGACGACTCGGCGTACCAGGGACCCACCGGCCAGCCCATCCACTGCTCGTTCCACCAGATCTTGTCCATGCGGTTGTCGTGGCATCCGGAGTTGGCGACCGCGGCCTTGTAGAACTCAGGATGAAAGAGCAGCGCACCCATGGCGCTTTGCCCGCCTGCCGAGGTCCCAAATACGCCCACGCGGCTGATGTCGTACCAGGGATACTGGGCAGCCACGGCTTTGTGCCAGAGAATGCGGTCGGCGAAGCCAGCATCTTTCAGATTGCGCCAGGCCACATCGTGAAAGGCGCGGGAGCGGTTGTTGGTGCCCATCCCGTCGATCTGCACCACGACGAATCCCAGTTCGGTGAGGGGTTCCAGGCGTGTGGTGAAGCTCTTGGGCACGAAGGAGCCCTGGGGCCCGGCATAAATGTCTTCGACCACTGGATACTTCTTTTGCGGATCGAAGTTGGCCGGTTTGTAGATGACGCCCCAGATCTGCGTTTTGCCATCGCGGCCGGCGGTGTGAAACGGCTCGGGCGCATGCCATCCGGCGGCCTTGAGCGAAGCATCGTCAGCGCGGTCTACTTCCAGGATTAGACCGGCGTCACCGGCGCGATGCAGCTCCACGATGGGCGCCTGATCCACGCGCGAGTACGTATCGACGAAATACTTGCCGTCAGAGGAATAGTTCAAAGTGTGGTCAGCCGGCGCAGGAGTGAGCTCCGTCAGGCCTTTGCCGTCGAAGCCGATCTTGAATCCGTGCACGTAATAGGGATCTTCCTCCGGATGTAGGCCGCTGGCTTCGAAGTAGATCTCGCGATTGGCCTCATCGACACGATCTACGGCGCGGACCACCCAGTCACCATGCGTGATCTGCTGCTTGATTGCGCCGGTGTGGCCGTCGAGCAGGTAAAGATGCTCCCAGCCGTCTCGCTCCGATGCCCAG
>CBJOJD010000002.1:0-46793 GCA_966443485.1 uncultured bacterium | reverse complement strand
CTCCTCTTCCCACCCACTAAGAACCCGGCCCCAGCATCAGCGGCTCATAGCTGTAATACGAGCCGTATCCCGCCTCGGTGGTCTTCACATCGTTCAAGATGACCCCCAGCAACATGTCGCGGCCCACCTTGTTGATGGCGTCTTCCATCACCGTCCGCGAAGTCATGTTGGAACGCACCACCCACAGGTACCCGTCCATGTTCGCCCGCATCGCCAACACATCCGGAACCGGCACCACCGGCGGACAATCGAATATCACCCAATCGGCAAGATAGCGAAGCCGTTCCACCACGGCCGTGAATCGATCCGAGTTAAGAATCTGAATGGGATTGGTGCAAATCTCTCCGGCAGACAAAAGATAGAGATTCACATCCTTCACGTAGCGCAGCGATTTCAACGGATCTGACCCATCCGTCAGGCAATGCGTCAGCCCATTCCAGGCATCGAGACCAAGACGCTTGGAGATGATCGGATTGCGCAGATCGGCTTCCACCAGAATCACCCGGTTGCCGCCGCGCTCCGCCAGGCTGGCTGCCAGGTTCAGAGAACACACGCTCTTCCCTTCCCCCAACACCGCGCTGGTCACCATGATCGCTTTCAATCCGCTGGCTTTGGCCAATCCCCGCAAATATACCCGCAAGGTGCGGAACTTGTCCGCTTCCATGCTGTAAGGATCGGTGTGCATGACCAGGCGGCTGTCAGGACTAATCCGGGCATCCACCCGCATCACCCGCGCCAGATCTTCGTTGATCTCCTCTATCGATTTCGCAGGAGCTAAGATCGTGCTGCGACGATCGAACTCCGTAGGATGTCGGCTGTGGCTCGATATATGGTTCACGGGAATTCCTTTCGCTAAGAGGCTTCTACTTCGGCCGGCGCACATCCCGCAGGAAGTGTCCGATCGGCTTCGCGAGTTGATTAGCTCCGATGGTAGACAAACAGTTGAGCCGCCACCAGGCACAGCACGAGCAGACAGCCGAGCGCCCACTCCAGCCGCGCGCGCCGGGCCAGCTTGCGATTCTCCTCCGCAGTACGCAGTGGAGGAATACCCACTACGATCGGCACAGGCAGATAGCGGCGCACCTCCACCTCGGAGTGAAAGGAGCGATCGCGAGCATCCAGGAAGAACGCTAGCCCCAGCCCGAAGACGATTCCCCCGGCCAGACCGCCCAGGGCAATCTTCTGCCGATTGGGACCGACCGGGTGCAACGGTAGGCTGGCAGGATCGATGACTTGAAACTGCTCGTGCACCTGTTGCACCTCCATCTTGGTGGCCAGGTCTGACTGCGTCACTTTGTTCAGCAGGTTCGTGTAGTTGTCCTTCGCCGCCTGATAGCTGCGTTGGATCTCGGCGAACTGCTGCTCCCGCACCGGGGCAAGCGTCAGTCTCCCTTGATAGGAGGCAATCTGCCCTGCCAATTGTTTGGTGCGTTGCTGGGCATCTTCGATTTCGACAGTATTGGCCTGCAGCTGGCTGCGCAGTTGCAGCGCCGCCGGATCCGTCGGAAGCGCCGCTTCCTGCGGGCTGCCCTGCGCTCCATCCGCAGCCGCCTTGCGTTGCGCAGACATGCGGGCCAACTGCGCTTCATCGTCCCCAATCTGCTGGTTCAGTGCAATCACGTCGGGGTAGCGCGCGCTGTAGCGAGACAGCAGGTCGTCTCTCTGATTGCGCAGCTTGGCAATCTCTTGCCCCAGCGCCACCTCTGAGCCGGGCAGCGCAGCGGGCCCACTCGCGGTACCCGGTGCATACTGCGACAGCATGGCCTGCAGATACGTCCGCTCCTGCCGGGCTCGCCTCAGACTCTCCTCCGCCCCCTGCAGCTGGATCTGCAGCCCATTGAGCACCTCCATGTTGCCGGCCGACTGCTCAGGAAGACTGCCCAGATTCCTCAACTTGTAGTCGCGGACAATGGCTTCCTGCTGATCCAGCTCGGCCTTCGCGGCATCTACCTGCTTCTGCAGGAAGTCCGTCGTGCCCGTATTCAAGTTGCTCTGCTTCTGCAGATTTGCGTTAATAAACATCGCCGTAAGCTGATTAGTAATCTGCTGAGCGACCCGCGGATCAGGCCCCGTGAAGGCGATGATGAACGCGTTCATCGGCCGCCGCTCCGGATCCTTGCTCACCGGCTGCGCCTCGATATCGGTGCGCATCAAGTCCGAGAGCGCGGCGGAACCCAGCTTCCGCCTGCCTGGATAGAGGTTGTACTCTTCGATGAGCCGCTGCAGATTGGCGCGCGACAGTACTTCACGCCGGATTGCATCCACCGCATCCAGGGATGTCACCGTATTGTTCAGCAAAACATACTGCTGCTGGACCGTCGGCTTGGAGATGAAGATCGTTGCCTCCGAGCGATAACGGTCAGGAATGAAAAAGGAGTAGCGGATCACCGCCAGTGAGACTGTCACGGTGCCCACCAATACCCACCATCGATGGCGAACGATCACGCTCCATAGATGGTTGATGGTTGAATTAAGATCTCCCGCTGGCTGTGACACGGTTCTTCCTCCTGCGTGGCTGGTTGGTTGATTAGTCGGCAAGACAGACGGGCGGGCAATGCAAATAATGAGCCACCCGGCGGCGCGCCTCAATTTGGTGATAAATGCGCGACACCTGCTGCGGAGTCAGTTCAGCAGCCTCCGCGACGGCTTCCACCGGAACGTTGTGATCCTTCCCGTAGAGGCAGAGATCCATTTTCACCAGAGGAATCGAAAAGTAGAACTCCTCCTGCGACTGGCTGAGCGAGTACGTATCCGTCGTCGGCGGCCGCATGCGAATCTCGCTGGGCACGCCCAAATACTCGGCCAGTTGATACACCTGCGATTTATAGAGGTGGGCAATCGGCTTCAGGTCCGCCGCGCCATCCCCGAGCTTCACAAAAAAACCTTGGTCGAACTCCAGGCGGTTGGGAGTGCCCGCCACCGCATACTGCAGCCGATCCGCGTGATGATACTCAATCATCTTGCGCACCCGCTGCTTGAAGTTGGTCGCCGCTACAATCTCCAGAGAGGCCTGCGCATTCAAGCGAGCCCGGTGCACAGAGCCATCGGGAGCGTGCGCCACCACCGAATACACCGGATACCGATCGCAGTCGAGCATATTGGGCAGAGCGATCTTCGACTTCCAGTCCGATCCGTAGTCTGGCAGCACTCTGCGGATGGCGTAATCGCGCCGGTCATAACACCCGCAGGCCTGCAGAATCGGCGTGATGTCCTCGCGGATCGTGCAGATGCCGAAAGACTCCGCCACCAGGCTGGCCAGCATCTCGCTGTCAGGAGAGGAATCTGCCTCCGGCATCATCAGGCCCAGTACATGCTCCGCGCCCAGCGCGCTGGCACAGAGTGCCGCGGTTACGCTGCTGTCAATTCCGCCGGAAAGACCGACCACCACACCTCTGCGATGCAGCTGGTTGTACACCACAGAGCGAATGCCCGTTTGGATGAACTCAAGCTCACGCACGGGGTCCAGGTTGAGTGCGGCGGGCGAGAAATTCTCAATTGTGTCCATATTCTTCTCCACTGGAAGGGGTGGTCGTTGAGGTTGATCTCAAATCAGGCCTTCGTATGAGCGAGTTCCTGAGCCGATTCCGGAGGGCACGAAACAGACAGCTCCCTCAGCTGCGCGCGCAGCACCTTCCCCGAACTGTTCTTGGGAAGAGCCCGGATTGGAATGATGTCGCGCGGATGAAGGGAACGAGGAAGGTTGGCCTTGCAGAACGAATGCACCTGGTGGATCAATTCCTCTCCGTCCCAGGTGCGAGGAACAACAAAGGCGCGGATTGCCTCGCCAAGAATCTCATCGGGGACGGCGATCACCGCCGCCTCCAGCAGCTCGTTACAAGCCAGCAGGCCATCCTCAATCTGGCGGCAGCTGATCCGCTTGCCTCCGCACTTGATGAACTCCTTGGCGCGATCGACAACATAGATGAAGCCTTCTTCATCCACGGTGGCAAGATCGCCTGTGTACAGCCGGCCCTCCCGGAAGCTGTTCGAAGTGTCCTCAGGAGCCTGCCAGTAACCCAGGGTGATGTTCTCCCCTTCGGCGACAATCTCCCCAATCTCGCCGGGGCTCACCGGTTCCCCCGATTCCCTCAACACATGCAGGTTCACGCCGGGGATGGCCTTGCCAATGGAACCGGCCTTCTCCTTCAGCCGGCTCGGCGGCAAGCAGGCCAGGCGCGCCGTCGCTTCGGTTTGCCCGTACATTACAAAGATCTGCGCCTGCGGCACGACCTCCTGCAGCTCCTGGACAAACGAGGGCGCAAGATGCCCGCCTGCCTGCAGCAACGAGCGCAGATTGGGCAGCCGGCGTTTGCTGAGGCTGGAGTTGCGCAGCAAAATCTGATAGTGGCTCGGCACCCCGGCGAAGCCGGTGCACTCGGTCTCCGCCATCCGGTTCAAAATCACCTCCGGATAGGTAAACCGGTTGTCGAGCACCAACGTCGCCCCCACTCGCAGGTAGGTGTGCAGCAGAGACGTCCCGAAACAATAATGGAACGGCAGAACCACCATCATCCGGTCATCCGCGCTCAATGAGAGCGCTTCGATGATCGAAGTTGTGTTGGCCCGGATGTTGCGGTGGGTCACAATCACCCCGCGTGGCCTGCCCGTCGACCCGGAGGTAAACATCAGCGCAGCTAACCCATCGCCAGCCGTCTCCTGCTCGCCCGCCCGGTCACGACACTCCGGAACTCCGGTGAAATACTCACCGGCATCCTCACGCGATTCATGAAAGACGCCGACGCCCGCTTCCGTCAGCAATGCCCCGTAACGCAACATCAGCGACGCTTGCACAAACGCCGCTCGCGGCGCCGTCGCGCCCACGATGTACGAGAGATCCTCGGCAGAAATCGTCCCCGGCAGCGGTACGCAGACTGCTCCCGCCCGCAGTACGCCCAAGTAGCTGGCCGCCCAATGGAACGTGTTCGCACTCAGCAAGAGCACCCGCTCGCCCTTGAGAATGCCAGCGCGTTCCAACCGGCGCGCCAACTCCTCTGAAGCTCTCTGCAAGTCGCCATAGGTGAAATCCGCTTGGGGAACACGGATGGCCACCCGGTCTGCCGGCTTGCCTTGGAGCAGGAACTCGGCAACATTCGCTGCTGAATCCATAGCGCTTCTCTTTTCCCCGTAAGGTGGGTAGAAAAAGTTCAGCCCCTCAGAGAGCGCCTGCCGTGGACACCGCGATCACCGCAGGTGCAGCCCTCAACTCGTGCTTGGCGTGGGCCCCTCGTTCCGGCAAGTTCAGCTTCCGGCAGGTGTAGGCCGTCAGCTTGCTCAACGAATCGAGATTGTCGGGAATGATCTCGTCATCTTCGACGTGAACACCGCACTCCTGCTCCAAAAAGGCAACTAATTGCAACACACCGGTAGAGTCGATAATCCCCTTTTCGATGAGCGAATCGTCGTCCGATAGCCGTTCTTCTGCCCGGCCGAAAAGGAAGTTATCGGTAATGAACGAACGTAGCTTCAGACGTATCTCTTCCATGGTTCCTCCGCAATGGGACATTTTGTACGAATTGGTGAATGAGCAGTTGCGTTGAGATGACCCCCGTGATCGCCATGCAGTCGCGCAGCGTTGGAACCGCGCGCGGCCGCTTGAGCCGGTCCACGAGCGTTTGCACCGCCCCGTGGTGAAATATGCCGTACTTGCAAATCGTGGAAGAGGAAAGAAGATCTTCCACATAGTCAAAACGAAAGGCGCCCTTCTCCGCATCGATAAAACTTTTGACCTCCGGCGCGCGATAGGGCTGCTTGGGACGCCGCAGGATGCTGGCCGGCAAAAGCTCCGCCGCAAACCGCTTGAGCACGTGCTTCTCATCCAACCCGCGCATCTTCAGCCGCGGCGGCAAACTCGCCGCGAACTCCACCACCCGGTAATCCAAAAACGGGAAGCGGCCCTCCACCGCATGCGCCATCGCCGGCCGGTCCCCTTGGGACGAGAGTATGTATCCGGGCAGGAGATAGGCCGACTCCAGATACTGGGCTCGGCGAAATGCATCCCATTGGGCAAAGGAAGGCGGCAGCGTCGGCCGCAAGTCCTCCCACGGCAAATCGGAACGCATCTGCGACGCGAACTCCGCCGAGAACAGCAGCTCCAGTCGCCGCGTCATCTCCCACCGCGGCAAGTGCGAGAAGAACGGGCTGCGCGTATCCTCCGGCCTTACCCGGAAGAACGTCCGCAGATACGCCGGAGACTGGCTCTGCATCTGCGGCATGTAAGGATAAAGCTTGCGCAGCAACAGTGGCCTGGCTACCGAATCGGGCTGCGCCGCCCAGAAGTTCCGTATCTTCGTCTCTTTGAAGATGTCATAGCCGCCTAGAACCTCATCCGAGCCCTCGCCCGTCAGCACGACCTTGAAGCCGCTCTGCCGCACCAGCCCCGAAAGCAGAAACATGGGCACCGGCGCCGTGCGTAACAGCGACTTCTCTGCATGCCATACCACATCCGGAAACGCCTCGCCGATATCGTGGTGACTGCAGCGCACCGAGTGATGGGTCGTGCCAAGATGCCGCACCACCTCCTGCTGGTAGGGGCTCTCGTCGAACTCTACGTCATCGAACGTGACCGAGAACGTCTCCAGCGGAGCATTGCTGAAGCGCCGGATGAGTGCCGTGATCAGCGAGGAATCCAGGCCCCCGCTGAGATACGCCCCCACCGGCACATCTGCGCGCAAACGAAGCCGCGTGGCGTCGATCAGCAGGCTTCCCAACTGCTCGACCAGCTCGCCGTCATTCCTTGACTCGTGCGCCGCCAGATCCGGAGAAAGATCCATCTGCCACCAGCGACGAACCGTGACCCTGCCATCCTGCAAAGTCAGCGAATGCCCAGGAGGAAGCTCGCAGATGCCCGCAAACTGCGTCCTGGGCGGAACCGTATGCCAGAAGGTAAACACCTGCTGCATCCCCACCGGATCCATCTCGCGGGGTGCGCTCGGGTGTGCCAGGATGGCTTTGATCTCGGAGCCAAACAGGAACGCCCCCTCCGTCTCGCAGTAAAACAGCGGGCGCACGCCCATCCGGTCTCGCGACAAAAACAGCTTGCGCTTCCTGCTATCCCACACCGCGAACGCCCACTGCCCGTTCAGCCTCTCTACGCAGGACTCTCCCTCCTCCTCGTAAAGCTGCAAAAGCACCTCGGTATCGGAGGTGGTTGCAAACCGGCGTCCTTTGCGAAGTAGCTCCTCGCGCAGCTCAATGTAGTTGAAGATCTCGCCATTGAACGTGATTGCTATCGATCCATCGGCGTTCTCCATCGGCTGACGTCCGCCGCTCAGATCGATGATGCTCAAACGCGCATGGGCCAGCCCCAGGCAGCGGTCCACGTACAGTCCAGAAGCATCTGGACCGCGATGCCGAATCATTCCCAGCATGTCGACCAATACATCCCGATCGACCGCCTCATGATTCCTGTTGTAGATGCCGCAGATTCCGCACATACAGGTAAGTACGTTCAGAGAACAACTTCTTTAAAGACACCGCAGTTACGGGCGAGCCAAGGGCCGCTCGTCTCCCCGCAACAAAGACTTGAGCCGCCCCAGCTTCGACGGCGCCTTCACCGGCTCTGGAGCATAGAAGTTTCTGATCCAGCGGTGCCGGCAAAGTATCCTGCGCAGCTCCGGCGAGAGAGGGCCGCGTGCCATCGACGCCGCGTTTCTTTGCACGTGCCGCGCCGAGCGCATTCCGGGAATCGCCGTGGCAATCTCCGGAGCAGAGATGCAGAAGCGCAGCGCCAGGTCCGGCAGCTCGTTGATCGCAACCCCCGTGTCCGCCAAGATCTCCTGCAGATGCCGCCACAGCTGCGCCTTGCGCTCTCCGCTGAAGTATCGATTGCGGAAATCTCCCTCCGGAAAGCTCGAATCCGGCTGCACAGCTCCCGTCAGTCCGCCTTCATCAAACGGCACTCGCGCAATCACTCCGATGTTGTGCTGCGCGCAATACGGCAGCAGCACGTCCTCCGGAGACTGATCGAAGATGTTGTAAATCACCTGGACCGTATCGATAATCCCGGTCCGTAGCGCCTCCACCACATTCTCCGGCTGATGATCGTTGATTGAGATCCCGACAAAGCGAACCTTACCGGAGTTCCGAATTTCGGCGACCGTCTCCTGCCACTCTTCCTCGTTCGCCCAGTCATCCGACCACACGTGAAACTGGTACAGGTCGATCTCGTCGCGACCCAGGTTACGCAGTGTCGCATGCAGCGACTCCAACACATGATCCCTCGGATAAGCCTCTCGCAGCGGCGTGTGGGGCGGCGCGGGCCAGCGCATGTTCTTGGGCGGAGCCTTGCTGGCAATCACCACCTCCGCGGCTCTTCCCAGCGTCTGCGCGATCAGCCGCTCGCTGTGTCCTCGTCCATACACCAGCGCTGTGTCAAAGAAGGTGATCCCAGCATCGCGCGCCGCCACCAGAGCGGCCACCGACTCTTGATCCTGCGCTCCGATCCAAGAGGTCTTCCCGATGCCCCAGGCACCGAATCCCAGTTGGCTGACCGCCAGCCCCGTCCGACCGAGCACGCGCTTGGCGATCATCGGTTGATCTCCACGGCTCTCTTCTCCGCCACCGCCGTATCTGCCGAACGCCTCACCCGTTCCGCTCCCAGGCGGTCTGCCAGCGCCAGATACTCCAGCTTCTTCAGCCGCCAGTTAAACGACGCGTCCACCAGCTGCTGCGCGGCCCTCTGTTGCCGGGCCCGGCGCTCCGGACTGCCGATCAGCGCCCCCAGCACGCGAGCCATATCTTCATCCGACCCTGCCCGGAAGAAGCTAACCACGTCCTCGCTGAAGTAGTGCCGGTCCACCATCGTGTCGGCCACTACCACCGGCACGCCCAGCGCCATGAACTCCAACACCTTCGTGCTGAACGCCTCATTCCCAAAGGAGTCGTTGCGCTTGGGAACAATGCCGAGATCGGCATCTTCCATCACCCGCACGATCTCGCGCAGCGGCAACGCAGGATGGAAGAATACGCACTCTTGCAGCCCGCGTTCCTCCACCAGCTGCAACAGCGACGGCTTGGCTTGCCCCTCCCCATAAATATGCAATTCCACCCGGCGCTTCGTGGCCTGGATCCGCTCCATGGCGCGAATGGCAATGTCCAGCCCCTGGTGCCATTGCAGCGAACCGGGGTACAGCAGCACCACTCTGCCATCCGCGCTCTGGCTGCGTCCCCGGCGCTGAAAGATGGCGGGATCGGGCAGGTTCATGAACACCGAACAGCGCCCGTCAGAGACCGATCGCGCGATCAGCCTCGCCCGCCACAGATGGTTTGGAACGATCACATGGTCCGCAAAGCTCGCAGACAAGCGCTCCACCCAGCAAAGAATCCGAAACACCAGCGGCCTTCCCGCCTCGCCAAACTTGATCGTGTACAGCTCCGGACTCAGGTCGTGGATATCCAGAATGACGCCCGCCCGCAGCACCTTCGGCAACCACGCCGCAAACACCAGAAAATCGGGAATGGAGTGCACATGCACAACCCGGTACGGCGCCCTCAGATGACGAACACTCAGCACCACCATCGCCCGCAGCAGAAAAGCAACAATGCGCAAGAAGTAGGTCAGCTGGCTCCGCTCATTCTTGATTCGTTCCTGAATGCGCAGCACCTTGACCCCGTGGAGAACCTCCTCCTTGCTTTGCCCCGGCTTGCGAAGAGCGATGACCTCAACCTCGTCTCCGCGCTCCGCCAGTGCCTCTGCGTAACGCATCACGCGATTGTCGCCTTCATAGAAGGTGTACGCCAGCATGCAAACTCTCATTGCGATGGTCCTGTCGCTTCCTCGGCTGTAGTGTGTAGGATCTGGTAGGGAACTCAGCAGTCTTGCAGCTTACGGCTTGGCCGCGATAAAGCGGCGATGCCACATCTCGAACGAGATCAGCAGATAAATATGGCGCAGATAGTTGCGAAGCCCCGATTCATGCTCCGCCACCAGCCGCTCGATATAGCTCCGCTCAAAGTACTGCAGCACGCCGGCATCGTGGCTCAGCAAACACTCGCGCACAAACTCCCGCATCCGGGTGCGCAGCCACTGGTCAACCGGGTTCGCGAACCCCTTCTTCTTGCGGTACACCACCTCACGCGGCAGCCACTTCTCCACCGCCTTCTTGTGCAAATACTTTCCCGTGGTTCCGCGCAGCTTGAAGCGCGTCGGCAAGCTCTCCGCGAACTCCACAATGCGGTAGTCGAGAAACGGTACCCGGGCCTCCAGCGAGTTCGCCATGGCCGTCTTGTCGCCCACCATCAGCAGGTCGTCGGGCAGATTGGCTCGCGTGTCGATGTACAGCATCTGCGTCACGGGGTCGAAGCGGGAGACATCCCGCTGCAGCCACCGCAATGCCTGCTTGGCCTCGTCACCATTGGCCGACACCTGCTCCAGAACCCAGGGCTGAAAGAGCTGCGACTTCATATCTGCGCTATAGAACGAGTAAATCTTTACCAGGCGGGTCAGCACATCGGGCTCGCTCAGCGAGACCACTCCGCGCCGCAGCCGCTCATTCACCGCGAGTCGGGTAATGATTGGCCGGAACACCTGCTCCGTCATAAGCCGCGGCAGCTTGCTATACACCTGCGAGTACTTGGCTCCCAAGTAGCGAGGATAGCCCGCCCATGGCTCATCCGCACCTTGCCCAGTGAGCGCTACCTTCACCTTGCGGCTGGCAATCCAACTCACAAAGTGGAAAGCGGCAGCCGACTCGTTGCCTACCGGCTCCTCCAGGTCCCACAAATAGCGGTCATAGTACTCCAGATAATCCTTGGCGCTGACGATCAACTCGTCGTGATCGGCACCGAAGCGATGTGCCAGCTCCCGGGCGTCCGCCGTCTCGTTGGAGCGGTCTCCGTCTTCAAACCCAATGGTGAACGTGTGCACCGGACCCGACGCTCTCTGGCTCATCAGTGCCAACAATGTCCCAGAATCGATTCCAGAACTAAGAAACAGCCCTACCGGAACATCACTGCGCATCTGCAGCCGCACCGCGTCCTCAATCAGCTCGCGATAGGACGCAATAAGGCTCTCCTCCTCTAAATCTTCCCTGACCTCCGGCGTGCGATCCCAGTAGCGCTCAATCTGCACGCTCCGCTTTGTCGCAAACAACGTGTGCGCCGGCGGAAGCTTGCTGATCCCGCGAAACAGCGTGTGGGGAGAAGGCACGTAGCGCAACGTGAAAAGCTGGCTCAATCCATGAATGTCCACCTGGCGCGGACACGCCGGGTCCTGCAGCAGAGCTTTAATCTCGGAAGCGAACAGGATGCGCTCCCCGAGCACGGCGTAATACAGAGGTTTGACGCCGAGATGATCCCGGCCCATGAACAGCTCATGCTCGCGGCTGTTCCAAATGGCGAAGGCAAAGATCCCATTGAATCGCCGTACGCACCCTCGGCCCCACTCCTCGTATCCGTGGAGAATCACCTCTGTGTCGGACTGCGTCTTGAATACATGACCCTTGGCCTTCAGTTCATCCCGCAGTTCTATGTAGTTATAGATCTCTCCGTTGAAGATGATCTGCAGTGAATCGTCTTCGTTCGAGATGGGCTGCGAGCCTCCCGCCAGATCGATGATGCTCAATCGCCGGTGGCCCAGCCCGATCGGTCCGGAGATAAAATGCCCGTCTCCGTCCGGCCCGCGATGGCGCAGGGACCAGCTCATCCGGCGCACCAGCTCAGGATCCACCGGCCTGCCCGATCGATCGAACACGCCACAAATGCCGCACATTTAGTTGACCCTCAGAAACGGCATGAACCGCCCCAGTTGACCTGTCAGTTGACGATTGAGCAGCTTGCGATAGGCATTGGCCTCGCGCGCATCCACTAAGCGCTGCTGCCGTTGCCATGCTGCTCGTAAGTATCCATAGACCAGCGCTACGGCCGCTGCCAGCGGAGGCTTCCCCGCAATGGCTTTGCGCAGCGCCTTGGCGATAAGAAAGACCGTTCCGCCTCCGCAGGCGTAGTACATCTCACCGTGGGTGCGGGCCGTCCGCAACAAGCCAATCGCTGACCCCTCCGGACGCAGATGCTTGAACTCGATCTCGGGGAAATGAGCCGTCTGCCAGCCCCGTGCCTGCGCCTTGATCTCATCCGCCGTGTCCCAACCCGGCGACCGCGGAAAGCCTCCAATATCCAGGAAGCACGGGCGACGAACAATCTTGGAAGCTCCCGCCGCATGATAGGCCGGCATCTTGATCGCGCTCCAATTGCCTTGCTGCTCTTCCAGGTAAACGCCCGAAGCAATGCCTAGCTGCGGATTCCGGGAAAACTCCGCCAGCATGCGCTTGAAGTAGTCGTTCGGCAGCTCCAGGTCCGCATCCAGCTTCACCACAAAATCCCACTCATCAGGAGACTGGATATGCTCGTATCCCACGTAGAAGGCGCGGATCTCTGCGGAGCCAGGCAGCCGCTCCGCGTCGCGGCGGATCATCACCGCGGTGATCCAGTCGCAGCTCTTCGCCGCACGCTCGATGATCTCGCTGGTGCCGTCCTGCGAACCATCATCCACAATGATCCACTGGCGCGGCCGAACAGACTGGTTCAGCATCGAGGCGATGGTCCGCTCAATATGTTGCCGCTCGTCCTTCGCCGGGGTAATCACAATGTAGTTCGATCGCATTAAGCAATTCATCCTGAATGGTTGAGTGCTGCCAACATTGATTGATCGCTTCAGACGGCGTGCCGATCGCCCGCTCTCATCGGCGCCCGAAGCAGATCCCGTACCGATTGGCGAATGCGGGGCATCGTTGCCTGCAGCTTCTGCTCGATCGCAGCGCGGCGAAGAAAGGAACGCTCCACCACCCCGAGAATCTCTTCCTGCGAGCACTTGCGCGGATCGGCAACCAGCTCCGCAACGCCCACCGTGCGCATCACGCCGAGAAACTTGTCGCTGTAGGCGATCGACACCGCTGGAATGCATTGCGAAACCGCCGCGATACAGGCATGCATGCGCGATCCCACAAAGAATCCGCAGCGGCCAATCACGTAGCGCACCTCATTCGGCCCATAGGTGCCGCGCAGAATGCCCAGCCGGTTCGCATACCGTTCTTTGAATTCCTCGTACACCGCCTGACAGGCAATCTCGTCGCTCTCAGAATCGGCGCCTGCGCCGTACACATGCGGCACCAGCAGCACCTTCGTCTCTGCCCGGCTCAGCATCGCCTCCACGCAGGCGCGAACCAGATCGGCGTAATCGGTCTTCATCTGAAACTCGTTCTTGCCCAGACCGCTCGAACGAAAGAGCAGACCGCTGACATTGACTCCAATCAGATTTCCGTCGCGCGTCTCCGGCACCTGCAGTCCATCGCTCACGATCTGCGCCGGACGTTGAGACTCGATCCCGAACCCCACATCGAAGCGGAATCGATCAACGCCTTCTTCGCTCTTCGTCGATGCAAGCGCAGCCAGGCTCTCGTGATCCCGGCACCACGCCTGCTCCGCACGGTTCACGATCTGCCGGGCAATAGCGCGCGTCCAGCCGCGGCGAAACGGACCATAGGTCTGCGGAAGCAGCACCAGACGTTTTCCCAGCAGCAGAACCAGAATCTGCGGCAGTGCCACATACAGAAACCGTCCCGCGCCATACAGATCGCTGAAGCTGTCTCCCCCTGCCACCGCGCCATACATCTCCGCCGAGCAAATCTCAGCCAGCCACGGATTGCGCTTCAAACAAGCGGACCGCACTCGGCGCGCTGGGATCAAGCGAAACAGGAGCGCTGCGGCCAGCAGCATAACGATGTTGTTGCGCAGCCAAAAGCGCTTGGAGAAGCGCATGTTTACCAGCCGCACATCCACCCTACCGGATCCCGCCAAAATCGACTGCGTCCTGCTCTCCCGCGCATAATCGAGGAAGAACACATCGGCCTCCGGAAAGGCACTCGTCACGCATGTGACCGCTCCCGTCGCCAAAACGCTGACTCCCAGATTCGGTGTCTCCAGCGTCGCTCCCATCAGCCCAATCTTCACGCGCGGTGGATGCACCTGCGGCGGCGCAGCAATTCGAGCGTCCTCCCTGCAGAGCCGCTGGTAGAGCTCGGCCACGTCACTCTGCCGCCGCCCCACCTTGCGCGGCCTGACCCGCTCCTTCCACTCGTGCGCCCTACGCGTAAGCATGGGAACCGCCAACTTGGTAATCTTCGTGCAGCACGTAACGATCGGCAGCTGGTTGCGCCACCGGCGGCGTAGATAGAGGTACGCGTCCCAGAATTCACGTGGCAGGCGCACGATCCCGTTCGAGTTGTGGATGCAGAATGCCGGCACAATGAAGCTCTTCAGCCCCGCGGCTCGTGACCTCAGGCAGATATCCGTGCCATACAGATGGAACCCGGGGAGATGGTCGTCGAACCTCAGGCCAGACGAACGCCGCACCACCAGCACCAGCTCATCCAGACTCTGGGCGGGAATAGGCGCCGTGAACGGCTCGCCCAGCACTCTCTGTAGCCCGGTCGAATAGCAGAAGCCGCGCAGCGCTGGCTGAGCCTCTTCCGTCGCCCCGAACACCCCCAGCACCCCCCACTCAATCCTGGCTTTCTTCAGGGCATCGATTGACATTTGCAGCTGCGCAAACCAGTTCGCGGGCAGGAACACATCCTGATGCGCGAAGACCACAATGTCCGACTTCGCATTATCCAAGCCGCGGTTGTAGGCCCGCCCCGCACAGGAGGCATCTCTCTCCACGATCACTTGGCAGCGCCCATCGATCCCCGGAGAGGCCAGCAGAGTATTGCGCAGAACCTGCTCATTATTGGCTGCAACCACCAGAGACCACGCCGCCGCCTTCTGCCTGATCTGCACATCCGCTTTGAGCACGGTTGAGATAATCGCCATAACGTGTACTCTTGCTTAACTCGTGACCAATGCCTTACGCCGCAGCAGGCGTTCGCTCAAATAAGACGCCCACAGCTTGCGCCCGCTGTAAAGTCCAAACAGGATCGCCAGCCCCAATGCCACCATGGTCCTCGCGTTGGCCAGCGGAGTTGCCGGCAAGATGCGGATGACCAGTGCAGCTCCGATCGCCAGCAGCAGCAGACGGAAATTCTCTGCCGTCTCGCGCGCCGGCACATCCCTCAAGAGAACCGTGCGCACCAGTACGTAATAGAACACGTACGTCGCTAGGAACCCGATCCCGAGTCCCGCCAAACCAAACATGCGCACGCCCACCCAAGTGCCGGCCAGCGTCGCCAATCCCCCAATCGTCTCCGTGACGAAGTAGGTCATCGGAGTACAGCGGGCCAGGATCGCAAACGACATCGTCCAGCTGGAGAACTTGAAGATATCGCCGATCAACTGCCACTCCAGAATCTCCACCGTCGGCACGAACCGCGGAGAATAGACGATCGGCACAAGATACGGAACCAGCGCCAAGGTCAGCAAGATCATCGGCGCAGCCAGCAGCATCACCAGCCGATACTGCTCTCGGATCAGCGCAGCCATGGCCAGCGGCTGGTTGCGCACCGCCGAGAGCCGCGGATAATAGTCCTGGCTCATCGCCGTAACCAGAAACCCCAGATAGCCCACCGAGATGGCCGCGGCTGCCTTGTAGTAGGCCACGCCTTCCGTACTCACCAGGTGCAACACCAGCATCGGCAATCCCAGCTGCACCCCCGTACCCACAGCCGAGCTGGCCGTGAACGGCAGACCAAACACCAGCAACGCCCGCGCGCATCGTAGCGCATCGTGGAAGGACACGTGATGCGCCAGCGGTGGAAGATTCCGCCACAGGAAGTACCGCGATGCCGCCCAGCTCGCCACCGCCCCGCCCAGCACCGCGGGAACAATCCCATCCGCATGCCAGATGCAGACGGCCACCACGCTCACGGCTCCATTCAGCGCGGTGTTGGCCACTCCATACGCGGCCAGCGCCTCCACCTTGTGCCACGCGTTGAGCAGCCCGTTCTGCACGTTCATGCCCGCCGTGAAGCACAGCGCCAGGCCCATCAGCAGGATTGCCTTCTGATGTTCCGCACCGCCCAGCGCCCAGTGGCTGAGTGGTTCGCGAAAGAGCGCCAGCACGGGCAGCGCCACTACGGCCAGCGCGCCACACAGGATCCACGCCCCCGCCCGCAGGTTGGCCATCTCGGCCTGGTCGTGGTTGGCGGCAGACGCCGCGCCCAGGCGCACCAGCCCGGTGGCCAGCCCCATCCCCATCACCAGGCTGCCCACCGCCACAAAACTCTGCAGCAGCCCATAGTATCCATACCCTGCGGGGTGCAGCACCGTGGCCAGCACCTTCGTCGAGATAAGACTCAGCAAGATGCTGGCCGCGGAGCTGCCGCTCAGCAAAGCCGTGGCGCGGAAGATGGATTTCATAGCGCGAATTCGCGAACAGCACTCACCACCCGCGCCGCATCTTCCATCCTGAGGTGAGGTCCCATCGGCAGGCTCAGCACTTCGCGGTGAATCTGCTCCGAGAGGGGAAGACTCCCCTCCTCCAGCCCCATCTCCCGGTAGGCTGCTTGCCGATGCGGTGCCACAGGATAGTGAATCAGCGTGGTGATGCCGCGAGAGCGCAGGTGCTCCTGCAGCGCATCCCGCTGCGGGGTGCGCACCACGTAAAGGTGATAGACCGGCTCACACGTGCTGGGAACCTGCGGCAGCACCAGGGCTGTGTCCTTGAGATGCTCCGCATAGTACGCGGCCACGCGTCTGCGCCGTTCGTTCCACTCGTCTAGCCTGCGCAGCTTCACCCGCAGAATGGCCGCCTGCAGCGCGTCCAGCCGGGAGTTGAAGCCCTTGACCTCGTTGTAGTACTTCACCCGTGATCCGTAGTTGCGCAGCACGCGAATGCGGTCGGCAATCTCGTCGCGATGGGTCGTGATCGCGCCGCCATCGCCGCAGGCACCCAGGTTCTTGCCGGGATAGAAGCTCCAGCATGCCACGTCGCTCATAGCGCCCACGCGCTCGCCCTTGTACCGCGCCCCGTGCGCCTGAGCTGCATCTTCCATCACCCACAGTCCGCGTCGGTTGGCAATCTCGCGAATGCGCTCCATCTCCGCCGGCAAACCATAAAGGTGCACGGCGATAATGCCCTTGGTGCGGTCCGTGATGGCCGCTTCAATCCGCTCCGGATCCATGTTGTAGGTCTGCAGATCAGGTTCCACCGGCACCGGCTTTGCGCCAGCCTGGCTCACCGCCAGCCACGTGGCAATGAAGGTATTGCCGGGAACCAGCACCTCATCTCCGGCTTGAACGCCCAGCGCGAGCAGCCCCAGATGCAGAGCCTCCAACCCGCTGCTCACGCCCACCGCATGGCCTGCGCCGATGTACTGCGCAAACTCGTTCTCAAATGCCTCAACCGTCTTGCCCAGAATGTACCCGCCGCTCTCGAGTACGTCCGACACCGCCGCATCGATCTCTTCATGAAGCTCGAGGTAAGCAGCTCCCAGATCGAGAAACGACACAGGGGCCCCTGCTTCTACATGAGACGGCAGATGAACCGCAGCCTCCGTGGCCGTTACCATCATTACGTCCTCCAAATGTTTTTGTTCTGTGTGATCCCGACTGCCAGGCGGCCTCGGCTCTTCTCAACGTTGGTGAGAAGAACCGACGGCCTGCCGAGGGCCCTACTGGAAGCCGCCTCCCGACCAGTTCCCGGCGATCTGGTCAGAGGCGTTGCCGGAGATCGCCTGCATCGAGATGCCCGGGAAACCAGACGTGAAACTGGTATCGAAGGCAGACAGCAACAGCGTTCCCGTGGTCTGGTCGATCAAGCTGATCAACGATCCCTGAACCTGACCGCGGATATAGTCGCCCAGGTTCACTGACGACCACTGCTGATCCACCACCAGGGTGTTGATGGTGCCGTTCACCACCTTCACAATCCGGGTCTCCGCGCTTCCCGGACCACCGGTCAGATTGACATCGCAGACATACATGTTGTCCGCCGTGCCAGAGGCGCGCAGCTCCGCCGCGATGTCCCCAATACTGCTGGTCGCCAGCACCTGCAGCTGCGACCACTGATCGTTGGGGAACAGACCATACGCGATGAAGTGCTCCTTTGAGGGTTGCGCCCCGCCCGCCGGATAAGGCTCGATGTCGTTGTTGACGATCTGGATGGGCCCATGCCCCGGCCCGTTCACCCAGCTGGATCCCAGGTTCAGAGCATTGGCGCGATTGAAGTTGTCACTGGCAAACTGCGTCAGCGCCAGCGATGCCGCATTGGCCCCTCCACTCCAGTTCGCCATGACGTAGCTGGCCGCTGACCCGCCCGCCGCACTGATCAGTCCCGGATACCCGCTGGGAATGGTGCCATCATTGGCGGTCAACAACGTGCTCGACGTGGTCACGTCCGTCATGGTCAGCGTGGTGCCCTGCACGGTGCAGCGCACCTGGTCTCCCGCGCGGATGGTGGCCGTGCTCGTGCTGGCCAGGGTGGTATACGACGACACCACGTCCAGAATGATGGCCGCCGCAGCGTTCCCGGACCCGAGGCTATAGACCACGCACGCATAGTGCGTGTCATTGGACGTCATGCGTACCGCGGGCCCTTCGTTCCCGCCTCCTCCCGCAGCCACAATCTGCACCTGGCTGTACTGGTCGGGCGTCCAGTTGATGCCTCCGTAGAACATCTCCTTGCCGATGGAACTGGCCACCGAATCCTGAACCTGCCCGCCAACAATCGCCAGAGGAACGTTGGACCCGGCGCCCACCAGCGGTGTCCAGTTCGAGCCCAGCGTTGTGGCATTGGCTCGGCTGAAGTTGTCGCTGGCCAGCTGCGCCATCGTCACTGGAGTGACCGCAAGCGGTGCCGACTCGGTGCTTCCGTAGGTGGCATAGATGGTCACGTTGGTCGTGAACGTCACCGCGCCCGTGGTAATCGGGAATGTGCCCACCGTCTGCCCTGCGGCGATCGTCACGCTGGCCGGCACTGACGCCACCGAGGGTTGGCTCGTCGATAACGCCACCACCGCTCCGCCACTGGGCGCAGGCGATCCCAGAATCACCGTGCCTGTCGCGGTGCTTCCTGCCGTCACCGTCGACGGGCTCACCGTCAGCCCCGGCGGCACCGGCAGGGTGTTCACAAAGCCAATCGCGAACGCCGCCCAGTTGGTGGGCGCGTTCGAACTCGCGGTAGCGCTGTATACACCCGTTGAAGCCACCGGCATGTCTTCCAGCAATGTGGTCGCGTCGTAGTTTCTGAACGCAAACCCCGGACCCGACGTGTAAGGCGTCGCAGCCGTACCGTAGCCGAACAACCCGATAATCGTCTCGTTGGGCGAGGTCGTCATGGGCAGATTGCCACTGCTCTGCACCGTACCGCTGCCGGTGGCCGAGGTGAACACATCCAGCGGAGCCGTGGTGTTCAAGCCGGCATACTCCATCGCGTCCACCGTCGAAATCGAGTTCGACTTGGCCGAGTAGGTGACCGTCACCAGCAGCTGCGCCCCACCCACGATGTTCTTCGCATACCACACCTGGAATCGGTCGGCAGTACCCACGTTGGTGGGCGGGAAGATCGGGACATAGGTGTTGCCCAGCTGGTCTTGCACCGTCGCCGTGGCCGACTGGTTATCCCAATGCGAGAACACAATAATCAGATTGCCGGTCGTGGCATTGTGATCCTGACGCGTGGTCGATGTCAGCGTCGACCCGCTGTCGCCACTCGACCACTGAATGAACTGCCCGGTTGCCGGAACCACCGACATCGTGGTCTGCCCGGTGACCGTCGCATACTTGGCCTGCATGGTCGCGCTTCCAACCGTAATCCCGTTGGCCAGCCCCGCAGCGCTGATGGTCGCTACCGAGTTGTTGCTCGAGCTCCACGTCACCGAGTCGGTAAGATTCTGCGTGCTCCCGTCACTGTAATTTCCCGTTGCCGTTAATTGCAGCGTGCCACCCGGCGGAACCGCAAAGTTTGCCGGAGTCACCGTGATCGATTGCAGCGCCGGGCCAGTGGATGCGACCGTCAACCCCGTGCTGCCACTCACCGACCCATACACGGCTTGGATGGAAGTCGTGCCCACCGTCAGAGCCGATGCCAGACCGGTGCTGCTAATGGTCGCCACACCGGTATTGGTCGAGCTCCAGGTCACCAGGTTCGACAAGTTCTGCGCCGGCCCATTGCTGTAAGTACCCGTCGCCGTGTACTGCTGCGTGGCGCCCGGCCCGATCGTGGCATTGGCCGGAGACACCGTGAGGTTGATCAGCGAACCCAGCCCCTGGGTGTAGATCGCCTCGATCTGCGCAGCGCTCAGCGCCGCACTATAGATGCGCAGGTCGTCCATCTTCCCCGCTGCGAAGTTACTGGTCCCTCCCCGCGAGAACAGATACGTGGGGTTGGCGCCGAAGGCATTGGTGTTCGATGCCGTGCTGGGTCGGCTCAGCGGAGTCTGCAGAACTCCATCAATGTAGAGCGAGATCACGTTAGTGCCCGCCTGGCTCTTGTCGTAGACCACCGCGATGTGGTGCCACACTCCCGACGTGGGCTGCGCATAGCAACTCTGCGTGTAACCCACGTTGCCGTGCACCGCCGTCATCATCGCCGCGGTGGTGCCGCAGTCGGAGCCATCATCCGGAAAGAACCCAAACCCCGTGGTCGAGCCATTGAAGTTGGTCGTGTTCTCCAGCAGAGCGCCAGCGCCACTTCCATACGTCCGGTTCACCCATGCCGTCCAGGTGACGGCCTTGGTGGTGCTCAGGTTCACCGCCGGTATCGATCCGTATTGGTTCGAACCGTTTGCTGAAATCGCGCTCCCCACCTGCCCCGTGGTCCAGGTAACACCGTTCACCAGCGTGGCCGTGTTTCCGTTTCCAGAGGAGTCGGCCGCGGTCGTTCCCGCGCCTTCATCGAACTGCCACCATCCAGCCAGGTTCGATACCGCCATCACCGTGGCCTGCGCGGAACTCGACACCGAGTTCATCGTGGCGCTGATCGAGGCACTGCCGCTCGCCACCGCCGTCACCAGCCCTGCGGCGTTCACCGTCGCGACCGCGGTGTTGCTCGACGCCCAGGTCACCGCGCTGGTGACACTCTGTGTGCTCCCGTCGCTATACGTCCCAGTGGCCGCAAGCTGCTGGGTTCCGCCCGCGGGGATCGAGAAGCTCGCTGGAGCAATCGCAATCGACACCAGCGTCGGCCCGGTCTGCACCGTCAGGCCAGTGCTACCCGCGATCGAGCCCGAAACCGCCTTGATGGTGGTGCTCCCCGCGGCTACGCCCGAGGCCAGCCCAGCCGCATTGATGGTGGCCGCCGCCGTGTTGCTTGAGCTCCACGTCACAGAACCGGTCACATCCAGCGACGAGCCGTTGCTGTAGGTCCCCGTCGCCTTGTACTGCAAGCTCGCTCCCGCATTCAGCGAGGCGTTCGCCGGCGTCACCGTGATCGTTTTCAGCGTCCCCAGCCCTTGCTGATAGATTTGCTGAATCTGCGAGGCCGTCAGACCGGTGTTGTAAATACGCAGATCGTCCATCAGGCCGGCCGCGAAGTTGCCTCCTCCTCCCCGCGAGAACACATAGAACGAATTGCTTCCGAAAGAGTTCGTGTTGGTTGCGGTGCTTAGCTGCCGGACCGGCGTCTGTAACACGCCATCGATGTAGAGAGACACCACCGCCGTGCCCGCCTGGCTCTTGTCGTACACCGCAGCGAGGTGGTGCCATACTCCGGAACTGGGCTGTGCATAGCAATTCAGCGAGTAGCCCACATTGCCGTTCACGCCCGTCATCATCGTGTTCGGCAACCCGCAGTCCGCACTGTCATCCGGGAAGAACCCAAAACCCGTCGTCGACGCATTGAAGTTGGAGCTGTTCTCCAGCAGCACTCCGCCTCCGCTGCCATAGCTCCGATTCACCCAGGCAGTCCACGTCATCGCCTTGGTCGCACTCAGATTGATGGCCGGCGTCAACACATACTGGTTGGTCCCGTTGGCCGAGATCGCTGACCCGCTCTGCCCCGCAACCCAGCTGATTCCATTGAACAATGAGGCCGTGTTTCCATACCCCGACGAATCCGCCGCCGTGCTGCCCGAGCCATCATTGAACTGCCACCACGCTGCCAGATTGGCAATCGCAAATACCGTGGCTTGCGATGAGCCCGCAATTGAATTCATCGCAGCATTGATCGTGGCGTTGCCATTGGCCACCGCGGTCACCAGTCCCGAAGCGCTTACCGTGGCCGCGGCCGTGTTGGTCGACGTCCAGCCCACCGCGCCGGTGAGATTCTGCGTGCTGCCATCGCTGTAAGTTCCCGTCGCCGTCAGCTGCTGGGTTCCTCCCGGCGGCAGCGTAAAGCTCGATGGCGTTACCGCGATGGAAACCAGCGACGGGCCGGCCTGCACCGTCAGACCAGTGCTGCCCGTCACTGAGCCAAGCACCGCCTGAATCGTAGTGGATCCCGCCGCCACGCCGCTCGCCAGACCGGCCGCGCTGATCGTTGCCGCGGCCGTATTGCTCGATTTCCAGGTCACGGAGCTGGTGACATTCAGTGTCGTTCCACCACTGTACGTCGCCATGGCCGTGTACTGCAGTACCGAGCCGCTGTTCAATGTCGCGCTGGCAGGCGTCACCGCAATCGATGTCACGGTGCCCAGCCCCTGCTGATAGATCTGCTGAATCTGCGCTGCGCTCAAGGCCGCGTTGTACACCCGCAGATCATCCAACTTGCCCGCCGCGAAGTTGCTGGTGCCTCCGCGCGAGAACACATAGATAGGATTGCTGCCGAAACCATTGGTGTTGGTGCTTGTATTTAGCTGCCGCACCGGCGTCTGCAACACCCCATCGATGTACAAGGAGATCACACCGGTTCCGGCCTGGCTCTTGTCGTACACCGCGGCGATGTGGTGCCATACGCCGGAGGTCGGCTGCGCATAGCAGCTCAGCGTGTACCCCACGTTGCCGTTCACTCCGGTCATCATGGTGTTGGCTACGCCGCAATCGGCACTGTCGTCGGGAAAGAATCCAAAGCCCGTCGAGGACGTGTTGAAGTTTGAGCTGTCCTCAATCAGTGCTCCGACTCCGCTGCCATACGTGCGGTTGACCCAGCCCGTCCAGGTAACCGCATTGGTGGTGCTTAGATTCACGTTCGGAATCTGTGCATATTGATTGGTCCCGTTGGCGGAGATCGCGCTGCCGTTCTGCCCCGACACCCACGACACGCTATTGAACAACGTGGCCGTGTTCCCGTTGCCCGAGGAATCGGCTGCGGTCGTGCCCGATCCCTCGCTGAACTGCCACCAGCCAGACAGATTCGCGATCGTCTGGACCGTCGCCTGCGCCGAAGCGGAAGCTCCATTCAGCACCGCATTGATCGTGCTGCTCCCGTTGGCGACCGCCGTCACCAGCCCGGAGGAGCTGACCGTCGCCACCCCGCTGTTGGTCGAACTCCACGCCACCGCGCTGCTCAGGTTCTGCTTGCTGCCGTCGCTGTAGGTTCCCGTGGCCGTCAACTGCTGCGTGCCACCCGCGGGCAGCGTGAAACTCGTCGGGCTTACCGCGATCGAGACCAGCGTGGGTCCGGTCTGCACCGTCAATCCAGTGCTTCCTGCCACGATCCCTGAAACCGCTTGGATCACCGTGCTGCCCGCCGCGACTCCCGTGGCCAGCCCGCCAGCGCTGACGGTCGCCGCGTTGGTATTGCTCGAGCTCCACGTAGCCGACCCCGTCAAGTTCAGCGTCATCCCGCTGCTATAGCTGCCCGTGGCGACGTACTGCAGTGTGGTCCCTGAATTCAAGGTTGCATTAGCGGGACCCACCGTGATCGAGGTCAGCGTCCCCAGACCCTGCTGATAGATCTGCTGAATCTGCGCCGCCGTCAACACCGTACTGTAGATGCGGACATCGTCTATCTTCCCCGCCCCGAAGTTGCTCGATCCGCCTCGGGAGAAGAGATAAACAGGATTGCTGCCGAAACCATTCGTGTTGGTGGCCGTATTCAGCTGCCGCACCGGCGTCTGCAACACGCCATCGATGTAGAGCGAAATCACCTTCGTCCCGGTCTGGCTCTTGTCGTAAATCGCGGCCAGATGATGCCATACTCCCGACGTAGGCTGGGTATAGCAGTTCAGCGTGTAACCAACGTTGCCGTTCACCCCCGTCATCATGGTGTTCGGCAAGCCGCAGTCGCCGCTGTCGTCGGGGAAGAAACCAAATCCAGTGGTAGAGGCGTTGAAGTTATTGCTGTTCTCAATCAGCACCGCTGCGCTATTGCCGTAGGTGCGGTTCACCCATGCGCTCCAGGTCACCGCCTTGGTCGCACTCAGGTTCACCGCTGAGGATGCCGCATACTGGTTGGTCCCATTGGCCGTAACCGCGTTCCCAATCTGTCCCGCACTCCAGGTCATGCCGTTGAACAGCGTGAGCGGCGTGCCATTGCCGCTCGAGTCCGCCGAGGTTGCCCCGGATCCCTCGGTGAACCTCCACCACGTGGCCAGGTTGGTATTGCTCACCGCGGCCGATGCGGATCCTGCCACTGCGCCCACCGCCGCCCGAATCGTCGCATTGCCGGGCGCCAGGCCTAATGCCATCCCCGTGCTGCCCATGCTGACCACCGCGGCGTTGCTCGATGTCCAGGTCGACGTGCTGGTCACGTTCTGCGAGCTTCCGTCGCTGAACAGCCCGGTGGCAATGTACTGCTGGGTGCTTCCGGAGGCAATCGATGCGCTCGACGGCGTCACCGTGATGCTGACCAGGCTGGCAGACTGAGCGAACATCTGTGACACGCAGACGATCGCAAAGAGCGACGCTCGAACGAGCACGAGGCGTAGTTGGCGGGTACTCATAGGTTCTCCGTTGAGAAGGAACAGACGCATGCGGGGAGGGAAGGTTTGAACTGGTGAGCAGTACGAGGGCCCAGTTTCGGGGTTAACTCAATTCCGATGTGCAGACGGTCACTTGATCCGTCCATGCTGCCTTCTGATCGGTGTCGATCAGCTCGATGTTGAGATTGCCAGGCGCAAGGCAAAACGCAATCGGGTGTCCGCAAAATGCCTCGCCGGGCTGCGGAGGGACCAGCAGCCGCGCTCCGGCCTGCCGGATCGCAGGGATCGCGCTCTCCAGCGACTCGCAGCGAAAGCAGAGGTGATGCAGTCCCCCGCCCTTGCGCGCGAACTGAGCAATGGGCGAGTCCTCCGCGGCTGGCTCAATCAACTTCACCGGCAGCGATCCCTGCTTGGAGAGAAACACCACCCGCACCTTCTGGCGCGTGTTCTCCACAATCGGCGAAGCCGCCTGATAGCCGAACATCCTCTCCCAATCGTGAATGCCCTGCTGCAGCGAAGGCACGGCGATCCCAATGTGATCGAGAATCATGCTTGAACCACTTCCGCCGCCTGAAGTTCCAGCCACTTCTCGTAGCCAATCCCCTGCCACGGCATCCCCCGATCGAAACGCTTCATCCAGGGATAGGGACGTCCCTTGCCCATCACAATGTAGTCGCGAAGATCCATCATCACCCGCGCCGGATCGCCCATCGCCAGGGAGTGCGCCGGCACCGACTTGCTGACCACCGACCCTGCGCCAATCAGGCAGTTCTCCCCCACCTCCACTCCCGGCAGAATCGTTGAGTGCACCGCCACCAGCGTGTAATCCCCAATGCGCCCGCCGCGAATATCCGTCGAGGGTGGGTAAGGATCGTTGGTCATCACCGTGAAAGGGTAGATCCACACAAAGTTGCCGATGGTGCTGGTCTGCGCGATGTGAACGTTGCTGTGCAGGCGCGAGTAGTTGCCGATGCGCACATCGCCTTCGATGTCCGTCATGGTGCCCACCGAGCAATGATCGCCCACCGTCGTGTTTTCGCGGATCACGCTCTGATGCCCGACCGCAAAGTCCGACCCGAAGGTGCTTCCCGCATACAGAATCGCCCGGCTCCGAATCAAGGCCCTGGGCCCGATCACCGTGCGTGGGTTCTGATACGACTCATCGTGATAGTAGGCGTTCAGAGGCTCACCCAGCACCACGTCATTGCAGATGATGGAGTCGTCGCCGATCTCTACGCCGGCGTAGATGACCGTGTTATCCCCAATGCGCACGTTTTTGCCAACGATGGCTTCGGGGCTGATCTGTACGTTTCGACCGTTGAATTTCATGGAATCGGTGACCCCTTCTCTGCTGAGCGAGCGGGCAAACCTGGCCTCGCACCAATCATCAGTCGGCTCCCAGCTGGGAACATAACAGGCGCAAGCGCGTCTTCTGGCCGTCGGAGAGAAGACAGGTCGGCAAAGACCTCGCTCCAAAGCTGAACTCCTTAGCCCACAGGCCTACGCGCGTTTTGAATGGGAACATTCCCACGTGATCGCTGATCACCCGCCGGACATCGCAGCATAGCCCCGAAGCGGTGTACGTCCGCGTCAGCTCCAGATCCAGCTCCGTGATCTGGCGGCGCACCTCCGGAGCATGATCGCTCCTCGACGAGCTCGAAGCCGCTGCATAGATCTCCTCCAGATGCGTCTTCCAGCCCTCTTCCGTGTGGCACGCTTCAATGCGTTCCCGCGTGATTCTTCCCAGGCGTTCCCGCAGCTCGCGATCCCTCACCAGGCCAAGAATCTGCTCCCGGTACTCGTCCACGGTGTGCCCCCGCACCACCACCTCCGTCAGCGCAGGCTCCTCGGCACACAAGGTCTCCGCGTCAGGAGAGTGGTACCAGAAACTCACCACCGGAGCCCCACAACTGCCTGCCTCCAGGCAAGAAGTCAATGACGCAAAGGGAAACGAGTCCAGATAGATGTCTGCTGCGCGGTAGTACAGATCCACCTTGCTCAACTTGCCCAGGGCCTTGACCCGGCCTCCCGAGCGGACGCGCGCCTCCGCCCACGGCCCCTGATCGCTGGGTCCAATCACCAGCAACAGCACGTTTGCCTGACTCTGCACCACCGGCAGCAGCACATTGGCGAAATGCTGGCTCTGGGTGGCGTACTTGTACGCCGAAGCCACCGAAAACAGCACCACCGTGTCCTCGGGAATGCCCAGCAGCCTCTTGGCCTCCACGCGCGAAGGTCCGGAGCTGATGCGGTCGATGGGCAAGGGCAGCATGCGGCAATGAGACGCCGGAATCCCTCTCCGCTCCTGGCACAATCTGGAACCCGCCTCCCGCATCTGCGCGTACAGGTCGGCGTTCTTGGTGCCCAGAAAGAACACATGATCGTCCTTGTTCATGTGCGTGATCACCGGACGATCCTTCATCTCCAGAAAGGCGATCAGCGGAATCACGTCCCAGGGATGCGCATGGATGATCACGTGATCCACTTCGGCAGCCAGCTTGCGCAGCGCCCAGGCCCGCGCCAGAATCCCTCCCGGCGAGCGGTCCAGATAGTGGATCTGCCCGCCCGATCCCGTCACCGCCGCATGCAGCGGGAAGGGCACCGAGCTCTCCATCTGCCGGGTCAGCACCAGGGAGTGGGTACGCCGCGTGTCCGCCTGAATCCACCTCCACACCAGCTTGGTATGGCCGCCTACGTTGTACACCTCGGTGACCACATGCAGCACCCGCTGCATCCCATCCCGCCTGCTCCGCACCCGCTCCGGATCCGGCAAGCGCAACGAGATCTTGCCCAGCAGAGCTTCCAGCTCCGGGCTGGCCAATAGACCGGTGGGATGGAACCATGCATACTGCGCCGCCAGCTGCACATAGCCCGCGCAGTCCTCCAGATCCTCGCGATCCAGAGCCCGCTGCGCCCGCTCTCCGAAGTCGTTGAAGATCCGAAAATGCTCGTCGATCAGCCGCACCGGATCCGGGGAGATGCGGCTGGACGCGTGTTGTGCGTAGGGTTTCACCATGAAGAATGGGCTCCAGCGGACACTGCCTGCATCCAACAAACCGCCCTGCAGGCGAGCACCGCAGTTTCAATCACATCGGTTGAACTTGTTCACGAATTAGAAGCGCTGCGCGAAGAGGCAGGCACTGCCTCCGACGATCGTTCTGCGGCGCGGTGCGCAAAGCGTCTCCGCCACATGCGTTTCAGCCGCGCCTCCCAGTGCTGGCTCAACAGAGCCCGCCCCGCGCGCTCTAGATAACGGGTCGGCAGCGACAAGGCATTCAGCGCCACCCCCTTGAGATTGGGAGCGAACAGGCAGGGCGAAGCATCCGTCCACTCTTCATCGGCCAGGATGCGCTTGTACTCCGCGTCCCCGATCCCGAAGTCGACCACCTGCACCTGCTTCTCCGCCCCCTGCGCGCAAAACTCCTCAAGCACCCTCACCAGCAGATACTTGCCGGGCGAATACTCGCGGTACTCCGGGTCGTAGCCCATGTAGTCGCTGTGCAGCGTCCCTCGATACAGCGTGCCAATCCAGAACGCGCAGGGCTGGTCCGCTAAGTAGAGGACATACACCCGCAACCACCCCTTCTCCGCCTTGCAACGCAGCCGCGCAACCTCATCGGCGGTGTCGCGAAACCCCGCCCCCAGTCCTCGCTGGTACGTGCGCGTTGCCACCGCCTCCACGTCCTTGAGCATCCCATCCATCTCGTCGGCGCTCGCGTAGCACTGCACCCGCACGGTCTCCGGAAACAGCTTCGCCAGCCGGTTGGCCTCGCGCTTCAAATTGCTGCGCATCTTCTGCGAAAAGCGGCTGCGAAACTCCGCCACGCCATCCGGCAGAAACGCCCGCCGGTGCACCTGCGACACGGTGTACTCATCGGAGCGCTGTCCGTGCGAAGCATGCAAGATCACGTCATACAGCGGAGAATCCGTGCGCAGATGGTTGAACATCACGCGATCGGCCCGCCCCCGGTGCAGCTCCTTCATGATCTCCGCCATCAGCAGATGGCAGTCGATCGGGGTGGGCTCTCCCAAAAGCCCGCCGTAGATGAACACCAGGCACCGCGTCCGCGGCCCCGCCACCTGCGCATACCCAAACTTGATGCTCATGCGGCTGCGCTCCACTCGCCCCACCAGGATTGCCACCGGCTCTCCCTCTCGCCACACCACCAGCACATAGGGCCCCTCCACCGATGGAATGGACTGCAGGATCAGCGAGTAGTAGTCGAAATCCGCATTGGGATGTCTCTGCATCCGCACCCAATGCTCTCGGATCGCCTTGATCTCCTCCATGCTCCGAAGAACTTCCACTCTGGTCGACATCGAATTCACTCCCACGGGCCCCCACGGATCAGAGATCATCAGCTCGGCATCCGTCACGGCCGTCGCCGCGGCGCATCGTCCATCCACTGCGAGTGCGCTTCGAACATGGCCCCCGGCTTGGCCCTGGCCACCCTCGCCGAATGCGAATACCACGCTTCCCTCTCATCCATCTGCACGCTGGTATGTGACTCTCCCTGCGCAAGCTGCGCCACCGGCGCCATGGTCAGCGCCAAAACGATCCACAGCATGTAGGACTGCTGTCCCCACCCAAACAACTCCACATTGGTCATGAGAAAGCAGAACGCGAGAATATTGGCTACCAGAACTAAATATGCCGATTCGTTCCCCTCGGTAGATGCCATGTACCGCCGGACCCCCACCACCACCCCGGTGCCCAGCAGCACAACCACCAGGAAAAAGCCCACATAGCCGGTGTCCATCATCAGCTCCACCACCGCGCTGTCGCAGCTCTCCACCTTCACCGTATGCATCTCGCCTTCGATCATGAAATCGGTGGTGAGGCCCAGATAATAGAACGACTCCGGTCCGTATCCCCACAGGCTTCTACCGAAATCCTTCGAGAGCTCGCGCGTCGCAATGTGATACAGAACGTAGCGCCATTGATAGGACTCGCCCTGCGGAGACTCCGGGTCCAGCGTCGCGCCGTACAGGCTGCTGATGCTGTCGCGCATGCCCGGCCGCGCCACCAGCACCAGCACCGCCACAATGGTCATGATGGTCAAAATCTTGCGCAGCTTCCCGGTGCCAAACAGCAGGATCAAGAACAGCGACAGGGAGAGCGCGAGCCACGGCCCGCGGCTGTTGGTCTTGTAGATACACAGCATCATCGCGAACAGCGCGGTCCACAGCAGCAGGCTGTGCATCCGGCTCTTCACCACGCTGATCAGGTAAAGAGCCATGGGAATGGCCAGCGACAGCGCCGCTCCGAAGAGAATGGCGTGATCGAACGTGGAGGTCACGCGCGATCCCCGGCTGTCCACCGAGGTCAGATCGGAAAACCGCCCCGCCACCGCCGGGAAGAGCGACTCCACCCGCCAGTCCAGGTAGATTTCAATCAGACCAATCAGCGAGCAGATGGCCATCCCCACCACGAAGCCGCCCATCACCTTCTCCATCAGCTCCCGGCTGCGCACCCGCTTTTCGTAGATCAGATAGATGGTGCAGAAATCGAAGTACTGCGAGAGCGTCGACTTGAAGCTGATGGCCGGAACTACCGAGCGTGCCGAGGAAAGCAGCATCCACACAATCAGGATGGCCAGCGGATAGCGCAGCGGCAAAGATCGCCTCACCTCAGGAAGCGCCTCCCGCCTGCCCACCGCCAGGTAGAGCACACATAACGCCAGCACGATAATGCGCTGCGTGGTCAGATCGAAGAGCCCGGGAAGCTGAATGCGCGTCTCGGTGGGAAAGATCAGCAGCAGGCACGCTGCCAGCGGCAAGGCCTCATCGTAGCCCTTCCGCAGCGCCGCCGAGGTCAGCGCTGCAATCACAATCAAATCGAGAATGATGATGAGGACCATACCAGGGCAGCTTGCTCCGCGAGCTCTCGTCTCGGCCTACGCTTATCGGTTCCAACCATCCAACTGCCTCAGGCCGCCGGGCAGGAGGCCTCGCTGGCCTGCACCCTCATGCCCAGAGACCAGCGCAAGATACTCTTCCAGCGAGCCGCCACATCGCGCAGCCCGTCGCGCTTGGCCTTCGAGCTCACCACCGCCAGCCCACCCCAGGCCGCCAGCAGGCGCAGCACCGCCGACACTCCCATCGCCGCCCGGTACGCTGCGGCGTACCAGCCACCGTGGGTGCGGGCAAAGAATTGCGACATGGCCTGCCGGCTCTGCACGGCGGCAAAGCTGGGATCCCGCCGCGACGAGCTCCCGCCCCCGTAATGAACCACCGCGCAGTCCGTCAGGCAAACAATCGCGTAGCCCGCTTGCCGGATCTTGAAGCTCAAATCCAGGTCGTCCGAATACATGAAGTAATCTTCCGTAAACCGGCCCACCCGCTCGTACACCGCGCGCCGCACCAGGAAGCACGCTCCAGAGATGGCATCCACCTCCACGGCCCCGCGGTGCGGCTCCCACAGCGCCGACAACCCCCACATCCTCCAGCCCGGGAACCGGCGGCGCAGCAGTTCGGAGTCCATGAACTGGTTCAGCAGTGTCGGAAAGGCCTGCACACAGCTCGCCTGCAGCGTTCCATCCCCATTCAGCAGACGCGCTCCCGCCGCTCCCGCCGCGGCATGCTCCCGCATCCACCCCACCATCGCGTCGATCGCCGGGCCCAGCACCCTCGTATCCGGATTGAGGAAGAGCAGATACTCGCCGCCCGAGGCCAGGTAGCCCACATTGTTGGCCTTGGCAAATCCCAGGTTCTGCTGGGCGGCAATAAACTGCACGCTCGGGTAGTCGCGGCGCAGCATCTCCCCGCAGCCGTCCCCCGAGTCGTTATCCACCACGATCACCTCAAAGGTCGTCGCCTGTACCGACTCATAGAGCGATGCCAGGCAGACCTTGAGATAGTCGGCGGAGTTCCAGTTCACAATTACGACAGAGAGATCCATAGGCAGAACCAGGCAGCAACGGCTCTTCAGCGCGAAAGTGCAACCTGCGGAAAGTAGCTCCGCCGCTTCATGCGCTTGCGAAGAACCTGAAGGAAATGGAGCCAGTCATAGGCTCCGGACAATTTGGCTGCGAACAAGCGCAGATCGTCGTGAGTGTTGATCGGGATGCGCGGCATGAACAGCGCGTCCATCTGCGGCCGGGCTCTCCCAATCGATGTGCAGACCCCGTTCTTGTATCCCGCCGCATGCAAGATGCAGCGCAGTGAGCCCACAAAGCCCCGGTCATGCTCGGGAAAGGCATAGGGATAAGCGAACGACTCGATCCCGGCACCGGTATTCTCCTCCAGCACCCGTTTGGACTCGATAATCTCCTCCACCAGCTGCTCCTCCGGGATCCGGTACAGGTTGGGATGAGTCACCGTGTGCGACCCAATGCGATGTCCCAGCGCCCGGCACTCCTCAATCTGCCGCCAGCCCATGTGCCGCTGCCCGTTCAGGCCACGCTCCGGATGCTGCGCGAACGAGCTCACCACGAACACCGTGGCCGTAAACCCGTGCTCGGCCAGGATGGGCACGGCGGTCGAGTAAAAGTCCTCGTAGGCATCATCGAACGTGATCGCAACCTGCCGCCCCGCCAACCCGCTCTCCCCGCCTTCCCCGGCAATGGCTGCGAGGGGCACGCTGCGATAGCCGTTGGCGCGCAAATAGATCAGGTGCTCCGCAAAGACCCGGGGCGAGGTGTTGGTCTCGAAGTACGGATGACGATGCCCGGCACTCTCCCGGATCCCGTGATACATCAGGATGGGGATGCGCGGAGGCTGCGCGGCGCACCACCTGGCAAGCGGTTGCATCAAGCGCACGGTCAGTTCGCGGTCCAGTCGGAAATCGGCCATGGGGAATGTTGTCTCGCTGTGAAACAGGGCGGCGCAGACCTCGGGCTCTTCACCTAGGAAGAGGTGAGACCGCCGGGCGTCGTCTCCAGCCGGTCGGGAAGGGGAAACTCGTCGGGACGCAGATAGCGCAGAATGCGCGCCGGATTTCCCGCCACCACCGCGTAGTCCGGCACATCGTGGGTCACCACGCTGCCCGCACCCACCATGGCATGCTGCCCGATGGTGATGTTGCCCAGGATGGTCGCCCCCGAACCCACCGCCGTGCCCCGCCGCACCACCGTGGGCTGCAGGACCCAATCGTCGCCGGCCTTGGGCAGACCCTCCGCATTTATCGCGCGCGGCATCTTGTCGTTGATGAAGGTGACCCCGTGCCCGATGAAGACCTCGTCCTCGATGGTCACGCCCTCGCAGATGAAGGTGTGGCTGGAAATCTTGCAGCGGCTTCCGATGCTGGCATTCTTCTGCACCTCCACAAAGGCCCCGATGCGCGTATCGTCGCCGACGCTGCACCCGTAGAGGTTGATGAACTTCGCCAGCCGGACCCGCCTGCCTAGCTGCACATCCGGCGCAATGCAGAGGTACTCTCCCGCATGACTCACAGCATCACCAACCGGCCCCGGTTCTTCAGCGATTCGCTGGCCGCCTCCAAAAGCCGCACCACACGATAGCCCGACACTCCATCGTTGATCGCCTGCCGCTTCTCGTTCACGCAGCTGGCAAAGTAGGCCGCCTCGGTCTTGAGCGCCTCGGTTGGATCCACCTTCGGTGCCCACATGTCCCCGGACCGATAGCTGACCAGCAGATCGTAGACGCTGGCTTGCCCATTCAGCTGCACGCCCTTGTCGTACACGCGCAGCTTCTCGTCGGCCTCCAGATCGTTCCACACCAGCATCTTCTTCTCTCCACCCACCAGGGTGGTGCGCACCTTTACCGGCGACAGCCAGTTGACGTTAACGTGCGCAATCAGCTTGCCGGTGTAATACACCGTGATGTAGGCCATGTCCTCCAGGCAGTTCAAATGGTTCTGCCCGGTAGCCACCACTGCCTCCGGCTTCTCCAGCACCAGGTAGTCCAGAATGGCCAGATCGTGCGGCGCCAAATCCCACACCACATTAATGTCGTGCTGAAACAGCCCCAGATTCACGCGCGTGGAATCGTAGTAGTAGAGGTTGCCCAGAGTCTTGTTGTCGATCAGCTCGCGAATCTTGCGCACCGCTCCTGTAAAAAGGAAGGTGTGGTCCACCATGATGGTGAGCCCCTTGCGCTCCGCCAGCTCGATCAGCTTCAGGGCCTGGCCGGAATCCGAGGTGAACGGCTTCTCCACCCAGATATGCTTCCCGTTCTCCAGCGCCTTCAACGCAAACTCGTAATGCGTCCACACCGGAGTCACGATGAAGACCGCGTCAATCTCCGTCGAGGTCAGAACTTCGTCCACATCGGTGCTGAGCTGCACGTCGGGATACTCCTGGTGGGCGCGGCGCAGCGCCTCCGGATGCCGATCGCAGATGATGCGCAGATCCAATGCCCCGGAACCATGAACGTTTTTCACGATTCGTGGTCCCCAATATCCGTACCCAATGACTGCCACTCGAATCATATGTTTACCTTGCCAAGCGCTCAGCAGGCGCCGTCGTCAGAGATGATCACGCGAATTGTTTTGAGGAGAAGAACAACATCCAAAAGAAAGGTGCGTTTCTTGGCATAGCGCAGATCCAGGCGCACCATCTCGTCAAAGCGGGTACGGCTGCGTCCTGTCACCTGCCACAGTCCGGTCAGGCCCGGCTTGGCCTCCAGCAGACGGCGCCGATGCCACGGCTCGTAGGCAGCCAGCTCGTAGCGCAGCGGAGGCCGCGGCCCCACCAGCGACATCTGCCCCTTCAGCACGTTGAGAAACTGGGGCAGCTCATCCAGGCTGGTCTTGCGCAGAAAGCGGCCCAGACGGGTCACGCGCGGATCCCGGCTCAGCTTGTAGATGCCCCCGTTTTCGCCCGCCTCCACCTGCCCGCCGATAAATTGCTTCACAAACTTCTCGTGAGTGCTCGATTCCGAGCTGCAATGCATGGTGCGAAACTTGTACATCGTGAAGCGCACCCCAAACTGCCCCATCCGCTCCTGCCGGTACAGCGCCGGACCCGGAGAGGTCAGGCGAATCGCCGAGGCCACCACCGCAAACAGCGGCCAAAGCACCACCAGCGCCAGCCCGCTGCCCGCAATGTCGGTGGCCCGCTTCATCACATCGCGCACGCTCTTGGCATTCCGCTGCTGGGTGAACTCCGGATAGAACGTCATGTCCAGCCCCTGCCGGTCCGCCTCCGGAACACAGTCCTCGGGAAAGAACTGCACGCTCACCCGAAATGAGCTCTTCTCCAGCGGGGGCAGAGCAAACAAAGCCTCCCCCGTAGCCGCTTGAATACGCTGCAGTACCGGCAGATGCTCGCACGACCCCAGCTCCGTCAGAATGGCTCCGGCGACCTCATCCCGCTTCTGCCAGCCCACAATGTCCGTAATGCGAACCGATTCGCACAGCGCGTTCATCAGCAGCCGGCTGGTCCGGCGGCGCCCTTCTTCCTCGCCGCCCGGACGGTACTCCACCAGGACCAGGGCAATCGGCCGCCCCGATCGCTCCGCCCGCCTCCGCTCATGGCAGAGCTGCGCCTCAAATGCTCTCTCGGAAAGTGGCTGACGCAGTACGTCTCCTTCATTGAGTCGTACCGGCACCGTGTCTTCTGTCCTTACTCGTTGGCGCGCGACCAAGCCTTCCACGGAACCTCCGTACAGCGCTCATCGGAGCTCGACAGCATCCGCGGACGCCCTGCTCCGGTGAGCTTTAACTACAGCTGGAAATGTCAGGTGCAATCTTGCAAGGCCTAGCGACCCAAACGAATGGGCCGCCAGTTCCAGGAGATGCTCGTCGCGATCCGGTTGCGGTGAAACTCCGCTCCCAGCCCGACGCTGCCTTGCGGGGTTTGTTCGAGATATTGGTAATCGATGTGCAAAATCATGTTCTCGCGCAAGGGGTGAACCAGGCTAACCCGGCCGTTGCATTCCCAGATCTCCGCACTCGAGTTGTCGATCGGAATCCAGCGGTTGCGGGCATAGCCCCCTTCCAGGCTCAAATCCCATGCGCGGGACAGCCGCTTGCGTACTCCACCCGTGACCCCAAGGTTCGACACAAAACTGAGTAGCCCCCCACCATCCGTGATCGATCGCTCCACCGACAGCATCACCGCCGTGCCCTCGCTGTCGTGCACAATCCCTCCACCCGCCGTCCACTCCATCTGGAACGGCCGCGTGGTATCGCCTGAGGTCGCGGTGTGCGCCTGCTCCTGGCGGATCGCCTGCGGCCCGGCAAACAGGCTCACAGAAACCGTGGGCCGCGGCTTCCATCCCAAAGTAGGCGTCAGCGACGCGCTCTGCATGCGCCCCGCGCTCCCCGGCAGCAGCGTGCCGCTCAGGTTGATGCGGTCGTAGATGCCCAGCACGCCCAGGCTGGTATGTTCGCTGGTTCGCCACGCATACTCTGCGCCTGCGCTTCCGGTGTTCGTCCCAAAGGGTTGGGATACGCCTTCTGAAAAAGAGCGCGTCCCGTAGGCGCTAAACAAGGTCAAGGTACGATGCTCGCTCTGCTCCACCATCACATCGGCGCGCGTGCTGTTCGCCCTCTGGTTGTTGAGCGGCGTATAGATCGTCGCGTTCAGCGTGGCCGGTGACCCCAACCCGGTCGGAGAGAGCTCGGCGCTGGGCGGAGCGTAAAGGCCGGTCTGGTCCATGAAGTCGTCGCGCACCCGCAGCGCCACATGGGGCGTGAAGTTGTACGTGCCATCTCCGGCCAGGGTCTGATTGAAGTGGTTGTACCCGCTGTTCTCGCGATAAAACTGGAAGTACGGCTGGTAGTTCAAATGCAGGTTGAATCGCCCCGTCTCGTGCAGTACCGTGGCCTGCATGCCCACGCTCTGTTCTTCGTCGGGATGCACTCCCGTGCTCTGCCCCAGGGGATTGTCGTTGTAAGCCGCTTCGTACCCCGTCGCCAGTTGCAGCAGATTCTGCGGCACGCGATCGTTGCTGTAGCTCAGGCGCGGCCGCTCTCCGCTCCCGTACATGGACGCGCCCTTGTCGGCGCCGTTGGGCTCGTCCGCCTCCTGCGCGCGCAGAAGGCACCCTCCGCCTAGGCAGGCAGTTGCTAACAGGCATCCGGCTACTGCTGTCCGCCTAAGGAACCACCACCGTGTCGCCAGACTGAAGCTGAATGTTCTCATCGGCGTGCTTCCCTTTAATGACCTGCTTGTAGTTGAAAGGCATGATGGTGGGCGCTCCGCCCGCGGAGTGCCGCAGAACGTAGATCTTCGAGAGCCGCGCAAAGTCTTGGAAGCCGCCCGCCAGGGCCAGCGCATCCAGCACCGTGGTGGGCTTGTCCAAATCGAAGGAGCCCGACTTCACTACCTTCCCCACCACATTGAAGGTGTGGCTCTTGATCTCCTGCACAATCACGTTCACCTGCGGGTTGCGCACGTATTCGCGCAGCTTGTCCCCAATCTGCGTCTGCAGCTGCAGCGCCGTCAGGCCCGCCGCCTGCAGCTCTCCCAGCACCGGCAGAGAAATCTTTCCGTCCGGACGCACCGGCATCACCCGCGACAGCTCCGTGTCCTTCCACACGTTGACCGCCAGAATGTCGCCTGGCCCAATCACATATCCGTGGCTCGCATCCGCTCCGTGAATGGCGCCTGAAGCTCCCCCCTCGGGACCGGCTTCCTTCGCCCCCTCATCCTTCAGCGATGACCCTGCCGCGCGCAGCGCTTCCGTGGTCTGCGCCCCCGCTCCCCGCAGGGCAAAGCACCAGCATGCCCACCCCATCGCCGCAAGAAACAACCAACTCCAGGCAGTGCGCTTCATCATGACACTTCCAATTGTTTGTCGCGAGAAAACTCGCGGTTGCGTGCAACGTCCACCTACGAAGTACTGCGCTCCATCTGCCCGCCGCCGGCAACCAACGGCGCAGCATAGGCCCCTGCGGAGATCGGCTCCCGGCCGGTGGGCGCTACGTCCCACGCGTTCACTTCCACGGCCGCCGATTGCGCCAGCATCTCCACCGTGATCACCACCCGGCAGAGATTTCTCTGGCGTACCAGAATCCCCTCTACCCCTTCCAGAGCCCCGCGAATGATGCGCACCCGCTCCCCCGCCTTCAAGAACGGGTAGGGACCGATGGGATGCGGGCTCTCTACCGCCTTGCGCAGGTTCTGAATCTCGCGGTTCGAAACCAGCGCAAACTGCGCCCCATGGGTCACAATCGTGAAGATCCCCGGGGTGTTCAAGACCCGCAGCTGCAGGTCAGGCTGGGCCCGTACGAAGATGTAGCTGGGAAACAGCGGAACCGCCAGCTGCACCGTGCGGTCCTTCCACCGGCGCATGGTGGAATACAAAGGAAGGAAGACCTCAGCGCCCTTCAGGGAGATGATCTCGGCCGCTACCTTCTCGTGCTGGTGCTTGGTATACACCGCCCACCAGCCAGCTTCATTCGCGGTAGCAATCTCTGCATGTAGATTATCGGTAGTCGCTATCATATTCTCATCACTTTCCCGCAACGCCGCCGGGCCGCTTCCTGCACATGGCTTCGCCCTGTGAGTTACAGGACCCTTCCCGTAACCCAGATCACACACAGCGGGAGCTGGAACGCCTGCCTGGGGGCCGGCTTCCCTCTCCTCCCTGCTGCCGCCTGGCTGCGCTTCCCTGCCGCAGCCGCGGCCTTACTAGCCCTGGGAAATACCTATGAGTGCGTCACCACTCCCCTGCTCCCCCATCTACAACCGGCGAAGCCGGGCATCCAAAAAACGTACCGCCAACAAGTGGGGCTCGATCGTACGCACAATCACCCCGTGCCCCGTAATACGAGCCCCGGCTTCCCCGAAAGGCTCCACCTGCAATGCAATCGATAACTCCACTGCAGTCCCCATACCCACCCCAACATTCCCTTCAAAGAGCGCTCCGGAGTCGCTGATATTCACCGTCATGCCTCTTCTCCAGATCGCTTCCCCGCGCACGCGATAACTCAACGGCGCTTGAATCGGGAACCGCGAAGACCGCGGCGCTTTTGACGGATCGTCCGCCACGTGTGACCCACTCCTCGTCGTCTGGTGCGAACTCATCATCGCCGGATCGCAAAACTGATATCGAACTCGCGGCCCGATTGTCAGTGAACATTGAAGTGCACTAAGCGTAGCGGGCATGCAAACAAAACTCAATGGCGGGGTGGTCCAGTAGACGGATGGGCTATTTCAGGGGGCGTATAGCACCATATAGTGCTATTACCAAACTGCCGCTCGCTCCCGCTTGCTGCCCCTAACTCCATTGCTCCTACGTACCTGCCGCAAGATGACCACTGCAGGACATGGCCCGATGCTGCCAATTCACACGCGCGTAAACTAGCACGGGCCGCAGCACACAGCCATTGACACGCTGCAACGAAGATTAGTTTTGGAACGAGCAGACCCGATGGAAGACACGCCCAAGACAACACTGCTCCCGCCATGCGCGCCTCCAGCGCACAACGCAAGCCGTGTCTTTCTAAGTTGGAAGAGCAAAGGAGAAGAGAGGATCAGTCCCGCGCTACTCGGTCTCGCTATAGAGACGATGATTCACCGCAAACAACGCCAGCTGCATGCGGCTGTAAATCCCCAGCTTGTCGAAGATGTTCGTCAAGTGGTGTTTCACCGTCTGCTCGCTCACTTCGAGCTTCTCCGAGATCTCGGGATTCGAGTAGCCTGCCAGCACCGCTGCCACCACTTCGTTCTCCCGTGGCGTAAGACCGAAACGCAGGGGCGCCAGCTTGGGCTGTGCGCTTCCTGACGTGGCCTGGATCAGGCTGGCCACACTGGTCTTCCCAATGGAGTACTCTCCCGCCATCACCCGGCGCATGCCATCCAGCAACGTATCCACACCGTCCGTCTTCAGCAGCACGCCGCTGGCTCCCAGTTGTAACGCGCGCACCACATCGGACTTGACGATCTTTGCCGTCAACACCAGGACCCGCACGCCCATCGCTAGATCGCGGACTTCGCGGATAATGCTCATTCCATCCGCGGGCGGCATGGAGATATCCAGCAGCAAAATGTCGGGCCGTAACTTGCGTACAATCGCCAGCGCGTCTTGACCGCTGGATGTCTCTCCTACCACGGTGAAGCCGCGCTTGGAGTTGAGATAGGATCGCAGGCACTCACGAAAAATGAGCTGCGGATCGGCAAGCACCAGCCGGATCGGCTGTGGCTGAGGACGTTTGCGTACTGCGCTCGAAGGCAACTTGGGAGCAGGGCAAAATACCAAGGGAGATTCTGACATGTGACACTTCCCAGGGTCAGGGCTCGTTGGCCGAGATCGCTCGCGTGCTGGGCGATTGGCCTCTGGTTCGAAAATGTTTCTAAGCTGAATTCCGTCAAACTCTATTCCGCTAAATAGAACAAGTCAATACTAACGCGGTAACCGAATCCCTAAGTTATGGTAATCCGGGCGGTAACAGTACGAAGGATACGCCATCCTATCAAGCGCTTGAGCGCAACGAAAAGCCCATCTTTTATTTTGCGTGCGGCGAAAAACCTCTGATTACTAACTCGCAATCTTGCCTCCCCGCTCACCTTCCTTCGCGCAAACACCAAGTTATCTCCTGATTGTTGAGCTACGTCGATCCTCCTCCCCTCGCCCCAACAATGCCGCGGACGCACATTCTTGCGCCACGGCAAATCGCAAGAGAGTATGATCGCTCCAGCCTCCCTCCTCGGGGCACACTCACCAGGACGTTCCCCAACACGTCCTGCGCGGAGCTGACAGGATGAAAGTAAACCTGTTCTCGCTCGCATTGCTGCTCCTGATCGCGCTATCTCCGTCCCTCGCCCACACCGCTCCCGGATGCGACAACGCCGGAAACTGCTACGTTCGCTCTGCCGCTACCGGAGCTGCCAGCGGCACCGACTGGACCAACGCCTACACCGATCTGCCCCCGACGTTGCAACGTGGCGTCACCTACTACGTCGCCGCCGGCACTTATCCTCCCCACACCTTCAATGATCCTGACTCCGGCCCTGGCACTCCCTGGATCACGATCAAAGCTCCCACCCTCGCCCAGCACGGCACTAACACCGGCTGGAGCAACGCCTACTCAGGCCAGGCACTCTGGGAGTGCACCAGTAGCACTACCTGCGGCGCCGCTGGACCCAACGGCATGGTCGGCGGTATCTGGAATCTTCAGCAAGAAAACTACATCCTCTTCGACGGCTCCTACTCCACCCCGCTGCCGCCCTACACCGACATCGCCATCTCCGGCTATGGCTTCAAGCTCCAGACCAACGGATTCGGCGGCATGGGCAATCGCGGCAACGACTGCCAGCTCTGCGGAATCATCCTCGGCGGCGTAGGTTCCTCTAACTTCCCTCTTGCCTCGCCCGGCACCTATAGCCACGACATCACCATCCAGTACGTCGAAGTCGAAGGCAATCATCAAAGCTCCGACAGTGGCGTGGCCGACGCTGCGCTTCAGTTCGAAGGCGGAAGTTACAACCTTCTCTTCTCCCATCTCTACCTGCATCACACCACCTGGGACTTCTTCCTGCGCGGCAATCACTACGGAACCGTCCCCGGATACGGTCCAGGCAACAACATCACCATCGAATACACCCACATGGACTACGACTACACCGGCAAAACTCCTGCCGGACCCCATGGCGCTGCCTGCTCCTGCTCTGAAGGACTCCAGAACTTCACCTGGCGCTATAACGTGATCGCCAACATGGTCGGCACCAGTGCCGGCCCTGACACCGCAAGCGGCGGCGGATACCTCAACGGCAACGGCATTGGTGGCCCCTGGTATCTCTACGGAAATATCTGGTACGCCGACGACCCCACGCACTGCGCAGTGGGCGACGGCATGGTCGCCATCTTCGACTTCGATATGTCCGCCGGCGATCTCTGGTTCGTGAATAACTCCATCGTGAACGAGGGATATCCCTTCTGCCCCACCGCCGAAGCCACCTTCGGCATCGGCATCGGCTATCGCACCGCCATGCACGGCTTCCATGAACAAAACAACCTCTGGTATGACTCCGACATTTCCATCTACAACGGCAGCGACATCGTCAATGACGGTCTAACCTCCGGAGGAACCCAGGGCGGCGGCGTCATCTTCAGCACTCCCGTCGTTCATGGTTACGACGCGTTCTTCGCCAGCCCCAACACGGCTCGCAACGACACCTCGTCCACCAAGCAAGTCTCCGCCTCCAATCCCTTCGTTAACCTATCCGGGAATGACCTTCGCCTGATTGCGGACACCTCTCCCGGCGCTCCCCTCTCCAGCAGCGGCACCTACTGGAACGGCACGGCCACAGTAGCCAACACCTTCAACGTCGACATGAACGGCACCACCCGCACCTCCTGGACCCGCGGCGCCTTGCAGTTCGCCGGCGCAGTGTTACCCGTGCCCATCATCTCTCTCTCGCCCACGGCCTTGAATTTTTCCGCTGTCATGGGAACCGCCTCGGCCCAGCAGTTCGTCACCGTCTCCAACCCTGGCACTGCGCCTCTCGGCATTGCAGCCATCTCTCTCACGGGCGCCGATTCCAGCTCCTTCAACCAATCGAACACCTGCGGCAACGCCGTCAGCGCCGCCAGCAGCTGCACAATCACGGTCACCTTCCTTCCCTCCACCGCAGGCACCTTCACTGCAACTCTCAACATCTCGGATAGCGCCGCTGGATCGCCTCACTCCGTTTCCCTGCGGGGCACCGCCACCGCCCAGCCCGACTTCACCATCAACGCGTCGCCTGCATCGCAAGCCCTCTCCGCCACCGGCAGCGCGACCTATAGCATCCAGTTACAGTCCATCGGCGCCTTCAGCCAGGCTGTAGTGCTCTCCGTCAGCGGCCTGCCCTCCGGCTACGTTGGCAAATTCTCTTCAACTACTGTCAATCTGCAAAATGGCGGAGCCAGCGCTAATCTCAGCATCCAGGCCTCCACCGCTGCCGCACTGCCACCGCACAACCGCGAAAAGTACAGCCCCCTGCTCGCCTGGGCATCCGTCCTGCTGGCAATAGTTCCTGTTCTTCGCAGACGGAAACATCAGCTCCAGCGTGCGCTCTTCGGCGTGATCGCAATTCTGCTGTTCGCTCTTGCGGTTTCTCTTACCGCCTGCGGCACGCACATCAACTCTCAATCGCAAGCCTCTCCGCAGTCGTACACGCTCACCATCACCGGGACCAGCGGCACCCTCAGCCACTCCACCAGCGTCCAGCTCTCCGTGCCGTAGCCGCGCAGCTCGCGAAGCTCTGCGCGTGACCAAGGCCAACCTTTCCTTCTCCTCGATTACCTTTTGTTCGAAGTGCAGGCACTATGCGACCATGAACGACGTGCACGAGAATCGAACCCACCAGCTGTCGGTAGAAACCTGTCGGCATTTCTTCGCCGAGGAGATTCGAGTCATCGCCGGAGTGCGCTCCCAAGCCCTGGCCAGTGCCTTCGAGCGCGTCCCCAGGGAGCGGTTCGTCGGACCTCCGCCCTGGCACATCGCCTCTGGCCTCTCCTTGCGAGAACCCAGTCAGCAATCCACGAGCGAAGTTCGCGACCTTTATCACGACGTGCTCATCGCTTTGAAAGAGGAGTGCGCTCTCAACAATGGCCAACCCAGCCTCCTCGCCAAGCTCATCGACGCTCTCGAACTCGCGCCCGGCAAGCGAGTCGTGCACGTCGGCTGCGGAACCGGCTACTACACCGCCATCATGGCGGAACTGGTCGGCCCCCAAGGCTCCGTCGTGGCCATCGAGATCGATCCCGAGTTGGCCCAGCGCTCCGCCGCCAATCTTCAGCACTACCCTCAAGTCAACGTGCTCAGCTGCGATGCCGCCTCCGTCGATCCCGGACCCTGCGATGCCATCCTGATCAACGCGGGCTTCGTGCAGCCTCATCGCGCTTGGCTAACCTCACTCCGCGACTCCGGCGTCATCGTGATTCCAATCCTGGTCGGCAGAAGCGAGCGCTCCGGCGACGCCATGGCCTTCCGCGTCCAGCGCAGAAGGGACGGGTTCAGAGCCGATCCTCTTACCATCCTCACCATCTATCCCAGCCCCAGCCTGCGCGATCCTGCAACCCTCTCCATCATGAACGCTGCCTTCGAATCGCACAGTCTCTTGCGAACCCATTCCTTGCGCATCGATCCGCATTCTCACGACGAGAGTTGCGTCGTGCACGCCGCCAGCTTCTGCCTCAGCTCCAAAAGAGCCGACGAACTGGCATGACAATTCGTTCATCTTGCCCAGCGCACCGGCCTGCCCTGCTGCCGCTTGCTTACAATGGAGCCAAGTCCGTCAGCCTGTCTGGAAATCGTGCGCTGTGCTCCTCTTCTTTTTTCCAAGTATGGTCAAAGGATGCTGGTTGATCACGGACGGCGAGGTACTACGTCCTAATCGAAGGACCACACGCACGCCATGCGATTGCTGCTAGTTGAAGACGAGCAAGACATCCAGACCTTCCTCAAGCAGGCGCTGGCGGAGGCGGGCTACTCCGTCGACCTCGCTTCCAGCGGCCGCGCAGCTGAAGCGCTCGCCGTCGCTCAGACATACGACATCCTGATCGTTGATCTCGGCCTGCCCGACCAGGATGGCATCGCCTTGATCTTGCGCCTGCGTCAGCTCGGCGTGAAAGCACCCGTCCTCATCCTCTCCGCGCGACGCTCCGTCGATGATCGCGTGCGTGGTCTCGAACAGGGCGGCGACGACTACCTCACCAAGCCCTTCGCAACTGCCGAGCTGCTCGCTCGTCTTCGCAATCTGCTGAAGCGCAATGCTCCCCAAGCCAGCGAGGTGACGCGCCTGCGCGTGCTCGACCTCGAGCTGGATCTCTTGCGCCGCGAAGCCACCCGCGCCGGCCAGCCTCTGCAGTTGACCCCGCAGGAGTTCGTGCTCCTCGAATACCTCTGCCGTAACGCCGGGCGCGTCGTCACCCGCTCCATGATCCTCGAGCAGGTATGGGGCATGCGCATCCAGCCCGACACCAACGTCGTCGATGTGCACATCTACCGCCTGCGCGGCAAAGTCGACGCGCACGGTCAGCAGCCGCTGATCCGCACCCTCCGCGGAGTGGGATATGTCCTCAAAGAGCGGTAAAGCGCCCATGCGCAGCGCCGCATGGCGCATCTCCCTCTGGGCCACCCTGGCCTTCGCCTGCGCCACCTTGCTGGTCTTCGTCTTCCTCGACCGCTTCGTCGCCAATGACATCCAGCGTCGCAGCGACGCCTGGCTCGCCGGTGAAGTGGAAGTGCTCGGCGACGTGGCTGAACACACGCCCAAAGATGCGCTCTATAGCCGCGTCGTCAGTGAAGTAGCAGAACTAGCCTCCCGCGAAGTCCCCAACAAACTGCCTTCGCAAGATGAGTCCTACGACACCGTCTTCTTCCTCCAGGTCGGCGCCGACCGCACCATGAAGCTATGGGTCGGTGCCGGCGATGGCATCGCCAACCTCCGCGCCATCAACAAAACAGAGATCCTCGAAGATCGGCCCACTGACATCCGAATCGAAGGATTCTCCATCCCCTTCCGCGTCGCCAGCCTGGCCATGCGCGATGGAAGCCACATCTACCTCGGCCTCTCTGAGCGCGATGAAATGCGCGTCCTGCGCAACCTGCGGGCCCGCTTCTTCTTGCTCTGGCTCTGCGTGGTCCTCCTGGGATTCGCCATCGTGTTTTCCACCTCCCGGCGCATGCTGAGCCACGTACGAGACATGACCGAAGCAGCTTCGCGCATCGGACACTCTGACCTGCAAACACGCGTGCCCACCAGCAGGCGCAATGACGAGATCGCGCAGCTCGCCCACACCCTCAATCGCATGCTCGACCGCATCGAAAGCTCGGTCCATCAGCTGCACACCATCACCGATGCTCTAGCCCACGACCTGCGCAGTCCCCTCACCGCCATAAGAGGAAAGCTGGAAACCTCGCTGTTAGCCAATCGCGAGGGAGAACAGACTGAGCTCATCGTCTCCGCGATCGAAGAGCTGGACCGGCTCAACGATTTCCTTAATAAATCTCTCGATGTGGCCGAAGCTAAAGCGGACGCGCTGCGGCTGAGACACACCCACATCGACCTGCACGAACTCCTTCAGGTCATGATCGACCTCTATGAGCCCTCCATGTCCGAGCGCTCCTTGCACATCACCTTGCACAGCACTGGCCCGGTGAAGATCCTTGGCGACGCCGCCCTGATCCATCGCATGGTCGCCAATCTCTTCGACAACGAGCTCAAGCACCTGCCCGCCGGCTGCTCCATTACTCTGAAGCTCACGTCGACCGACGATGCTGCCTGCCTCACCCTCCGCGACAACGGCAAAGGCTTCGATCCCGATGTGCGCGCCCATCTCTTCGAGCGGCGCGTCAAAGGCAAAGACTCCGACGGCCATGGCCTCGGGCTGGCCTTCGTCGATGCCGTGGTTCGCGCTCACGGCGGCACCATCGCCGTCTCCAACCCCGAAACCGGCGGCGCGCAGATCTCCATCACCCTGCCCCTCGCCTCCACTTCACCTCAGTTGGCCGCCACCACAGCGTAACGAAAAGCGCAGGCGCGCTTGGAAGCCGGCCCGGCTGGGAGCATACTGTTGCTATGGCGACTCTGCCCAGCTCGGAAGAAATCTGGACCGTGGAGGAATATCTGCGGACCAGTTGGAGCCCCGATCGCGAGTTCGTGGATGGACGCATCGAGAAGCGGAACTTGGGAGAGAAAGAGCACTCCATCGTTCAGCGGTATCTGACGTTTCTTTTTATGCTTAAGAGGACTGAGTGGGATGTCGAGGTCTTCCCCGAGCTGCGCACCCAGACAAAGGTCAGGAACTTCCGTGTGCCCGATGTTCTGGTCATGAAGGCGGCAGACAAGTTCTCTCGCTACGTGACCCGCCCGCCGCTGATCTCCATCGAGATCCTTTCGCCAGAGGATACGCTCGGCAAGATGCGCGACAAGGCCGCCGAATACCGGCAGTTCGGCGTAGAGCACATTTGGATCATCGATCCGGAGAAACGCACCGCCTACCGGTTCGTGGAAGGCACCCTTGAAGAAGCCAAATCCGGCGCCCTGACCGTCCCGGGCACCCCGATTCGCGTTGACCTCCCCGAACTTTTCGCCGAACTGGACCGCTAGCGACCGTCCCGCCCCATCCAAGGCTGCCTCTGTCCAAAAGGGGTGGCCCCGTCCAAGCTCTGCTTGGGCGGGTTGGGAATATGCCTGGTTCAAGCTCTAGTCGTGCGGGAGGATGTGGGGAGGGCTGTGCCCCGTCCAAGCTCTGCTTGGGCGGGAATCCGGGTCCGCAAATTCT
>CBJOJD010000001.1:0-55006 GCA_966443485.1 uncultured bacterium | reverse complement strand
ACGCCGCCGCCGTTGCGTACTGGGCCGCTCCAAATCCCGGCGATTGCGCGGCCAAATCAGCGGGCGACTTCGCCTCCGCAACCTTCTTTTCGCTGGCCAGCGCTCGCTGCTTCATCTCCTCGCTCGGTCCCGGCCCCCCGCCCGTCATCGGCGACAGGCAGCAGGGACTCATGATGTACAGTGCGCCGAACACGTCGGAGTGCTTCATCCCAATCCGCGTCGCTCCGTATCCGCCCATGGAGTGGCCAACCAACCCACGGCTGGTCCGGTTGGCAATCGTGCGGTAATGCGCATCGATGTAGGCGACCACGTCGTGATAGATGAACTTCTCGAAGTCTCCCGTCGTCACTGAACTCGAGTACATCGAGCCGTTGTAAATCGTCTTCGAGTCGGGCAGCACGACAATCATCTCCTGCGCGCCCTGCGCAAACGCCCCCTCAATCGTCTGCGGAACATGAATCTCGTGCGTCCATTGTTCCGCGCCGATGGAGTAGCCGTGCAACGCGTACACAACCGGATAACGTCGCTTCTTGTCCTTGTTGTAGCTCGGCGGCAGAAACACGATCACGTCGCGATCCACGGCATCGCCTTCCAGATTGCCCTCAAGCGCCGCGCCATGAATCTTGATGTGCTCCACCGTCACCGGCTTTGCTCCAGGTACCGGCGCGGGAACAATGGTCTGCACCTGAGCCCGGGACAGTCCCGACGCTCCTAGCCCCACGCAGATTGCACACGCAAAAAATAGCTTCAATCGTCTCATCGGAATCCTCTCTGAAAGCTCCATCACTGCACTGGATAGGAGTAGATATTCACACTGAACGGGCGCACTGTGATGGTCTCAGGAAGCGCGCCCAGGGACTGCTCTTCCACCTGCACCTCTGGCTTCTTGTCCACCTGAACCGTTGCGTCCAGCGAGTCCGGTGCCATGCGCCACAACTTCCCGGCACTGCCGAGCTTCGCTCCCTGGATCCCCACCCGGATGCTCTGTGCGGAGTCCGAAGGGTTCAGCACGGCAATGGAGATCGTCTTGCGGTCATCGCTCAACGCCGCACTTACGTCCAACGGATACGTATCGCTCCCCGGATTCACCGCCGGCTGGTCTCCTCCAGCCGGAAATGTCGGCTTGGGCTGCGGAGAATCTCCCGTGACGTCCACCGGAATAGAGCCAAAGTGATCCCGGTACATCTTGAACAGCATGCCCGTCGGATTCAAAATAGCCTCCGTGCGATTCTCGCTCATCATCGCCGTAGCAAACGTGAAGGCGCCCATCTGAAACACATCGGAGTGGCGAAACATCTCGTGGAACGCCCACGCATAAGCCGGCACCACCTTGTAGCCGTCCCGATTGCCTCCAAAGTAGGCCCACTCGTCGATCGCAATCGGCACAGGCTTGGCGCGCAACCCCGGGATCCGCTTCAGATACTCCTGGTAGTGCTCATACTTGGCGCGCACCTGCACCGCTGGCGCTCGTTCCCACTCGATCAGCGACAGGGGTGGATTGATCGGCACCTTCTTCTGCAGCTTCATATCCGTGTGCTCAGTGCCGGAGGCATAGTAGTGCTCGCTCACCATATCGATGTTGTCCAGGCAATTGAGCAGCATCTGCCCCGTCCAGTCCGCTGCCGACAGATAATCCGGCACGTACTGCCCGTTGATGCGCCTCGACTGATCGGCGCCCTCCATCACATCGGGCATCGCTCCCCCGGCGATCAGCTTGATCGACGGATCGACCTTCTTCATCGCCTTCGCAAACAAGTTGTGCTTGAGTTCGAACTGCGGCAGTGACATCGCCCCCATCTGGTAGTCGCCCCAGGGTTCGTTGCCAACTCCCCATAGCTTCACCCCATAAGGTCCGGCGTGCCCATTCTCGGCGCGCCATTTGCCCATCGGCGTAGTCGCAGCTCCGTTCGTGTACTCAACCAGCTCCCGCGCCGACCACGCATCCCCAAATCCCGCGTTGACCGTGATGTAGGGATCCACTCCCAGTAGGCGGCAGAGCGTCAGGAACTCGTCCGTGCCCACATCGTTAGGCTGCACCGCGTGCCACACCGGATCAAAAATCGGGGGACGCTTATCGATGTCCCCCACTCCATTGCGCCACTCGTATGCAGAGACAAAGTTGCCTCCAGGAAAGCGCAGCACTCCAAAGCGCATCTGCTTCAGTGCCGCAACCACCTCAGGGCGAAAACCCTCGATGTTGTCCGCCGGCATAAGCGACACCGCGCCGACATGCAGCGAGCCTGTGCCCGTGCCTGTAATCTCCAGAGTCGCATCGTCCGAGTCGGCGTTGGCGGTAAAGTGCAAGGGAACCTTGCGATACGCCGGACCTACGTTGCGAATCGTCACCGTCTGGCGATCGCCATCCTGCTTGCCCCAACTCAACGTGAGTCTGACCACGGATCCGGGCGTGCCTGCCAGCACAATGCGGCCCGTGTAAGCCTTGCCCTTGCGCACCGCAATTCCTGACTGCGTCAGTCCATGCGGCTCTTTCGCATCCAGCTTGATCAGTGGCGACTGATCCCCGGTATACGGAGCCTTCACGTCCATACTGACCGCCCCGTCCCCTCCCACCGGAGCCCACCAGCGCGTAGGCGTGTGGCGGAACCGCGGATTCCCGCCGGCATTGGCCATCACCGGCGGCGGCGTTGGCGCGCTGGTCGATACCGGATAAAAGAACTTGCGGTCCACCAGCATCTCTGCCCAGACCCCGTTGTTCACAATGTCTCCACCGTGCTCCAGAAACTGCCCATAGATGTGCTTCGAAATCGGAGCCCCGATCTTTGAAACATCGATGGTGGCATTTACGGTCCGTGTCTCAGTCTGGCTAACCGCCGTCCCAGCGAGCAATGCGCCCATTAGCACCGTCGCAATCGATACGGATGCCCTCCAGGCTTCAGACTTCCTGCAATAACGCATATTCGTTCTCCTCCGGATCAGCCGTGCGCCTGCGAGGCGAATCACGCGCTCCGGAATTTGAGCTCAGATTTTCTTCGGAGAGGTCAATCGAATGTCGACTATACAGAGGGGAAGTAAAGACCGGCAACAGTAATAAATCGCTTTATTTATATCGAAATCATCGATGCATTCATGAGTGCTGAATCTTGGAGTGAACACGAACTTCGCCCTCCTCTGATTTCCTTAGACCTGCTCCAGCTCGCGGTTGAAACCCAGCAGATCGGCCAGGGCATTCACCTCTCGGCTCATCAGCGTCGGGTCCTTGCACACCAGGTTCAAGCGCACCTCCCGCGTGCCACCTGCCTGCAGCCGAAGGGGAACCAACTCCCCGCTGTCCAGATGCGATTGCACTCGATTCGCCGGCAGCCAGCCAAAGCAGAGCCCGCTGCACACCGCATCGATGGCAGCCTCAATGGAACTCACATTCAGAACCCGCTGCGTGGGCACGCGGGGCTGGTGCCTCAAAGATCCTGAGGCGGTCCCCTCGATGCTCACCAGCATGTGCTGCATGAGATCCGCTCGATTAAGTTTGCGCTTCAGGCGATGCAAAGCGTGTCCCCGGCGTGCCACGGCAATCATCCCAATCGCCAGCACTGGCTTGATGAAGAACTCCCGCGACAGCAGACCTGTGATGCACAACTGCGCGTTGTGCAGTGAGAACTCCGCGTCTGCCGATAAGAACGTGCTCTGCCTCAGCTTGAGCTGTACGTAAGGGAACCGCCGCAAAAACTCCGCAAGCGCGGTAAACAGCCGGGGATTCGGATAGATGCTGTCCACCGATAGCCGGACCTCCGACTCCGCACCCGAGGCCAGGGAGCGAGCGCGCTGTTCCAACTGCTGAAAACCGGCAAGATGTGGCTCGACCTCGGCCAAAAGAATGCGGCCCATCTCCGTCAGGTGGGCGCGCCGTCCCTTCGTCTCGAACAGTCTCATCCCGAGCTGCTCCTGCAACCGCGCAATGGCGTAACTGATCGTCGATTGCGAGCGGTTCAGCTGCTTTGCCGCAGGTGCGAAGCCGCCCAGATGGACGACCGCCTGCAGGATTTCCCATTCATCCAGGGTGGATCGCATACCCGACCACTATATCTAATAAATCGATGTATCAGCTGCAGAAATGCGACTATCGCAACAGGATCTTCTCCCGATACTATGCCGCTTGGCCTGCTCTTCGGTCGGACTTCGAACCCGATCCAGCCCGCCATCCTTGCACAACCGGAGGCAGAATCGATGAAGTTGGCCGTGATGGCACTGTTGTTGGGCGGAACTCTCTGCTTTGCGCAGGAGCAGGGAGACTTCAAGCCTGCTACCTCGAACGTTCTCGATGCGCAGTATCCCAAAGTGGACAGCGGCTCACGCGTGCAGATCCGCTTCAAAGCGCCGGACGCCACCACCGTAAAGCTCAACTTTTGGAGCGGCCCCAAGATGGATATGCAGAAGCAGCCCGATGGCTTCTGGACCGCTACAACCTCGGCCATGGCTCCCGGGCTGCACTACTACACCATCAACGTCGATGGCGCTGAAGTCAGCGACCCCGCCAGTACGGCCTACTTTGGCGGCAGCAAATGGGCCAGCGCCGTAGAGGTGCCCGAAGCCGGCGTGGACTTTTACCTGCCCAAAGACGTGCCCCACGGCCAGGTGCGCGAGGTGTGGTATCACTCCAGCGTCACTGGAACCTGGCGCCATGCCTACGTCTATCTCCCTCCCGATTACGACAACCAGACCAAGACCCGTTATCCCGTTCTCTACCTCCAGCACGGCGGCGGAGAAGACGAGTCTGGCTGGGTTCGTCAGGGCAAAGCCAACTTCATCCTCGATAACCTGATCGCCAGCGGCAACACCAAGCCCATGATCGTCGTCATGGCCAATGGATACGCCACCCGCGCCGGCTACCAGGTCCCCGACCTCTCCGGTCAGTCCTTCGGCTCACCCGAGTTCGTGAAGGTGATGCAGGAGCGCATGGGCGCATTCGAAGATGACATGACCCAGGTCCTCATTCCTTTCATCGACAAGACCTTCCGCACGCTCACTGATCGCGATCACCGTGCCATGGCCGGCCTCTCCATGGGCGGCATGCAGACCTTCCAGGTTACCTTCGACCACCTCGACTTGTTCTCTTACATCGGCGGCTTCAGCGGAGCGGCCAATCCCTTTGCCATGGGAAATAACAAGTTCGATGTCAAGACCGCCTACCACGGCGCGATGGCCGATCCCGCAGCCTTCGCCAAGCGCGTACACCTCTTGTGGATCGGCGTCGGCACCGACGAGCCGGAACGAATGAAGGCTGGGCTCGAAGGCCTGCACGCGTCCTTGAACGATGCCAAGATTCAGCACGTGTTCTACGAGTCTCCCGGCACCAACCATGAATGGCAGACCTGGCGCCGCGATCTGAAAGACTTTGCCCCGCGCCTGTTCTAGCCTCCACAGCAACATTCGCCCGTGAACCATCCCGCTCCGGGTTAGCTGTGTTTGGCTGGCCTTCGGCCAAACACAGCCCCAGGACCCGCGCTTGATCCTCCACCAATTGCAAACTCAGCCTCGCCGCTACGCTACATTCAATACGATGACTCGAATCCCGAAGCTGCTCACCGTTGTGGCCTGCTCGCTCCTCCCCGCGCTCACCGGCACGGTCGCCCCGGCGCAAAGCTCTGACCCTCGCGACGTGCTCTGGTATCAGACTCCAGCCCCCGTCTGGGATCACGCGCTTCCCGTCGGCAATGGCCGCCTTGGTGCTATGGTCTTCGGTGGCGCCAACACCGGTGCCAATAACGGAGACCTCCAAGTCTCCCCCAAGAACGCGCCGCTCATGGACGGTTCCCAGACCTCCGCAGCCGACGAGCACCTTCAGCTCAACGAGTCATCGCTTTGGAGAGGTTCTCGCGCCGACAGGCTCAATCCCCGCGCTCACCAGGCCGTTCCCGAAATCCGCAAGCTGCTGCTCGACTCCAAAGGCCTCGACGGCGCCAAGATCTCCGAAGCCGAAAAGATGGCGCAAGACGACATGATCGGCATCCCCGCCGGCATGCCCGGATACAGCACTCTCGGCGATCTCTACCTGCGTTCCTCCAAGACCGGCCCGGTCAGCAACTATCGTCGGCAACTGGACCTCTCCACTGGCATCGTCAGAGTCACTTATCAAATGGGCGGCGTGCACTACACCCGGGAGGTCTTCGCCTCCGTGCCCGACGAGGTCATCGTAGTGCGCCTCACCGCCGACCGCGAAAAGGCAATCTCCTTCCGCGCCAGCATGGACCGCCCTGCGGACTTCACCGTCACCGCGCAAGGTCAAGACACGCTCCTGTTGCGCGAAGGTCCCGATCACAAGGACCAGATCCGCTTTGCCGGAGAGGTCCTCTTTCTTCCCTCCGGCGGTTCCGTGCATGCTCAGGACTCTGAGATCGTCGTCGAAGATGCCGACTCCGTAACCGTCTTGATCGCCGCTGCCACTGACTTCAAAGGCGGTCCCTTCGCCGGCGGCGATCCCACGCAGCAATGCAATCATGCGCTGCAACTCGCTCGCGTGCGGAGTGCCGACGATCTGCTCAAGCGTCAGCAGGCAGTCTACCGGCCGGCCTTCCAGCGTATGTCGCTTCATCTCGGTTCTCAGCACACCGCCAGTGACGACCTCCCCACCGATGTTCGCGTGAAGCGCGTCAGCGAAGGCGCGGACGATCTCGGCCTCCAGGAACTCTACTTCAACTTCGCCCGCTACCTGCTCATCAGCTCCTCGCGTCCCAACGGCTTGCCTGCCAATCTGCAGGGCATCTGGGCCGCAGGCATCGACAATCCCTGGGGATCCAAGTGGACCATCAACGCCAACACGGAGATGAACTACTGGCTTGCCGAGCCCGCTGGCCTTGGCGATGCGACGCTGCCCCTCGTCAACCTCATCGACATGGTGCGTACGCCCTCCTCAGGCACTGGCACCCAGGTCGCGCAGACCTACTACCACGCGCGCGGATTCGTCATCCATCACAACACTGACCTGTGGGGCGATGCCGACCCCATCGACGGCTATCAATGGGGCATCTGGCCCATGGGCGGCGCATGGCTCTCCATGCAAGCCTGGGATCACTACGCCTTCACTCTCGACAAGGACTATTTGCGTACTCGGGCCTGGCCCATCCTCCACGATGCTTCTCTGTTCTTCCTCGACTACCTCGTCGATGACGGAGCTGGTCACCTGGTCACCGGCCCCTCCATCTCCCCTGAGAACCGCTATCGCTTGCCCGACGGCACCAATCACTCCTTGACCATGGCCCCCACCATGGACATCGAAATTGTGCGCGAGCTCTTCACCCGCACCCTCGACGCTGGCCACGTCCTCGGCGAAAACCCTGAATTCCTTCACAGCGTGAAAGCTGCCATGGACAAGCTGCCGCCCTTCGCCGTGGGCAAGTACGGTCAGTTGCAGGAGTGGCAGCGTGACTACGACGAGCCCGAGCCCGGTCATCGCCACATCTCCCATCTCTGGGCCCTCTTCCCAGGCACCCAGATCTCTCCCGATCACACTCCGGACCTCGCGAAAGCGGCGCGCACCACCCTTGAGCGCAGGCTGTCCTTCGGGGGAGGCCAGACCGGATGGTCGCGCGCCTGGGTCGTCAACTACTGGGACCACCTGTACGACGGCAAGCAGGCCTACGACAGCTTGCAGGTCATGATCCGGCAATCGACCTTCCCCAACCTCATGGACACCCATCCGCCCGGCGTCTTCCAGATCGACGGCAATCTCGGTGCTGCCAATGGAATGCTTGAGGCTCTGGTGCAATCGCGCTGGACCCCCGCAGGCTCCGAACTCCGTCTGCTGCCCGCTCTCCCCGAACAGTGGGCGCAAGGATCGATACAACGTCTGCGCGCTCGCGGTGGCCTCGCAATCGACATGCAGTGGGATCACAACAAGGTCGTTTCGCTCACACTGCACGCTCAGGCCAACACCGCAGTGCAACTGATTCCACCCACCGGCCAATCGATCGCGGCCGTCAAGACCCTCGCAGGACAACCCGTTCCGCGGCCCTCCAGCGGAGCACTAAACCTGAAAGCAGGAAGCTCCTATCAACTCACCTTCCGCTAGTTCGAAGGTGAGTTGATAGGAATGCTTCGGCACGACGCTGCCCAGGATGGTCTGTGCAGATGAATTGTTCTGAATGGATCGCTCGCGAGCGAAGCGCCTCTAGCTTCGCTTGCTGGCCAGGGAGCGGTTGCGCAGCCACTTGGCAACGCCCAGCATCAGCAGCAGCCCGCCAAACGGCAGGCACATCAACGCAACAATCAGCGCCAGCCAGCCGGCGTTGGTGCTTGCCCCCGTAGGTCCAAAGCCGCCAAATACCGTCTCCAGCAACAGCGCAGCCAGTACGCCGGCGCCCACCATGGAGCCGCCCCAGCGCAGCAGCTGCAGCGTGCCGTCATCCCTCGAGAGTGCCGCCGAATCCTTCGAATGTGTGCTGGTCGTGCGCTCGGCCATCATCACCCTTGACTCATGGCCAGGCGCAGCATCACATACGTGATCACGCCGGTTACGGAAACGTAGAACCACAGCGGAAACGTCCAGCGCGCAATCTTGCGATGCTGCGGGAACCGCCCGCTCAGGGAGAAGAAGAACGTAACCAGGATCATCGGCAGAGCCACAATGGCCAGAATGATGTGGCTGGCCAACAGCCAGAGATAGAAGCTTCGGAAGGCCGCGTGTACCGGGTAGCGCACATCCCCATGCAGCGCGTGATGGGCGATGTAGCCCACCAGAAACAACGTGGAGAAAATGAACGCTGTAATCATCGACCGCCGATGCGCGGCAATGCGGCGGGAACGAATAAAGGTGAATCCGATCAGCAGCGCCGTGGCGCTCAGCCCATTCATCAACGCGTTCAGCGGTGGCAAAAACGCGAATCGCACGCTGGCTGCATCCGACGCCGGATGCACATAGATCAGCCAAAACAAAAACAGCGTAGCTGCGGCGCTGATAGCCAGGATGGCAGCTATCACGGGACGGGTGCCCGTGGGCTGCGTTGCAGAGGGAGCTACGGTCGTCATGGTCTTTCCTTAAGTCTAGTGCTTAACGATGGCGCACAGCATCAACGTCGTCATCAGCAGCGGCAGATAAATCACGCTCACCTTCAGCAGATCGCGCGCCAGCATCCGGCTCACCGCCGCATCTTTGGTACGCAAAATTCCCGCGAATCGGATCGTATAAGCCAGATAAAACAGCCCCAGTACTCCCGCGATGCACGCGTACGCGACTCCAGTCATCCCCAGCTTCCAGGGCGCCAGGCTCACGGGAATCATCAGCACCGCATAGAACAGCGCTTCCACCACGGTCGACCAGCCATCCGGCTGCACCACCGGCAGCATCTTGATCCCCGCCTTGCCATACTCCTCGCGGTACATCCACGCAATCGCCATGAAATGCGGAAACTGCCACACAAACAAGATGGCGAACAACGCCACTGCTGGCCATTCGATGCGATCCCGCGCCGCCACCCAGCCCAGCATCGGTCCCATCGCTCCCGGAAACGCACCAATGAACGTCGCCATCGTGGTGACCCGCTTGAGCGGCGTGTAAATCGCCACGTAGGTGAACGCGGTCAGCAATGCCAACGCCACCGTCAGCAGATTCGTGTGCAGCAGCAGCCACCCGCCGCCCAGGGCCAATGCGCCAATTCCGGCGAGCACGCCCAGTGCCAGGGGATAGCGCCCTGCCGCCAGCGGCCGGTCCGCCGTGCGCTTCATGCGCGCATCCGACTTGCGCTCCAATGCCTGGTTCAGCGCGCTGGAACCCGCGGAGATCAGTCCGATCCCAAACAACGTGTCCAGCAGACCTCTCTGCATACTGGAGATGCCCGATTGCATCGATCCCAGGTAGAACCCCGCCCATCCGGTGATGACGACCATCCCGGTCACGCGGACCTTGAAAAGCTCGCGACAGTCGTGGATCAGCCGTGCCGTAGCGCCCGGTTGCGGCGCGTGCAGTGCGTGAGCTGACCCAGCATCGGAAGCGTGAAGTTCAACCGGTACAGCGGCGTGAGAAACATGGGCCATGCGGGCTGACTGCGACCTCGGCGGGAAGTGCCCGGCAGGCGCCGGGTCCACCTCCGATGATATCAATTCGGCAGTTTCTGCGCCCGAACCCGCCAATTCCCACGTTTCTTGATCAGGACGCGAAGGGATTCTCCACCCGAATTCCGTGGATCATCTGCCCTGAATTCAGGTCCTCGGAGAGTATCCGCGCCGCTCCGCCCTTCACCGCCGCCGCAACAATCAGCGCGTCCCAAAAGCTGAGTTTGGCCTCGTCCTCAATTCGAAACGCCAGCCGAATCTCATCCGGCGAGGTCGGAACGCACCACCAGGCAAAGTCGTCGACAATGGCGCGAGCTTCGCTGCGGGGCAAGGGGGACGCCAGCTTTCGAGTGACCGTGACGTAGAACTCCTGCAGCACTTGCATGCTCAGGATGCCCTCTCTCCGAGTCGCCAGTAGCTCCAGCGTCGAGCGGGCAGCTTCATGCTTCCTTCCGGCGTTTGCGTCGTGGGCGTAGACAAGGACGTTGGCATCGATGAAGGTCTTAGCGCTCATGGAGCGCATCCCGATCTATCGCGTGCACGCCGCCGAGATCGTAACCCTTCCTCATTCGGTCGATCGCGCGCCGCATCGCCTGGTTATACTCGTCCTCTCCCCCGGCGAGGCGCTCGATCTCGTCCGACAGCAACCCGCTCAGTGAGGTAGACCGATGGGCAGCCAGGATCCGCGCTTTGCGAATCGTTTCCCGGCTCAGACGCAGGGTGATATTTTGCTTGCCATCTTGAGAAGCAGTTGCCATGGTGCTTCTCCGTCACGTGCAATACGTGTAGCACGTGCAGCACGTGTAGTCAACCTCCCGCTTTCGCCAATCCCGCCGCCTCGAGGACCGCGTCAGCCACCTGCCTCGGATTGAGCTTGTCCACCTCGATCGACACATGCGCCCTCCGGTACAGCGGCATACGCCGTTCGTAACGCGCCGCCAGATTTGCCTGATCCGCCAACACCGGGCGGGTGTGCTCCGTGCCGCGGCAGCGGGTAAGTGTTGTCTCCAGTGCTACTTCGAGATGCACCAGCAGAGTCCCCGGACCACCCAGCAGCAGCTCGCGGGTCTCCGCCGTTTCAATGGCTCCGCCCCCCAGCGCCAGCACAAGATGTTCCTCCTCAGCCAGGCGTGCGATCGTCCGATGCTCCAGGTCGCGAAAAGCCGGTTCACCATGCTGGGCAAAGAACGCGCTGATCGCCATACCAGCCTCGGCCTCAATCACGTGGTCTACGTCCAGAAAGCGCCATCCCAGGCGCTTGGCGAGAAGGGGGCCCACCGTGCTCTTGCCCGATCCCATGAACCCGGTGAGCACAATGCGACGTACGGCGGCGGAGCTGGTCTGTGTTGGAGTCTCGGCGGTCATTGGAATTTCTTCTCTCAGCATACGGTCTTCAGCCCAGCACCATCACCACGGCTCCCGCGGTGATCAGCAGACCGCCCACGACGACCGTCCCGCTCAGCTTCTCCCCTAGTAGCAGCCAGGCAAACAGCATCACCAGTGGAACGCTCATCTTGTCTAATGGCGCTACCCGCGACGCCGGACCGAGCTGGAGCGCCCGGAAATAGCAGATCCAGGAGAGCCCAGTCGCCAGCCCCGACAGCGTGAGAAACAGGATAGTGCGCCGGTCCAGATCCCGAAGCTCTCCGTGCTTGCCCAGCGCCAGGGCGATCCCCCATGCAAACACCACCACTACGGTGGTACGCACCGCCGTGGCCAAATTGGAGTCCACGTGCGCCACCCCCACCTTGGCCAGCAGCGCGGTTGCCGCAGCGAAGAGGGCCGAAAGCAAAGCCCAGACAATCCAGCTCATACGCCCATCCTAGCTGCCGTCTCCCTGGCGCACTCCAGACCTCGCTTCGCCTGCCCCCGCGCCCAAAATCTTGTCAAGAGCAAATAGTTGTAACCCACTGATTCTAAAAGCTTCGGTTTTGCCGATCAATTACCTCTTTTTTGAGATACTTGAATCATCCGGCCCCTGACCTGCTGATTGGCTACTCCGCACCGCGGAGCTAACCCGCTGTTCTCATCTTGAATCCAGCTCAATCCGTCACCCAGAGCATCCCCCGATTCCTGCTAGGCTTGTCATCCTGAGCGGAGTTTTGGCCGCTCCGGCCAAACGCGGTCGAAGGACCTGCGTCTCTTCTTGCAGCCACTGCGTTCCTGTGTACCGGTGGCCGCTAACCTCCCGAAACCGTATGAAACAATCGAGATGGCCAGCCGGCCGACTCCAACTCACAAGAGGACACATGGCTTCATCGGCATCCCCCACCCAGCTTTCGCCGTTTCGCGTCGAGCCCCGTTTCGTTGCCCGGGTCTGGGGCTACCAGGACCTCCATCCCTGGTACGATCGCGTCGCTGAAAAAGAACCCATCGGCGAAGTCTGGCTCACCGGCGATGAATGCGTGGCTGCCACCGGTCCTCACGCCGGGAAGAAGCTGATCGACATCTTTCAGGAGCTCCCCCAGGCCATGCTCGGCCCCTCGGCCCCCAAGGTCGAGTCCCCTCTGCTGGTCAAGATGATCTTTGCGCGCGAGAAGCTCAGCGTCCAGGTTCACCCCGACGACAAGCTGGCGCAGAAGTACGGCGATCCCCGCGGCAAGACCGAGTGCTGGTACGCCTTGGCCGCCGAGCCCGGAGCCCAGGTCGCTGCCGGCCTCAAGCCCGGCGTCACCATGGAGAAGATCCGCGAGGGCATCCAGGGCGGCACCCTCGAAGAAAGCCTCAACCTGCTCTCCATCGACAAGGGCGACATGATCTTCGTCGATGCCGGCACCGTGCACGCCATCTGGCCCGGTTCCATCCTGCTCGAAACCCAGCAGAACTGCGACCTCACCTACCGCATGTACGACTACGGCCGCCCTCGCGAACTGCACATCGAAAAGTCCCTTGAGGCCACCCGCCTCCAGACACGGGCAGGGAAGTTCCCAGCCAGGCAGCTCGCCGACCGCACCGTGCTCATCGACGTCGAGTACTTCTGCGTGGAGCGCCTTCCCGTCACCGTCTCGCGCTCCAGCCTCTCTCTGCTCAGCCCCGCCGAACCGCAGCCGGGCCTCTCCTATCTCTTTGCAGCCGCCGGCTCCGCCCGCATCAAGAGCGACGCCTTCGAACCTATTGAGCTGCCCGAGCGCGGCATTGTGGCCGTCCCCGCTTCCTCCCCGAACTTCGTCGTCGAAGCGCAGGGCAACCTCGACCTCATCCGCATCTCGCCGCGCTGGCCGGCAACCGCATGAGCTGGCGCGAATCGGTAACCGCCTACATTCAGTCCGAGGCGCGGCCCAAGGATAAGTTCGGCCATCAGCCGCGCCTCTACGCGCTTGCCAGCCGGATCGCTGCAGGGCTCGAGTACGACGACGATGTGGTCTTCGCCGCGGCCTGGATGCACGACCTGGGCGTCTTCATCGGCCATCGCCCCGAAGACCCCGCCGACCTGGCCCGCTGGAACCACGTCCCCTACACCATCGCGCGCTGCCGCGATCTGCTCCCGGGGTGGGGATTTCCTCTGTACAAGCTGGACGCGGTGGCGGAGGTGATCCGCACCCATCAGCCCCACGACGAGCCGGTGCTCCTCGAAGCCGTCATCCTCCGCGATGCCGACATTCTCGAGCAGCTGGGCGCAGTGGGTGCCTTGCGCGCCATCGTCAAAGTGGGCCGGGACACCCGCTATGCCACTTACAGCGATCTCCTTCCCGTGCTGCAAAAAGCGGTGGAACATTTGCCCGCCAAGCTTCATCTAAGCAGTGCGCGGAAGCTGGCTCAGCCCAAGGTGGAGGCCCTGCGAAGTCTCCTTGTTGCCATCGAGAACGAAGCTGGATCCCTGCTGTACTAGCTCGTTCATTGCTATTCGATACGCGTCCAGAACAGCGTTGGGCGCGGCTCAGCGATGTATCCTGCTCGGGGAAGCGTCTTCGGGCAAGAGGACCGTCCCGCAGAGTTTTTATATTCCGTTTACCTTCGCTCGCGCAGCGGCCGTGCTGATCGCCAGGCCGCCTACTTGAATGCCGTGAGCGTCGCCATCACCCTGCAACCGTGTCCATGAGGGAGAATCCATACCAAGATGAGCTACCGATTCGTACTACCCCAGGAACTGCGCGGCACCGTCGATCAAGCCGCCGCCGATTGGCAATCCAACCACAAAGTGGAACGGTTCTGGAAGAAAGACTCCAGCCTGTGGACCAGCGACGGCGAAGAGAAGTGGCTGGGCTGGATCGACATCGTGGAGCGCGAGCAGAAGGAGGCCGCGGCCCACGCCGCCCTCGCCGCCGATATCAAGTCCGCAGGCTTCCAGTCGGCCCTCCTGCTGGGCATGGGCGGCTCCAGCCTCTGCCCTGAAGTGCTGGCCGTCACCTTCGGCCCGCAGTCCGGCTTTCCCGCCCTCCACATCGTCGACTCCACCGATCCGGTGCAGGTCAAGGCTGCGCGCGACAAGGTGGATCTGGCCAAGACCATCGTGATCGTCGCCAGCAAATCCGGCTCCACGCTCGAGCCCAATGTGCTGAAGCAGTACTTCTTCGAAGAGATGCAGAAGGCCGTGGGTGCCGACAAAGCCGGCAGCCACTTCATCGCCATCACCGATCCCGGCTCCAAAATGGAGCAGGTGGCCAAGGGCGACAAGTTCCGCCACATCTTCTACGGCGATCCGGAGATCGGCGGCCGCTACTCCGCTCTGTCGAACTTCGGCGTGGTGGCTGCGACCGTCGCAGGATTGAACACACCCAAGCTCCTTGAGCACGCCGCTAAAGGTGTCGCCGCCGCGAAGAAGCCGGTCGCCGAAAATCCCGCCGTGCAGCTGGGACTGATCCTCGGCAGCGCCCACAACGCCGGCCGCGACAAGATCACCATCTTCACCTCGCCCGAGATCTACGACCTGGGCGCCTGGATGGAGCAACTCATCGCCGAATCCACCGGCAAGCTGGGCAAGGGCATTACCCCCGTCGACCGCGAAGCCGTGGGTGCGCCGCAGGTCTACGGCAAAGATCGCATCTTTGCCTATGTTCGCCTGAAGAGCACTGCGGACTCCAGCCAGGACGCGAAGATCGCCGCCCTTGAGCAGGCCGGACATCCCGTCGTCCACTTCGAGATCGAAGACCTCTACGAGATCTTCACCCAGTTCTTCACCTGGGAGATCGCTACCGCCGTCGCTGGCTCGGTGATGGGCATCAATCCCTTCAATCAGCCCGACGTGGAGTCCGCCAAGGTCGAGACGCGCGCGCTTACAGCGGAGTACGAGAAGACCGGCAAGCTTCCGGAACGTTCGCCCATCCTGAAAGACAACGGCATCGAGCTCTACGCCACCGAGGCCTACGCCAAGGTGCTGAAAGGCGCGGCCGCATCCAGCGATCTCAAAGGCTATCTGAAGGCGCATCTCGACGAGATTCACGCCGGCGACTACTTCGCCACTCTCGCCTATCTGCCCATGTTCACCGAGTACGAGAACGTGATCCAGGGCTTCCGTCACAAGGTGCGCGATGCCAAGAAGGTGGCCACCTGCCTGGGATTCGGTCCGCGCTTCCTGCACTCCACCGGTCAGGACTACAAGGGCGGGCCCAACAGCGGCGTATTCCTGCAGATCACGGCGGATGATGCTACTGACTTGGCGATCCCCGGCCAGAAATACAGCTTCGGCGTTGTCATCGCCGCGCAGGCAGCGGGCGATCTGGCGGTTCTGGAATCCCGTGGCCGTCGTGCACTGCGCGTACACCTCGGCAAAGACGTTGCAGCGGGTTTGAAGACGCTGGCCGCGGTCGTCGAAGCGGCTCTGGCATAAAGCATTTCTAAACGATCAGACATGGTCCGATCCGCTGAAGATCGGACCATGTTCTGATGCTGGATGCAACGCCAGACCAGCGGCGCTATGGCATGGGGCGCTCGTGGATCACCATCCACGACGTACCGAACTTGTCGCGCAGTTGTCCGAAGCGAGTGGCAAAGAAGGTCTCCTGCATGGGCATGAAGATCTCCGCGCCGTCGGCCAGGACGTTGTAGATCCGTTCCGCTTCGGCATCGGAATCGACCCCTAGGCACAGGTACACGCTGCGCATAGGCTGAAAGAGATTGGGCGGCACGTCGCTGGCCAGCACCTCCGTGTCCCCCAGCTTCAGCTGTGCATGCAGCACGGCCTTATCCATGCCGACGGGCCGGTCGGGCGAATTGCCGGGCATCTGGTCATAGGTCATCATTACGCCGATCTTCGCCCCGAGATTCTGTTCATAAAAGCGGAACGCATCCGCGCAGTTGCCACCGTAGTTGAGGTAGGTGCGGGTCTTCATCAAGAGGTCTCCTTTGGCGGATCGAGGTGGGTCCGGACGGAGATCAGTTTATCGCCACTCTCCGTCGCAGCGAGCTTTTTCGTCCCGCGACGACTCTACGAAGATTTACTTGAGTGTTGCAAGTGAATTGAAGTTGAATGAGACCGCCAGGTCCATCAGCGGGCCGGCGTTCCCTAATCTCACTTTCAGGTGGTAAGCATGAGCAGCTTTCAGGATTTCCCTCGTATCACCCCGTTTCTCTGGTTCGATTCCAACGCTGAGGAGGCGGCACAGTTCTATCTCTCCGTCTTCAAGAACTCCCGGATCATCGATGTGCTGCGTCGTGGACCCGGCGAGAAAGGGCCCGCCCTCACCGTCTCGTTTGAACTGGATGGGCAGCGGTTCACTGCGCTAAATGGCGGCCCCGGCTTCCCCTTCACGCAGGCCGTTTCCTTCGTCGTGCGTTGCGACTCGCAAGCCGAGGTCGATGACTACTGGGCCAAGTTGTCCGCCGGTGGCAAAGAGATTCAGTGTGGCTGGCTGGTCGACAAATTCGGGTTGAGCTGGCAGGTGGTGCCTGCACAGTTACCTGAGCTTGTAAAGAACCCCAAGGCCTTCCAAGCCATGATGGGCATGGTCAAAATCGATCTTGCCGAGTTGGAGAGAGCGGCGCAGTCCTAAGCGCCTGATTCATTCTCTTGCGGGCCGGCCAATGAATGCAGAGCCGTCCCGCTACCCGGCTACTCGATCAGAACAGCGAGCGCGCATGCTCGCGCAACAGTCGCTCGGGATCTTCCTCCGTGCTGCTGTGCGAGAGGCAATGACGCCCCGTGCCGCCTGGCAGCGCGTACGAACGCGTCACGTGCAGGCGATCCATCACGATGTACCGGGTGCGAACCCCGTCGATGCTCGCGGGCAAGCTCGCTGGCAGGCGGTTGCGATCCACATAGATCACCAGCGATGCTTCCCGTGGGTTATCCAGACTCTGCCCTACACCAACTCCGAAGAACGCCGGATACTCCGCCATCAAGCTGCGGGCGTTCCGCTGCTTCACGAGCATGGCACGGCTGAGCGCGTTGCCGTTGATCCCCATCGTTCCCGAGAGCGCATTCGAGAGCGGAGCCGTTCCGAAGGCCACAGCCTGCGCCGTGCTCGCTACCACCACCGTACGAACGCCATCGATCGTCGCCGGCACACTGGGTGAGGCGTCTTCGGCCACGTAGACCACGATGGCCGCCTCGCCCGGGTGGTCCGTGCTCTTTCCCATGGCCACTCCCAGAATGCCCGCGCCGGGATTGACTAAACTGCGCGCCGCGTAGAGTGCGTCTTCCGCGCGCGTGATCTGGGCGTCCGGCAGCCGGGTGCTCTGCGCGGCTGTGGTCGTTCCGTCCCCGTAGTTGAGGCAGCTCACCGCATGATCGGCCCCGCCCACAAAGGTATACGTAGTGCTCGAACCCGCCAGCGTCCCCAACTCCGTCAGCACCTCCGGCGCGGGATTCGCAACCCCTTGACCCACGCCCGCCGCGTCGGTTCCGCCCGCAAAGAAGAGTCCTACCGGCTCGGCGTTGTTAGCATCCAGAACCAGCGACCCGGAATCCCCTGCATCGCTGAAGCGGTCCCCCGTCATGGCCATCTGGTGAGTGAAGACCTTCGTCAGATACGGCTTGGTCTCCGCGCAATCGCGGAAGTAATCGACCGACACATCCAGATCGACCGCCGAGACCGACGCACATGTCAGGCCCGTCGTGCGCCCGCTCTTCACCACATGCATCTGCAATGCCGCCTGCTCTCCGTGCCCGTTGCTCGAAGAGATGCCCGGCGGAGCCGCCGCCAACGTGCCGTCCGCCTGCCGAACCCCGAGTTCCAGGATCGTGCCCGAAGTATCCACCGTGTGCGCCGCAACTTGAGCAATCGCGGCATCCACATTGGTCTGGCTCGAACTCAGCGGCAGCCATGCGCTCAACGAAGCCACTGGGAGCGTCCCCGGCCCGTCGCCGTACGGTGTGCAGTTGTTGTCGATCAGGCCCGGCTGCACGATGGGATCGCCAATCGAAGCTTGATCGCTGCGCGCCAGCACGTGGTTGTTGCTGAGCAGATACTGGCGTCCGGCGTTGTCTTGAATCAATGCGCCTAACGTTCCGCTACAGCAATCCGCCACGTTATTCCCGTGGCCATCGAAGTCGTTGTTGTTGCCCCCAGAGCTCCCCAGAGCCATCAACGGCATGAGCGCTTCTTGATGAGCGGTGGGGTTGCTCGTTACGGCCGCGGAGTTCAGCAGGATCTCCGCCTCTGTCCTGGAGGCATTTTGTCCCGATGTCGCAATGACATATACCGGAGCCGTGCCACTCACGTTCGGCGGCGCGGTATAGGTAACCGAGCAGGTCGTAAACAGCTTCGAGGAGTGCTGGCACGCCAGTGTGCTCAGCGTTCCCAACCCGCTGCCACTGCCGTTCGGCGAACTCGCAAGCGCGAACTGCACATTCGCCCGTCCTCCTGCCTCAGCCAAGCGCCCCGTCAACGTGACCGATCCGCCCGGACCCAACGCCAGATTCTCCGGTGTCAGCGGTTGCAGAAATCCCGGAGTGACCGTGATCTGGGCAGACGCTACAACGTTTGGATCGGATTTCAAGCGGGCAGTGACCACCACCCGCGCCTGGTCCGCCGTGAGATAGCCCGGTGGTGTGTACTCGCCGTTGACATCAATGCTGCCCGCCCCCGCGCTTCCATCTCCGCCCGAAACCGACCAGTTCACGGCGGCGGGGGATCCACCGGCCAGGGTGGCCGCAAATCGTTGGACTGCCAATCCCCGTCCGTTTCTGGTGTTGCACCCCGAGCAGTTGGTGTCCACATTCGATGTCGATGGGGTCAGGGAGAAGGTGGCATTACTGGAGTTGGCAGTCACCGTCACCGCTCCGCACCCTGCCAAAAACAGGGGAATACCCAGCAATCCCAAGGCTGCGGCAAAGACACGACCCCGCCTTGTGGCAGAGTTGCCACACGCTGCGGGTCTCCGCGCCGGAATGGTTCCAGGATGCCTCACGGGAAGCGAATAGCTAAGTCAACCTTCTAATCGACGGGCCGGACAACCTCAGTAGTGTACCTGGGACCGGTCGCGGAGTCTTTGCAGAAGCAAACATCTGGCGGATCTTGCCCAAACGGCTTTCCAGAATGGGGAGACTGTCTTGCACCCGTCTTACAGCTCGCTGGACCTGACATCCGGCCAAGATGCGGATCGTAAGTGCCAGATTTTAAATGCAATGAGCCGAACCGCCCGCGGAACTCCTCGAGGCTCTCCTTACCGGTAAGACGAGGCCGAAGTGGGAAGGACAGCCCCGTCCCGTAAGTCGTCCAGATCTGAATCTGTCTCTCCCCACCCGCAGATCGCTACCGAAACAGGTGGGGCACAAACGAACTCTGGTTATCCGTGACCGGGCCGGCCGACTCCCGAATGCCCAGCCCGGCAGGCTCCCCATCAATCAGCCACGACCCGAAAACAGCGGTTTTGCCGGCCGCTGTCGCCATGGGAGCGAGCGCCTGGTAAACGCAACCCTCGCTTCTGCCTCCTTGGCTCCCGGCGAGCGCCAACCCGTTCTGGATGACCGTGATCCCGTCGCCCTCGCGCCCCAGCAGCGGCTTGCGCACATAACTTTTCAAGTCCCGTGGGCCGTCCAGATAAGCGGGCAACAGGAGCTCATGGCCTGGATTGAGCTCCCACAAGATTGCCAGCAGCGCTTTGTTGGACCACATCATCTTCCAGATCGGCTCAATCCACAGCGTGGAACCCCACAACCGGCGGTCTTTGCGCGGGCCGTACTCCTGAACCGGAGACTGCGGCGGAAGGGTGGAGAGTGCATTCCGGCCGAAGGGCTCATTCAGCATCCACTCCCACGGATAAAGTTTGAACAGCGTGCCGATGGAATGCTCTTCGAGGTCGACAAAGCATCGCCGCTTCGCGTCCCAGCCGATCTGCGCCATCGAGAGATGGCGGGTGCGCAAGCCGGCCTGTTGCGCCGTGTCTTGCAGATAAGCGACCGTCATGCGGTCCTCATCGGACCCGGCATCGGCAAAATAGACGGGCGTTGTGACGTAATCCTTCAGGTCATTCCATTTGGCGATCAGCTTCTCATGGATTGAGTTGAACTGGTCGCGGTCCGGAAAGCAGTCCTGCAGCCAATACCACTGCGCTACTGCGGCTTCCACAAGTCCCGTCGGCGTGTCAGCGTTGTACTCCAGCAACTTGATCGATTGGCCGTCGTAAGCCAGATCGAGGCGGCCATACAGCGCGGGAGGTTCACTGTTCCAGGCAGCCCGGATGGCGGCATGAGCAGCCTCGGGGATGCCCATCTGCTCCAACCGGTCCTCACGGAGGATCGCTTCCCCAGCCGCCAACGCCAGGCGCTGAATCTCGGCGGTAGCGGCCTCAAGGCGATCGATCTCCGCGGCGGAGAACTCCCAGTAGGCGCTCTCATCCCAGTAGGGCTTGCCGTCAGCCAAGGTGTGAAAGGTAAGCCCCACTCGCTGCACCCGGGCCTCCCAGTCCTGACGAGGGGTAACCGTGAGCCGGCGCATGGCTACTCGCCTCCACCCTCACCGCCGGCTTCCCCGGAGGTGCTGCCGAAGCCGCCGCGGGAAACACTGCTTGCCCCCACCACGGTATCGCCATCGTGGCCCCCACTCGATCCGCCATAGACGAAATGAGCACCATTGGCACTGCTTTGGCAGGCGGAGGGCGGAAGCAGGTGATTCTGCGCGTCGACGCAATCGCGGCGCTCGTCGCGGCAGGCAGTCATGGTTAAGGCGAGGGTGGCAAGCAGAGTGAGGTGAACTTCCCGGGATCGGCGCATGCAGTCGGTATCTGCTCGCCAGCATACGGAATCAGCCCGGATGCTGGCAAAGACTAACCGCTATTGACGAACCATGGCTTTCACCTTGATCGTCGATGCGATCTCACTCAAGCGGTGGTAGGACTTCAGCCGGTCCGCATGGTCGTAGGTGTCCGTCACCGCAATAATCTCGCTTGCGCCAGTTCTCTTTAGCAGAGCTTCCAAGCCTGTCTTCACCGTCTTGTCGGATCCGACGATGGCCGCGCCCAGCTTGCTCTCCACAGCTGCGCGTTCCCAATCGTTCCAAAGTGGCTCCATGGAGTCGACTGGCGGCAGCAGTTCGACCGGCTGATTGCGAATCAGACGCAGAAAGCGCTGCAGCGGCGTGGTGAACAGTCGCTGAGCCTCCTGGTCGGTCTCCGCGGCGATGACCTGGACTCCCACCATCATGTAGGGCTCACGCAGAGCCTCACTGGGACGGAAGTTGCGATGGTAAAGGTCGGCCGCCGCCTCAAGATACGCGGGAGCGAAATGCGCTGCGAAGGCAAACGGCAGCCCGAGTTGCGCTGCGAGCTGTGCGCTATACCCGCTGGATCCGAGCAAGGTGATCGGCACGTGCGTATTTTGCCCCGGGAAGGCCTTGACTGCCTGAGAGGGATGCTCCGGCCCGAGGTAGGTTCGCAGCTCCTGCAACAACTCAGGCAGATCATCGCCGTCCTGGCGCATCTCGCGACGCAGTGCACGCATCGTATTGAAGTCGCCACCCGGAGCGCGTCCCAGGCCTAAGTCGATCCGCCCCGGATACAGCGCCTCCAGCGTGCCGAACTGCTCGGCGATCACCAGAGGTGCGTGATTGGGCAACATGACGCCGCCGCTGCCCACGCGAATCATCTTGGTAGCCCCGGCAATGTGACCGATGAGCACCGATGTGGCCGAGCAGGCGAGACCCTGAATGGAATGATGTTCGGCGAGCCAAAAACGCGTGTATCCCCACTGCTCCACGTGCCGGGCCAAGTCTACAGAGCGCGCGATTGCGGCTCCAGGGGCTTCACCGGGCTGCATGCCCACCAGATCCAGAACTGAAACTGCAAGACCGTCTGCCATGGTCATTGGATTCACGGCAGCGGCTGAGGATGCGTCGCTTCGCGAACGACCAGCTATCCTTGGGCGAGGTGCGCTCATGGCCAAACTTTCTGCTGTTTCCGGAGACATCACTCAACTGCATGTGGACGCGATCGTGAACGCGGCAAACACGTCCCTCTTGGGCGGGGGCGGAGTGGACGGCGCCATCCATCGTGCAGCCGGACCGGAGTTGCTCGAAGCATGCCGCAAGCTTCACGGCTGCGAGACCGGCAACGTCAAAGCCACAGCTGGCTTTCACCTGCCCGCCAAGTGGGTGTTCCACGCGGTCGGTCCGGTGTGGCACGATGGCAAGCACAATGAAGACGAACTGCTGGCCAGCTGCTACCGGCGCTCCCTGGAACTTGCCCGCGAACACAACGTGCACTCCATTGCCTTTCCCGCCATCAGCACCGGCATCTATCGTTTCCCGCCGGAGCGTGCGGCGAATATCGCAGTAGAGACGGTGCGTTCGCATCTGCCGCAGAGCGGTCTGGAGGAGGTGCAGTTCGTCTGCTTCAACCAGGAGACTCTGCGAATCTACGAGCGCTTGCTGGAGAATTCCTGACAAAGGTGCGATTTTCACGAAATCCAGTGAGCTGCCGACTTGGCTGATCCCGAAAAGGTTAGGGACAAAATAGGTTCTTAGGACAACCGTTTTCATCTGCGCGCACATCTGAACTCTCCGGTGAATGAATGACTATCCAAGGAGACAACATGCACCAAGGATCTTTAACGCGGGCACGCGCACTGGGCACTGCGGCCGTACTCGCCGCGGTTCTGGCCGTTGGCGGATGCAATAAGCAGAACGCACATCCTGACGAAAAGTCGGCGGTAGACAACTCTCTGAGCAGCAATCAGCTCGGCTCGATCAGTGTCTCCCAAGACCGCGACAAGGGCGTGATCACGCTGAAGGGCGATGTGGATTCGCAGGACAAGAAGAGTCAGGCAGAGTCGCTGGCAAAGCAGGCCGCGCCCGACTACACCATCGCCAATGAGATCGGGGTGCGTCCCCCACAAGCCGATAAAGCCGGCGCGGTTGCGTCCGATCTAGACAAGGCCATTGAAGACAACTTCAAAGCCTCAATCAAGGCCAACAAGGCTCTCGATGATCAGAGCATCCATCCCAGCGTGAAGAACGGCACCCTGGTGATCAAGGGATCGGTGAAGACTGAGGCCCAGAAGAAGGAAGTTGAGTCCCTCGGCAAGAAGGTTCCCAACGTTCAGCAGGTTGTGAATGAGCTGGAAGTAAATCCCAAGAAGCACTCCACCGCTGCTACCTCGGAGTAAGCGGCGTTCTACTCGAACCAGTGCCCCAGCTGCTCACACCGGCAGACTGGGGCATTTTCCGTTCTAGGTCGATCGCTGCGTCGGCACAGCAGGATTTCGACCCCGACCGAAAGCTCAGTTCGCGCGCGCGAAGCAATGAGTGCCGGTGGGATCGTCAGGCGGGACGGGCATCGGCGGAGGCGTTCCGCCGCCCATCATGCGGTGGATTCGATCCTGGGCAAATTCCAGATCAGTGATGTAGCTTCGACGCGATGCTGTAGTCCAGCCATTGCGATAGAAGACATCGAGAATCTGTTCGCCCTTGAGTGAATCTTGAGCCTGCACATGACTCACCGACTGCAGCGTGCTGGTTCCGGTGAGCGCAATGCTGAAGGCGCTTGTGGTGATGTCGCTGATCCAGTGCGCGACCCCCGCACGCTGCCAGCTCTCCGCGGTCAACGAATCCACCGTTGCGGCGGGCAAATAGAGCAGCAGGCCTTCGGTGATCATGAGCGTGGGCGCCGATCCGGCCGCTTCATACAGATTGAGGCGCTGCGCCGAATCGTTCAAATCGACAGCAAGCTGTTCCACCTTGCAGCGGGGCGTCTCGTCGGCTAGCAGCGTGTGCTTGTAATCAAGCATGTCCTGGAAGTCGACTTCGATCCAGCGCAGGTTCCATGGCAGGTCAAGCCTCCAGGGCCTCGTATCCAAGCCGCACCCTACGCTCAGTACCGTTGCAATAGGATTCGCTGCAAGGGCTTCGCGCAGCAGATCGTCGATGAAGCGAGTGCGCAGGGACAGTCCAAATCGCATGATGTGCGAGTGTGGAATCGCATTCAACATCGCAAATCCGCGTTCGCTCGCGAGTCGAGCCGCAAAGGGATCCTGGAAAAAGGCGTCTTCGAGCTCGGTTTCAACAGCGCGGCACGCGGCCACCATCAAGGCGGTGTCGCTGACATGACTGATTTCACTTGGTGAATTCATTGCATCCTCAACATACCAACAGTGCCCACCCAGCATAGCATCGGGTCTTGTCTTCGCTGTTGAGGTGCAGGCACTCGGAGTGCCTGCCGTGACTCCGAGTGCAGTGCTGAGGCCAGCTGACATCAAGCCAGGGTCATCACCAACTTGCCGAAGTGGCTGCCTTCTTCCATACGGCCCAGCACCTGGCGTGCTTGCGTCCAGGGGAAGTCTTCGCCGATGGGACGCATCTGCGTCAGCGTCAGCGCGCGGTTCATCTCGATGAAATCGCGGCGTGAGCCCACATAGATGCCCTGAATGCGTGCCTGCTTGTGCAGGATGATGGGGAGTGGCAGCTGCTCGCCAGGCGCGCTCAACACTCCCACCTGCGCGATGGTGCCGCCCATGCCCAATGCCCGCAGAGAGCGAGGCAATGTACCCTGGCCACCGACTTCGACAATCAGGTCCGCGCCATCTCCGGTCTGCTCGATGACCCAACGATCCCATTCCGGGTGCTCGTTGTAATTCAAGCCGGCGTCAAGCCCCAGATCGAATGCGCGGCGGAGCTTGTCATTGCTTCCTGAGATGCCGAGTACCTTAGCTCCGCGCATGCGCGCAAATTGCAAAGCGAAGATGGAGACGCCCCCCGTGCCCTGAATCAGCACAGTACCGCCCGGCTTCAAGTCTCCCGCCGCAAGGGCGTTCCACGCCGTGACTGCCGCGCAGGGCAGGGTAGCGGCCTCCTGGAAGCTCAAGTGCTCGGGGATGGCCACCAGACCGGCCTCGTTCAGCACCACATATTCCGCCAGCATGCCGTCCACGTCCCCGCCCAGCGCGCCCCGGACCTTATCCGGCGTAGGGGGACCGTCAAACCAGTTCTGCATGAAGATGCCGGCCACGCGGTCGCCGACCTTCCAGGAAGTCACTCCCAGGCCAACGGCAACGACTTCCCCGGCTCCATCCGAGCAGGGGATCCGGGGAAGCTTGAGCTTGGGGTTATAAAGCCCCTTCACCATCAGCAGATCGCGAAAATTAAATGAAATTGCATGGACGCGGATCATGACCTGCCCAGGGCCGGGCTCCGGATCCGGACGCTCCACAAACTCCAATGAATCAATGCCAAAAGCCGCAATCTGCCAGACGCGCATGCACTCTCCTCAGGAAATTGGACCCCGGCCAGGGACCTGTAGCTCTACAGTGTGGGATGCGAAAAAATGAAATCTCCGTACAATGAAGATATGGCCCGTGGTTGGGAAAGTAAATCCGTGGAGGAACAGATGGCAACTACCCAGCAGCATGCGCCGGCGTACTCCGGCACTGGCTTCAATGATGCAGAAGCCAAACGCGCAGCTCAGCAGCAGCGTGCTCAGCGGGAGAGGCAAAAGCAGGCCCTGCAGTTGCAGAAAGAGCACATTCTCTCGCAGCGCACCTCCAACTCCGCGCGACGCGCGGCCCTGGAATCGGCGCTCGAACAGATCGAAACGCAACTCGCCCAGCTTGGTTGAGCCCGCCCGCCGTGGCGGGATTTTTGTTGCCTAAAAAGCCTGCATTTGTCGCGTGAGCGGCCTTACTCTTCCCGATGGAAGAGCAGGGAGTTCGCTTGCTGTACCGGTGTAAGTAGAACCCTGGCGATGTTTACGTGCGCTGGGCGGCTTGCCACCCACAGGATGGTTTCGGCCACGTCCTGCGGTGTGAGCGGCTTGACGCCTTTGTAGACCTTGGCGGCCCGTTCCCGGTCCCCCCGGAAGCGCACCAGGCTGAAGTCTGTCTCCACCATGCCTGGATCGACAGAGGTGACCCGCACCGGCGTACCCAGCACATCCTGGCGCAAACCATCATTGATGGAGCGCTCGGCTGCCTTCGTTGCACAGTAGACTGCGCCACCCGGATAGGTGATCTCCCCCGCCGTGGAACCCAAATTGATAACGTGGCCACGTCCGCGCACGACCATGCCCGGAACCACCGCCCGGGTCACATAGAGCAGGCCTTTGACGTTGGTGTCGATCATCTCTTCCCAATCATCGATCCGGCCCATATAGAGCTTGTCCAACCCGCGGCTGAGACCCGCATTGTTGACCAGGACGTCGATCTCGGCCCACTCGGGAGGCAAGCTGTCGATAGCGTTTTGCACCGCGCGATAATCCCGCACATCGAGGTCAATGGAGTGGACCCCCGCCGCTCCCTTGGCCAGGGCAGCCGATGCGACCTCTGCCAGCTTGCTGGCGCGCCGCGCCGCCAATAACAAGCGCGCCCCTTCCGCGGCGAATGCGAGTGCGGTGGCGGCTCCAATTCCGGAGCTGGCTCCGGTGACGAAGACGATTTGGCCCTTCAAGCTCATGGAACTATCCTACCCAAGCTGCAATCAGTTGCGTGTGATGACCGTGACGCATGCTGATGCGCTCTGACCTTAGGCTTTAGGCGCGACGCTCCGTTTCTGCGCCATCTGGTACTGTCCTGCGGCCCAGTCTTCCTGGTAAAGACCCTGCGCCTTGGCCTGTGTGAAGACTTCTGCAAGATTCTCCGCCACGCTCAGCCGCACCCCCGCGTTGCGAGCCGCCTCGCGAAACAGGCGCAGATCTTTCTCGCCCAGGCCCATGGTCGCCCCCGGCGTCTCCGGCGGATGCAGCATCACCTTGGCATAGGCCGCATAGAAGGGCGACTGAAAGAGCGCGCTGTTCACCGTTTCCAAGAACGTTTCCGCGGGAATGCCCTGCGCCTCACCGTACACGAAGGCTTCGCTTAAGGATTGCAGCATGGCGCTGATCAGGAAGTTGCCGCCCAATTTCAAGGCGTGGGCCTGCTTTGGCTCTCTGCCGACCACAGAGATGCCACGCGACATCGGTTCCAGAAACGGCCTGGCCCGTTCAATTGCCTGATCCGGCCCCGCTGCCACGATCCAAAGCCGGCCCTCCTCCGCAACACTTGGCCGGCCAAAAACAGGGGCAGCCACAAAGTCAATTCCGCGGCGGGCATGTTCGGCGGTGAGGCGCTCGCTCAGCGCAACGCTGATCGTACTGCACGCAATGTGCAGGGCGCCGGGCGAAAGGGCGTCCATCAAGCCGTTGGCGCCAAAGAGCACTTCTTCGTGGGCCGCGTCGTCGAACAGCATGGTGATTACTGCGTCCGCACCCAACTCCGCCTCCGCGGGAGTGCCTGCCGCAATGGCTCCTTCGCGGACCAGAGGCTTGATACGTCCTTCGCTGCGGTTCCACACTGCCACCTCATGGCCCGCGGCGCGCAAACGCAGCGCCATAGGCGTCCCCATGCTGCCCAATCCAAGAAAACCAACCTTCATGCCTGAATCCTTCCCCTGCTCCAAGTCTTGTAGGACAACCGTTCCTTCATAGATGACGGTAAATGCTCAAGCGAACCACGGCGCAATGCAATCTTCCTTACACCTGGATGTGCTTACATGGAGGTATGCATATTCTCCAAGTCATTATTTTGGCGATTGTCCAGGGTCTGGCTGAACTATTGCCGGTTTCCAGCTCCGCCCACGTGGTCGTGGCCGAGAAGCTGATGGGCCTGGACCCGTCTTCCCCGCAGATGACGTTGCTGCTGGTCATGTTGCACACCGGGACCATGTTTGCGGTGATTGTCTATTTCTGGAAGACATGGAAGAACGTCTACTTCTCCAGTGCCGCCGCCTTCAAGCGTTTTGCCGTGCTGGTGCTGTGGGCAACCCTGCTGACCGCGGTGATCGGCGAGGCCCTCAAGAAGGTCATTGAGAAGACCCTGTTCCGGGGCGCTGCCAAGGCTGAAATCGAGCAGTTGTTTAGCCATCTCGAGCTGATCGCGCCTGCTCTTGCCGCCGCGGGCGTGCTGATCCTGATCGCCGGGCTGATGGAGCGCCGTCTACACCGCTCCGGCTATACGCGCATGGGCAACGAGGAGAGCACGCTCAATCTGCGCCGCGCCGGCTGGATGGGCATTGTGCAAGGTCTGGCGCTTCCGTTCCGCGGATTCTCGCGCTCCGGCTCGACCATCTCCGCTGGCATGTTGGCCGGCGCTTCCAAGGAACCGGCTGAGCGCTTCAGCTTCGCCATGGCCGTCGTGCTTACCCCTCCGGTTATCGCCATGGAACTGGTGCGGTTGCTGAAGGCCGCGCACGAGGCCAGCGCCTCCGGGGTGCCGGTGGATCTCCATGCATCCTTGCTGAACAGCGGACTGGGCGCTGTGTTCTCGTTTGCGGCCGGACTACTGGCCCTGAAGTGGCTCAGCAGCTGGCTCGAAGCCGGGCGCTGGTACCTCTTCGGCATCTATTGCCTGGTGGCTTCAGGTGTGGTGTTCTACCTGCACATGAACGGCCTTTGATGCCTGTCTCGGATGCGGAGGCAAAAGCCTCCGCTGCAGCATGGCAGAAACGCCCTCCCGCACAGCTCCGCTCATAATTCCCTCGCTTTCGGCGGTTGAACAATCGAAGCAGCATGTTCGTCCCTGCCGTCCACTCCCGCTAGACTGGTTACTTCATGTTGAGAACGGTTCAAGCCACGCGATATGTCGTCCCCTTGCGCGAAGGTGGGTCGTTGCCCGCGATCATCGAAGCCGACGATCTGGGCATGTACGTGGTCAAGTTCCGCGGCGCAGGGCAGGGCATACTTGCCCTGATCGCCGAGCTGATCGCGGGTGAGATCGGGCGTGTGCTGGGATTGCGCGTGCCTGAGATCGTCCTCGTAGAGCTGGATTCCGCTCTGGGGCGCAATGAGCCAGATGCCGAGATTCGCCACTTATTGAAGGCCAGTGTGGGCCTGAATCTGGCCTTGGATTATCTTCCCGGCTCCGTCATGTTCGATCCAGCCGCCCGCGATACTGCTCCGCCAGACGAGGCCTCAATGCTGGTGTGGTTCGACGCGTTCACGCAAAACGTAGACCGCACACCGCGCAATGCCAATCTGCTGATGTGGCATCGCAAGCTCTATCCCATCGATCACGGCGCGGCGCTCTTTTTCCATCACGACTGGGATAGCAGAGAGAAGAAGATCCAGTCGCCGTTTTCGCCGATAAGCCAGCATGTGCTGCTGCCCTGGGCATCGGAGATCGAGAGTGCCGGAGCCATCGCGCGCCAAAAGCTTACTCCGGCCGTTCTCGAGGCCATCGTGGACGCGGTACCCGAGCCATGGCTGGACTCCATTTCTGGCGGCGTGACAGCATCCGAGCGCCGGGCAGGGTATCTGGACTTCTTCGTTCGCCGCCTGGCGGCTGCCCACATCTTCGAACAGGAGGCGCTAGATGCCCGCGAACGCCTCGTTTGATTACGCCCTTTTGCGTGTGGTGCCGCGAGTCGAGCGGCAAGAGTTCATCAACGCTGGCGTCGTCGTTTACTGCCCGGAGAAGCGCTATCTGGATGCCCGAATCCGCCTCGATTTGGAGCGTCTGAAGGCTCTCTGGCCGCAGGTCGACACGGGACTCGTAGAGCAGCACCTAGAAGCTGTCCCCCGCATCTGCGCAGGAGATCCGGCTGCCGGTCCGATCGCGCAGCTATCCCAGCGAGAGCGCTTTCACTGGTTAACGGCGCCGCGCAGCACCATCATTCAGCCATCGCCTGTACATACAGGAGTGTGCGACAGCACGGAGGGCGTGCTGGATCGCCTCGAGAAGCAGTTCCTGCTGATCTAGCTGTTGATGGTTCTGGCGGGCGCACCCTAAGGAACTTGGCCCTCTGCCGAATGATGACGAGGTTCTACTGCGGCTTCACCAGCTGATGCGCAATGGCAAAGAGGGCTAGTTCCAGGCGGGTGGAGACGCCGGTCTTGTCGAAGATGTTGGAGAGGTGGCGCTTCACTGTCTCCTCGCTCAGGCCGAAGTTCTTCGCGATATCCCGGTTGCTGCAGCCTTCCACAATGGATCCGACAACTTCCAGTTCGCGCGGCGTCAGGCCGAAGGTCTTGCGCTGAGGAGGGCTCGCCTGCTGCATCAGCTCGTGCAGCGCCGAGACCAGATTCACAACGCGCTTGCCTCCGATCCAGTAATCTCCCGATGCCACGGTCTTTATTGCAGTCTGCAAATGACCGACCAGGGCGTCCTTCAGCACGATTCCGCGCGCGCCAATGTGAAGAGCCTCTATGATCTGCTGAGTTGTGATGGTCGAAGTCAGCAGCAGAATCTTCACCGTGGGCGAGCCGTTCATGATGGCTCGCATGGCCTCCAGCCCCGGAAGACGCGGCATCTGCACGTCGAGCAGGAGAATGTCCGGCTGCAACTCAAGGGTCTGAGTGATGGCCTCGTCCCCGTCCGCAGCTTCTCCCACCACCTGAAAGCCCTCGGTCTCGGTGAGCATGTTGCGCACGCCAACGCGCACCACAGGATGATCGTCGGCCAACACAATACGAATAGGGCGTTCCACTAGCGGAAGATCCTCCGATCGGAGCCCGGCGCGTGCGATTCCGAGCGTGTTGTCACTTCCCAGGGACGGGAAATTCCGCCTCCAGCATAGCTTGCAGCTTTCGGGTGGCGGCCTGCAAATCCCGGAGGAGACTCCCGGTGTTATCTAGATCGTTACCCTCTTCTTCAAGCAGCGTGCCGATGCGCGCGGCTTCGGCGGCCCCGGCCATGCCGCAGCCTCCCTTGATCGAGTGACCCTGCCGGCGCACTTCAGCGGCATCGCGTCTTGCCAGGGCCCCTTCCAGTAGAGGAAGGCGTCTGTCTAAGTCCCCGATAACTGCCGTGTAAATCTCCCGCACCGACGCTTCTGGCATCAGAGCGCGCAGCTCCGCTAGAACCTCCGAGCAGATCACGGGACTCTCGGCCAGGCCTTCAAGTGGTGCGTGCTGTTCGAGTAAGCGTTGCAGAGCGTGGGGGCCGAGTGGCTTGAGGAGAAATCCATCTGCCTGCCGGGTAATCTCGGCCGGAGCTTCACTGCCGCTGGTTACGTAGAGCTTTGCCCTGGACCGCAGGCGTAGCTCCCTGATCAACGGGGCGCCGCTAAGCCCTGGCATCTGCGTGTCCATCAGGATCACGTCTGGCGCACTGGTGTGCTCATCGAGCATACGAAGAGACTGTGCGCCGGATGCGGCGGCATGCACGGTGTAGCCGCTCATGGAGAGTACCGTGGCCATCACCTCCCGGCTTACCTGATCGTCGTCAATGATGAGAACCGAGGGAAGTCGACGGCCCGGACCCGGAGACTGCATGGCCATAGTGTGCCATTGCCCCGTTGGTTGACGAAAGGGGCGCCGGCACAAAAACAGGTCCGCAGAAAACTGGCAGTAGCAGCATACGATTGCTTAAGCCGGCTGAGCAACCCGGGCGTGCCTCATTCGTTCCCGATCACAAGCACCTGGAAGCTCCCCTCCACCGCGTCCATCTTGAGCGTCCCAATGCCGTTGGCGGGAGGATTCCCGAGCTTGGCCCCATAGAGCGAAGTCACCAGGTAAACATCTCCACTGCTGGGATCGATAGCCATCGTGTGTGCCTGCGCCAGGGTCGCCAGATTCTGGACGACCGCGTAGCTGTCTGTGACATGTTGTTGAATCACCGTGAGACTGCCGTACCCCCCGCCGTTAGCGGTGAAGATTAGATTGCGGTTCGCATCGTAGACGATGGCATCTGCACCGGGTCCGATCGTGAGGGACGTGACTGGAGATCCGGTATCGAGGTTCGCCACCGCCATCTTCTGGTTAGTGCAGGCGACGAACAGCCGATTGCGATGGCTGTCGAGTGCGATGCCGTGGGGGTCGTAACAATCCGATCCGATGGATATCCAGCGCGGACGTACGTCCTCCGGCATGTGTCCGCTGGCGCCGCTCCAATCGAACTTAGGAGTTGCGGCGTGTTGGCCTTGAGCTGTGGTATTCACGGCCGGCCCTGCGGGTCTTGCCCCCAGGTCTGCCTCAATCCGCGCAGCGATCGCCTGCAGATCCAGCCGGGCTACTCCGTTGCGATCGGAGACAGAGACGTACACCCCACCATTGCCATCGGCCTGAGCGAAAGCGAACCTCCCCGGGAGGGTGATGTCGGCTAAAGCGATGCGCTTTTCAGGATCGGCCAGCGTGAGGGTGGAAAGCGCAGACGGCGGAGGATAGATTGGCGATGGACGACGGCCCGGTGCATGTCCGCGATTGCCGCCCGAAGGAGGGGCGGGTGCTGAACCGGAGCAGATGACCGCAAGCAGGCCACTGGAAGCGTCATAGGCCAGCGAACGGGGGGAGGGTCCTGTCGGAATGGAGGCGAGGATCTGGAAAGCCCGGCGGTCGATGATCCGGACCAGGTTCGCGGGGCCGTCTGCGACATAGGCCACCTGGCCATTGGGATCGAGTACTACCTGATGTGCATCGCGGAAGCCGCCGATCGTGCCTGTGACCGCGCCGGAGGAGAGATCGACTACCTGGATCGTGCTGCCGTGAGTCACGAAGAGCTGGCGGGCAGTGGGATCGACCGTGAGATATCCCCAGTTACCCACGCCACCAATGACCCACTTGTTGCGGATCGCAAAGGGGCGCTCTGGAGTTTCACTGGCAGTAGGGATGGGCGCGATCTGCGCCGAAACCGTGGCACACACAAAGACAGCGGGAATGAACCATCGCCACATGTAGCTGCGCTCCTTAAGGAGTTAGACGTCGCGTCATGAATGGGGGTTCGCTTTTGGATGGAGATGAGGGGCAAAGCGGCGGGAGCGATGAGTGCTTAGAAGGGAGGACGGGGCCAGAGCCTCGCCCAAGTCCCAACAGCGGGACCTGGGCTTTTCTGCGCGGGCAGTTTGCTATTCCTGACCCGCGGTGACTTCGTGAAGCCAGCCAGGCGCCTTCAGCAGTTCGCGGGGGCGGGAGCCGTCGGCCGGACCAACCAGCCCATCGCGCTCCATCAGGTCGATCAGGTGGGCAGCGCGTCCGTAGCCAATGCGCAAGCGCCGTTGAAGTAGCGATGTAGACGCCTTCCCGAATTCGAAGACCAGCCGTACCGCGTCATCGAACATAGGATCGTTCTCGTCCTCACCGCTGTTGCTGCCACCTTCGACCTGAGTGCGTTCGTCTTTGGGCGACTCGAGGAAGCCTTCCACGTATTCAGCCTGGCCCTGATCCTTCCAGAACCGCACGACCGCCGCAGTTTCCTTTTCGCTGACGTAAGGAGCATGCAAGCGCATCAGGCGGCTAGTTCCGGGCGGTAAGAACAACATGTCGCCGCGGCCCAGCAGTGCTTCGGCGCCGTTGGTATCGATGATGGTGCGGGAGTCCACCTTTGTCGCCAGACGGAAGCTGATACGGGTGGGCACATTGGCCTTGATCAGTCCGGTGATAACGTCTACGCTGGGACGCTGGGTTGCCAGCACCAAATGGATACCGACCGCGCGGGCCATCTGCGCGAGGCGGGTGATGGACTCTTCAACATTCGCGCGGTCGAGCATCATCAGGTCGGCCAACTCGTCGATGATGATCACGATGTAGGGCAGCGGCTCCTCAGGCTCGCCATCGTCGAAGAGCGAGGCCATTGCGCCCTCAAACAGCTTGTTGTACTGGTCGATGTTGCGCACGCTGCGCGAGGCCAGCAGTTTGAGCCGGCGCTCCATCTCGCGTACCGCGTTCCGCAGCGCATTGGCGGCCAACTTGGGCTCGGTGATGATCGGGGTGAACAGGTGCGGTACACCTTCGTACATGCCCAGTTCCACGCGCTTGGGATCCACCAGGATCAGGCGCACCTGCTGCGGGGTCGTCCGGAACAGCAGGCTCATGATCATGGCGTTGATGGCCACTGACTTACCGGACCCCGTCGATCCGGCGATGAGCACGTGCGGCATGGAGGCCAGGTCGGCGGTGACGATGCGGCCATTGATGTCTTTGCCCATGGCCAGGGTGAGGCGCGATTTGGCTTTGGCGAAGGTCTCGGACTCGAGCACATCGCGCAGATGAATCGTCTCCTTCTCGTGATTGGGCACCTGGATACCGACGGTGCTCTTACCGGCCATGCGTTCGATCAGGATGCTCTCGGCGCGCATCGCCAGGCAGAGGTCATCAGCCAATCCGGTGACCCGGGAGTACTTGACGCCTGCTTCCGGCTTGAACTCGTAGGTTGTAACCATCGGTCCAGGATTGATCTGCACCACTTGGCCGCGCACGTCGAACTCGGCGCACTTCTCTACCAGAACCTTGGCTTCCTCGCGCAGCTCCTCCTCGCGAACCGCTTGCGGGCCGCCGCCGGGATTCAGAAGCGTGCTGGGCGGCAGCTTGAAGCCGCTGACATTCTTGGGAGCCACCGTAACGTGCTTCACATCGGCGTCGGCACGCTCGTGAATGGCGATCTCGCCCGTGGTCTCGGGGGCAGCAGCGGGCGCCGGAACCGGGTCGGGACGCGGAGCAACCGGTAAAGGCTGAGCCTGAGGCCGCGCTTCGGCACGAGCTTCGATGGGAATGGCTTGCGCATGCCCGGAACCAGCTGGGGCGGGTTGCGGGGCAGGAGCCGTCGCCGGAACAGGAACCGGAGGCACTGCCGTCACCGCCTCGGTAGTGCGCTCCCAGATGCTGGGGCGGCGAGTGGCCTGAGGAGCAGCCGAGGGCTCCTCAAGTGGGCGGGCAGCGGCGCGCTGGTAGGCAGGTATATCCGCCACCGGATCCACAGTCTGGGCCTTTTTGCGTCCAAACCACGCGGCAAAGCGGCTGGTTGGTGCGGCGACAGGTTCAAAGGCTTCATCCGCACTCCCGATCGCTCCGGAGAAGATGCGCTGGGCGGGACCGGGATTTTGCTGTTCTGCCAGAGCCTCCTCGCGCTCGGCTCGTTCCTCGGCTCGCTCTTCGCGCCAGTTGCGCCAACGATCCCGGGTCGCCTGCAGGCGGATCCAGCGGTCTTCAATCATCTCCCAGACGGTGTGCAGAGAGATGGCCAGCGCAAAGTAGATCCCGGCCGTAGCCAGAACGAGCGCGACCAGCCAAGCCCCCTGAATGTTGAGGTAGGCGACCAGCACGCCCGAGACGAGCCGGCCGACAACGCCTTCCAGCGGCACCGCGTGGAGCCAGCGCCAGTGCCAGGGCAGCAGTCCAAAAAGCGTCGGCACGAAGATGACGGCCAGCAGGGCTCCCAGACCCCGCAGCCAGGCGGAACCGGCCCACCGCGAGCGCATCCAGCCCCAGGCCACGGCACCCAGCCAAAGCGGCAGAAAGAAGGCCGTAAACCCAAGTGTCTGCAGGAGTAAGTCGCTGGCGACCGCACCCAGCGGGCCTACCCAGTTATGAATGACAGACGAGGCAACGGGATCGGTGGACGTGTCCCAGGAGGGGTCCGCCGTGTGATAGGAGACGAGAGCGAGCAGTATCAGAAGCGAGACAAGCGCCAGCATAATCCCCAGGAACATGTTCAGGGGGCGGCTCCGCGTGGGCGCGAGGGCAATCTGGATGGGCTTGATCATGGGGACGCCAACTCCGCTCGGTTCGCCCACCGCAATCCTGTTTGCGATCGAGCGTCAGGGCGGAGGAGAGAAATCCCAGAGCAGTCTCCATTATCCCAGCGTGGCAGGCGAATCTTCGGCAAAACAAGGCAGGGGGAACCTGGATGTCTACCCCTGTGGGAAGGAGAAAGGAGCAGGAGCCGGTGCCAGGAACTTAGGCCCCCGGAAAAGGCCAGAAACCGGAGATTTTCTGGTTTAATGCTGCCGCGGAGCGTCACCCTTGCAGGCCCGGCTCCGCCGCAAAGAGGCGGGGTCCCACGGAATCCTGATTCGATTCCGTGGGCAATCTCTAGCTGCCGATGAGCTTGGCTCCCCACAGCATCAGGAAGCCGCCGGCGATGATCCGATAGAACGCGAACAGCGTGAACCCGTGCCGGCGCACCCAGGCCAGGAACCATTCGACGACTCCGAAGGCGACCACGAACGACACCGCGAAGCCGATGGCCAGCACCGTCCAGCGTTCGCCGGTCATGGCAACACTGGTAACGCCTTGACCGGCCGCCAGCGCGGCCTTGCTGGGGTGAATCTCTTTGAGCAGGTCGTATCCAGTTGCAGCCAGCATGGTGGGAATGGAGAGCAGAAAGCTGAACTCCAGGGCCGTGGGGCGGTCCATCCCGGCAAGCTGCCCGGCGGCAATCGTCGACATGGAACGGGAGGTCCCCGGAAAGATCGCTGAGAGCGACTGGCAGAGGCCGATCCAAAGGGCCTGAAAGAACCCCATCTCCTCCACGTGGATAGTGCCCGCTTCATAGCGGGAAGCCCAGGCGTCTACAACCCACATGATGAGGCCGCCCGCAACCAGGGCGATGGCGATGGCCATCAGGCTGCTCAGGTTCCGGTCGCTCCATTTCTTCAGGAGCAGAGAGGGAATCGAGGTGCAGACGAAGGCCAGAATGGTCAGCGACAGCGGGTGGGTAAAGAGATTGCGGTCGCGGCGCTCGCCGCGCGGAAACGTGCGGAGGAACTCGAGAATCCGGCCCAGATAGAGCATCAACAGGGCCAGGATGGCACCGGCCTGAATGACGATGGTGTACATCTTCCAGTACGCATCGTCCATGGGGATCTTCATGAAGGCTTCGGTGATGCGCAGATGGGCGGTCGAGCTGACCGGCAGAAACTCGGTCAGGCCTTCTACGATGCCAAGGATGGTGGACTCGATGTAGACGTTCAAACGACCTCCGGAATGCGCCCAAAAGCGCTGTTCTTTCGCACGCGCCAGCCAAATTGCGTATGAGTCTGCATCGATGATAAAACCACACATCGCAATTTGCAGGTGAATTCGTGCGCTCCAGAGAGCCCTTGGTTACTCCATGTCAATACCGTAGATGGGTATGCCCTGGTTGAGTTTGAAGGCCAGGTCGGCCGCCCGGGCGGCATAGTCAGTCTGGGGAAACTTGTCCTCGATGCGCCTGGTCAGCTCCAGGGCATGGGCCTTCGCCCCCTCCGCCTTCTTGTCGTTGTTGTCCGCCTTGAACATATCCACCAGCACGCTGCTTCGGTACGCGGCCAGGTAGAGAGCCTGCGCGGTTCGAGGACCGTCGGGATACTCCTCCGTGTAGTGCTCATACAGCTCGGCCTCTTTGGCAGGGCATTTTTCCTGGCCTTGCCAGTCGCCACAGAGCTTGTTGTCGATCAGATCGAAGGCCGCCATCGCCGCCTGACGGGTATGCGGATAGAGCTTGAGGATCTTCTTCATTTCATCTTCGTCCATCTGATCGCGCATATAAGCAGCCTGCTCTTTGGCCGATGGACGGGAAGAAGCGTCGGCCTTCTGGAGCTGCCAGCGGATGTCGGCAGCACGCCAGGCCGCCTCGGGCGCCAAAGGCGAGTTGGGAAACATCTCGACCACCCGCCGGTACAGAAGGCGCGCGATCTGCGCCGCATGGGCCGGCCCACGCGGATCGCTGGCAGCCAGCTCCTGATCGGCCGCTTCGCCCATCACCACCTTGTCGCCGTCCGGCGTGTTCTCGACGACAACGCCGCGGGCTTCCATCCAGCCGGAGATGGGTGGAGGAGTCTCATCGCTGCCGATCAGCGGAGCGTCACGGTCGCTCTGCGCTTCCATGATGTCGGTATTGGCGTAGACCCGCAGCCAGGGGCCACTCTTTTCCGCAACCACCATCTCGCGCCCCGGCTGCACGCGATCCACCTTTTGAGCATGCAGGTCGGGGGAGATATAGAGCCAGGTCACCCGCAAGGCCGTCGCCCGAGGTCCGGCGATAGGCTTCTGTATCTCGTCTTTCTTCTTGTCAGCAAACGCGGGCGAACAGAGCAGAACGACCGAGGCAAGGGAGAACGCAAGCAGGCGAGGCACAACGCGGCGGATCGTCATCAACGGCATCATAGATCAAACGACGCAAGCAGCTCGCACTGGTGAGCTTGAGAGAAGGCCGACCCGGCCCATCCGCTGAAGGCCTATGCCACCCAAAACGTCTTTCGGAGGGAGTCCTCGGGTGCTGCGGGCGGCAAGAACCTCAGCCGGCCGAGTGTTCAGCCAGGACTTCGGCCAGGAGCTGGGGATCGACATTGCCACCGCTCACGACCGCGACAGCTTTTCTGTAGGGAGGAAGTTGGTGAGCGTGGAAGAGCAGGGCCGCCGTGGCCACGGCTCCGCTGGGCTCGGGAACCAACCGCGCGGTGGCCATGATGGCGTGCATGGCAGTGCGGATCTCGGCTTCGCTTACGGTGATGATGCCGTCCACATACTTCCGAATATGGGCGAAGTTCCGTTCTCCCACGCTCTGGGTGCGGAGGCCGTCGGCGATGGTTCGGCTGGTCTTTTCGGCCGGCCAGGTGACGATCTGGCCCATGCGATAGCTCTCGGCGGCATCGCCCGCCAGCTCCGGTTCCACGCCAAAAACCTTAGCCGCCGGGTTTGCCAGCTTGAGGGCTGCGGCGGTTCCGCTGAGTAGCCCACCACCGGAAACGGGAACTAAAACCAGATCCGCATCGGGAAGGTCCTCGGTGATCTCGAGACCGCAGGTGCCCTGTCCGGCGATGACGGCATCGTCGTCATAGGGGGGAACGACGACATACCCGTGGGCTCGGATGAGTTCCTCGGCCTTCGCTAGACGCTCGCTGGATGCTACGCCGACGTCCACCACCTCCGCGCCCAGAGCCAGCGTGGCCGCGCGCTTGATGGCGGGAGCATTGGACGGCATCACGATCACGGCTTTTGCGCCGACTGCACGGGCGGCGTACGCCACCCCTTGAGCGTGGTTACCGCTGGAATAGGTAATGACACCGCGCCTAATCTCGTCGGGGGCGAGTTGAAGAATCTTGTTTGCGGCCCCACGCAGCTTGAAGCTGCCGATGGGCTGAAGGCTCTCGGCTTTCAGCCAGACCTGACCCGCCACGCCTGGAAAAGGAGCCCGGACCAGCGGTGTGCGCACGATAACCGACGCAATGCGATCCGCGGCAGCCCGAATGTCATTGAGGGTGACGAGTCGAATCGCCTCCGACCCCAGCATGGCTGTGGCTCCGCCCATGAGGTGAGTATAGATTCCGTGCCGTCGTACTCGGAGCCACGCCGGAGCGTGGCTCCAGGTCAGATCTCCAGAATCACCGGCATGATCAGCGGGCGCCGGCCCGTGCTTTTTTGAATCAGCCGCTTTAGGTCGACCCGGACCTTCTCCTTGACCATCCCGTAGTCGCCCTTCTGCTCTTCACTGAGGCTGTCGAGGGTCTTCAAGACGGTTTCGCGGGCCTGGTCGGTGATGTCTGCCCCACCGAATCCGCGCATCAGCACTTCAGGAGCGTGTTCGACCGTGCCCGTGCGCTTGTTGATGGCCAGCACCGCCAGCACAATCCCGTCTTCGCTGAGGATGCGGCGATCGCGAATGACCAGGTCCTCGACAACATCGATGGAGGATCCGGAGTCGATCAGCACGCGTCCAGCCGTCACTTTGTCGACCTTGCGCGCATCGTCGCGATCCAACTCCAGCACATCGCCATCTTCAATCACGATGGCATGCTCCACAGCGCCGGTCTCCATGGCAACTTGGGCATGACGCCGCAGATACCGGTAGTCGCCGTGGACGGGTATGAAGAACTTCGGCTTGACCAGGTTGATCAGCAGCCGCATTTCCTCCTGGCTACCGTGTCCGCTGACGTGGATCAGCCCGTGAGAGCCGTCGTCATAGATGACATTGGCATCGCGGCGGTAGAGGTGGTCGATGACCCGGAAGATGCCCTTTTCGTTGCCAGGAATCACGCGCGAGCTGAGAACGACGGTATCGCCCTTCTCGATGCGCGCATGCTTGTGGTTGTCCACCGCGGCCCGGCTCAAGGCGCTCATCGGCTCGCCTTGGGTGCCGCTGATCAGCACCATGAGCTGCTCAACGGGGTAATCCTTCATCTGTCCGGGATTGATGATCAGCCCATTCGGCACGTCGATATAGCCCAGGTCCTGCGCGATCTCCGTGCTCTCCACCATCGAACGGCCGATGATGGCCACCTTGCGCTTGTGCTCGCGTGCCAGCTCCATGGCGATGCGAATGCGGTAGATTGAAGAGGAGAAGCAGCTGAAGAAAAGCTTCTTGCGGGCCCGGGAAAAGATCTCATCCAGACGCGGCCGTACGGCGCGTTCGCTCGGCGTGTAACCGGGACGCTCTACGTTGGTCGAGTCCTGCAGAAGAGCCAGCACCCCCCGTTTGCCGTACTCGGCGAAGGTGTGCAGGTCGAATGCCTTGCCGTCCAGCGGAGAGAGATCAATCTTGAAGTCTCCGGTATGGATTACCACGCCAACCGGCGTATCGATGGCCAGGGCTACGCAATCCACTAGGGAGTGAGTCACGCGAATCGGCTCGATCGTGAACGGACCGATGGTGAAACGCGCCTTGGGCTGGATCTCGATGAGCTCGGTCTCGTCCAGCATCTGGTGCTCTTCGAGTTTGCCTTCCACGTAGGCCAGCGTGAACTCGGTGGCGTACACCGGCACTTTGATTTCGCTGAGGATCCAGGGCAGGCCGCCAATGTGATCCTCATGCCCGTGGGTAAGAATGATGCCGCGGACATGCTGCTTGTTTTCAACAAGGTAAGTGATGTCGGGAACGACAATGTCGACGCCTAACAGCTCCGTCTCGGGGAACATTAACCCCGCGTCGATCACAATGATGTCGTCTTCCCAGCGCAGCGCCAGGCAGTTCATCCCGAACTCCCCGAGACCGCCCAACGGTACAAGCTTCAGCTTCTTCGTTTGCATCTGTCAGGTTTGATGCTAACACCCGGGGAGAACAGAGATTACGAAGAGCGGTTGCGGCACACAGCGGTCGGGGCGGACTGCCGATTGCCTAAGGGGGCCGGGTGATCGCTCTGCCCAGACCGGGATGCTGCGCTGGTTATAATCGCCGCGTGAAACCAACTCGTTCGGGCCTACGGTTCTCTCTGGTCGTTGCGGCGGCTTGTGTGCTGTCCGGTGTTCTACTCCACGCGCAAAAGGAGCCGTGCTCAACGGCTGGTGAAAACAACGCATTTCTGGGCATTCAGACCATCCGCTTGTGGTCAGGAGATGCTCCGCAGGCGAAAGGGCAGGCCTGCGAAGACATACCTACGCTGACCGTATTCGATCCCCAGGGCGGACACGGAAATGGCTCTGCCGTGGTGATCCTCCCTGGTGGTTCGTATGCGCACCTTGCCGCGAACCTGGAAGGGCGGCAGGTGGCGGACTGGTTTACCTCTCGCGGATTCCGCGCCTTCGTTTTGCAGTATCGGCTGAGCTTGAACGGCTATCTGCTTCCCGTGCCCTTGCTGGACGCTCGACGGGCGGTACAACTGGTGCGGGCAAGGGCAGGCGACTACCAGATCGATCCCAATCGCATCGTGATGATCGGTTTTTCTGCTGGAGGCCACCTCGCAGCCCTGGCCGGAACGCAGGCGGTGCCCGGAGATCCCGGAGCCGAAGACCCGCTGGACCGGGTGTCGAGCCGGCCAAATTTCCTGGTCCTGGGATACCCCTGGATCGGAGCCATATCCGGCGATACCTCTCACCTGAGCTACTGCAAGCTCTTCAATGTCATGGACCGCTGCGAGGAACTGCGGAAGGCTTACTCCCCGGACCTCTTCGTGACGAAGGATACGCCGCCGACCTTCTGGTATCACACCTTCAACGACGGGACCGTTCCTGTCGAGCAAGGGCTCCGGTTTTACGAGGCGCTGGTGAAGGCAGGGGTTCCCGCGGAGGGGCATATTTTCGCCAACGGACCACACGGGACCGGCCTGGGCAAAGGCGATCCCTCGCTGGATCAATGGCCCGCGTTGTTGGAAACCTGGCTCCGCGCGCAAGGGCTGATACCCATGGGGAAGAGATAGAAGCTGAGGACATGAATTGGAGCGAAAGTCGGGTGGTCCCGCCTGCAGTCGCCAAATCCTGAGAATTTTGCTCCGGAAAGTAAGAAGCGGGCCGCCAGAATCGGGAGTGGAAGGAATTTCCCGAAACCGGCTGCCCGCTGGACCCTGAACCGGGTCTAGGTGGTAATTTCTAGTGTAGGACGATTGCTGCGAAAAGCAAGTGGAATTTTGGATCCTCCCAGGAGCTTGTCGCCTAGATCGCAGTCGCTCGTGACCGCAGTCACACGCGTCTCACAAAGGGGTTTTCCTGCGTTGACTTACGGCCATCCGCCTGATACAAAAAAGTGTTCTATCCAGAAATTCTGAACTGACCGCCTGAACGAATACCGATACCAGCATGGATCAAATACTTCAACAAGTCGGGACACTTCTGCTTGGCGCCGTACCCACGGTGTTGTTGTTCATTGTGCTGGTGTTGGCCTACCAATTCCTGGTGCAGACGCCGCTGAGCCGAGTGCTAAAGGAACGCCGCGCGCGCACTGCCGGCGCGATGGAAGATGCCCAGAGGGCCATTGCCCAGGCCGAGGAGCGTACCGCCGAGTATGCGGCCAAGCTGCGCCAGGCCAAGGCCGAGATCTACAAGGCGCGCGAACAGCGGATTAAACAGTGGAACGCCGAGCGGGATGCTGCATTGGATGCTGCCCGCAAGTCGGCTGGCTCAAAGGTGAGCCAGGCGAAGGCTGAATTGGAAGCTGAGGCGCAACGCGCCAAGCAGTCCGTAGAGGCTTCGGCCGCAGATCTGGCTGGACGGGTAGTACGCGCGGTGCTTCCGGTGGCCGTCGGGGGTACGCGTTGAGAGCTTCATCGAAATCGATTTCCGCACGCATTCTCTTATTCGCCGTTTTGGCTTCATGCAGTGCAGGAGTTTTAACTGCCTCTCTGCCCGCACGGGGCCAGGAACAAGCGGCTCCGACCGCTGCGGCTCCTGCAACGGAAGCCACGCACAATGCGAGCGGCAACCAGGCGCTTTCGGCCCAGCCCGGGCAGGTAAGAAAAGAAGAGGCTGAGGAAGACAACGTCTATCGCCATACCAAGCTGGTCAGTGCGCTGGCGCGCACCTTCGGCCTGGACGTGGAAACGACCGCGCGCCTGTTCGAGTACATCAATTTCGCAATCATCATTCTGGCGATCTTGATTCCGCTGTTCAAGGTCCTGCCCAAGGTGATGCGTCGCCGCACCCAGAGCTTGAACCACGAGTTGGAAGTTGCCCGTAAAACCACGGCCGATGCCAGCTCCCGGCTCGCCGCAGTGGAAGCTCAGCTTTCCCGGCTGGATGGCGAGATCGCCAAGGTTCGCGCTCAAGTGGAAGAAGAGAGCAAGAACGACGAAGTGCGGATCAAGGCCAGCATCCAGGAGGAGAGCGCCCGCATTCTGGCCTCCGCGGAGCAGGAGATCGCCGCGGCCGCTGCGCACGCACAGCGGGAACTGCGGCACTTTGCGGCGGATCTGGCCATCGATCGCGCAGCCCAGCAGCTGGTATTGACGCCAGAGGCGGATCGCGCGCTGATCGCCGAGTTTGTGCAGGGTGTCAGCAACGGCGCAGCAAAGGGAGGGCAGAACTAACATGGCAGCATTTGTTTCCCGATATGCCCGAGCCTTTGCCGATGTCGTGCAAGCCGCCAAGCTGGATACGTCCGGCATCGACCGGCAGCTGAATGATTTTCTGGCTACATGGGACGGCAGCCGCGAGCTGCGTGACGTTTTCGAGAACCCCGCCATTCCCGCCCGGCAGAAGATCGCGGTTCTGGACAAGATGAACTGGAAGCTGGGAATGCAGAAAGAGCTGCGCAATCTGATTGCCGTGCTCATCGATCACGATCGCATCTCCAGTGTTCGCGAAGTGGCGGCAGCATATCGAATCGAACTGCAGGAACGGCAGGGCATTCGGCAGGCGGAGATTGTGACCGCTCGCGAACTGAGCGAACAGGAGCGTGCCGAGCTGGTGGCTGGAGTAGGAAAGCTGGCCGGCGCACGTATCCAGCCCAGCTTCAAGTTAGACAAGTCGATTTTAGGCGGCACCGTGGTCCGCATCGGGTCCACCGTGTACGACGGCTCTGTGCGCGGACGCCTGGCGCGACTGAAGGAAGAGTTGATTGCCGGCTGAAGCCGGAAGAGTTTGCAGTTCAGAGTTCTTAATTCACAACTCTGACTCGCGACTCTGAAGGCGGACCCCGTTGTGAACCGCGAACTAAGAACTACGAACTGATTAGTGCAAGGAATTTGCAAATGGCTCAGATCAAGGCAGACGAGATTACGCAACTTCTTCGCGAGCAGATCGCGAACTACGACTCGAAGGTGCAGGTCGACGAGGTCGGCACGATTACCTCGCTGGGTGACGGTATCGCCCGTATCCACGGCTTGGACAAGGTCATGGCAGGCGAACTGCTCAGCTTCCCCCACGGGATCGCCGGACTGGCTCTTTCTCTGGAAGAGGACCAGGTGGGCACCGTGGTGCTGGGTGACTACACCGAGCTGAAGGAAGGCCAAGAGGTAAAGCGCACGGGCAAGATTCTTTCCGTGCCAGTGGGTGAGGCCATGATCGGGCGCGTGGTAAATGCGCTGGGTATGCCCATCGACGACAAGGGGCCCATCGCCACCACCGAATCGCTCCCCGTGGAGCGCCTTGCGCCTGGCATCATCGATCGCCAACCGGTGCGTGAGCCGATGGCCACCGGTCTCAAGGCCATCGACGCCATGATTCCGATCGGCCGCGGACAACGCGAGCTGATCATCGGCGACCGCCAGACCGGTAAGACCGCGGTTCTGCTGGACACCATCATCAACAACGCCAAGAACGATCTGATCTGCATCTACTGCGCCATCGGCCAGAAGCGCTCATCGATCGCTCAGGTGGTGCAGACGCTGACCGAAGCCGGCGCGATGGGGCACACCATCATCGTCGCGGCTTCTGCTTCAGAGCCTGCCCCCATGCTGTACCTGGCGCCTTATGCCGCCACTGCGCTGGGTGAATACTTCCGCGACAAGGGCAAGCACGCGCTGGTGATGTACGACGATCTTTCCAAACACGCTATGGCGTACCGCGAGATCTCGCTGCTGCTCCGTCGTCCGCCGGGCCGCGAAGCCTATCCGGGTGACGTGTTCTACCTCCACTCTCGTCTGCTCGAGCGCTCGTCCAAGATGAGTGCGGAGCGCGGTGGCGGATCGCTGACCGCACTGCCTGTGATTGAGACCCAGGCCGGCGACGTATCGGCGTACATTCCGACCAACGTCATCTCCATCACCGATGGGCAGATCTTCCTGGAAACCGATCTGTTCAACTCCGGTGTTCGCCCGGCCGTGAACGTAGGTCTCTCGGTGTCGCGCGTAGGCTTCTCGGCCGCCATCAAGGCCGTCAAGCAGGTGGGTTCGACGCTGAAGCTGGACCTGGCCCAGTATCGCGAATTGGCGGCCTTTGCGCAGTTCGGCTCCGACCTCGATCCGTTGACCCAGAAGCAGCTGAACCGCGGTCAACGTCTCACTGAGCTGTTGAAGCAGCCGCAGTTCCAGCCTCTTACCTGGCAGCAGCAGACGATTGTGCTCTTTGCCGGTACGCAGGGCTATCTGGACGACTTGAAGGTCAGCGAGATTCGGGCGTTCGAAGACGGCTTGCACAAGTACTTCGAGACGCAGACCGAGCTCATGAATGGCCTGACGCAGAAGAAGCAGCTCGACGACGATCTGCGCAACAAGCTGCATGCGGCCCTGAAGGAGTACAAGGAAAACTTCAAGGCGCAGACGGCGGAAGCTGTAACGGCGTAATGGCAGTTATCAGTTCATGGTTCGCAGTTCTCAATTTTGGCTGCGAACTGTGAACCGTGAACTCTGAACTGGCTCAGCCACTGAGAACTGGAACTGAGAACTTAGCTAATGGCGAACGTACTTGACCTAAGACGCCGCATACGCAGCGTAAAAAACACGCGCCAGATCACCAAGGCCATGAAGATGGTCTCGGCGGCCAAGCTGCGCCGCGCGCAGGAACGCGCGCTGGCTGCCCGGCCGTATGCCAAGATGATCGCCAGCGTGCTGGAGTCGCTGACCCGGCGCATCGAGATCTTTGATCCCGAGACCGGCAATTTGCGTCATCCATTGTTCGCAACCCGGGAAGAGAAGCGGGTGCTGTTGATTGTCATCAGCGGCGACAAGGGATTTGCCGGGGCCTTCAATGCCAACATCCTGAAGGCTGCGTTTACATTCCTCGGAGCCGATGAAGGCAAGGAGATCGATGTTGAAGCGGTAGGCCGCAAGGCGCGCGATACCATGCGCCGGCGCTATCCGGCGGCGGTGTACTCCGAGGCGACCGAGGAACAGGCCGCGGTTCGGCAGACGCGTCAGGGTCGCGTGGAGATGGTCGGCGACCATCCTGGCATGTTGTTGAAGCTGGAGGCAGACGAAGTCTTCGCTCTGGCCCAGAGCATCGTTGCGCGCTATGTGCACGAAGAGATCGACGCAGCCTACGTGGTCTACAACGAGTTCAAGTCGGTGATCGCGCAACGCGTCATTGTCGAGAAGCTCTTGCCGCTGGTGAAGGTGGGAGCCCAGCAGGTTACAGGCGCGATTGAGCCGACTCTCGAAGAGCGGGAACGCGCTGCACACGCTGCGTTGACGGCGGGTATTCCTCTGGAAGAGGCAGACACCCACGAAGCCGATGAAGAGGCCCGTAAATTCGGCACGGCGAACGTGGACTACATCTATGAGCAGTCGCCCGAAGAGCTGTTTAGCGGACTGCTGCCGAAGTACATTTCCTCGTTGCTGTTTCATGCCATGACGGAGTCGGTTGCCGCGGAGCATGCGGCGCGTATGACGGCCATGGACTCGGCGACCAACAACGCCTCGGAGATGATCGATTCGCTCACGCTGCACATGAACCGCGTGCGCCAGGCGGCCATCACCAAGGAGATTATCGAGATTGTGAGCGGCGCTGCGGCGCTGTAAAAGCAGTTCTAAGTTGTCAGTTCGCAGTTCTCCGGTTTACCCCGTGTGGGACGAGAAACTGAGAGCTGCAGACTGTGAACCGAGAACTGAGAACTAAGAAGGCATACATGGCAGAGAACATCGGCAAGGTCATCCAGATTTCCGGTCCCGCGGTGGACGTGCAGTTTGAAGAAGCGACGATGCCGCCTATCTATCAGGCGCTGCGCGTCACCAGCGAGGGCTTCAATGTGCCCGCGCCCATCAACGTGGTCCTCGAGGTGCAGCAGCACCTGGGCGAAGGCCGCGTGCGCACCGTGGCCATGGAAGCCACCGACGGCATGGTCCGCGGCATGAAGGCCATCGACCTGGGCGGCCCGATCCGCGTGCCGGTGGGCAAGGAGACCCTGGGCCGCGTGCTCAACGTCATCGGTGAACCGGTGGACGAACTGGGTCCGATCGGCGAGAAGCGCCGCGATCCCATCCATCGCCCCGCACCGCTGTTCGACGAGCAGTCGACGCACGAGGAGATGTTCGAGACCGGCATCAAGGTCATTGACCTGATCCAGCCCTTCTTGAAGGGTGGAAAGATCGGCCTCTTCGGCGGCGCCGGCGTCGGCAAGACTGTCGTCATCATGGAACTCATCAACAACGTGGCCAAGAACCACGGCGGCTACTCGGTGTTTGCCGGCGTCGGCGAGCGCACCCGTGAAGGAAACGACCTGTGGCTGGAAATGTCCGAGTCGGGCGTTATCAAGCCGGGCAAGTTTGAGGAGTCCAAGTGCGCCCTGGTCTATGGCCAGATGACCGAGCCGCCCGGAGCCCGTTTGCGCGTGGCCCTGACCGGCCTCACGGTCGCTGAGTACTTCCGCGACCAAGAAGGCGCCGACACGCTGCTGTTTATCGACAACATCTTCCGCTTCACTCAGGCGGGTTCCGAAGTATCCACGCTGCTGGGCCGTATGCCCTCGGCCGTCGGATACCAGCCCAACCTGGCTACCGAAATGGGTGAGTTGCAGGAGCGCATCACCTCTACGAGCAAGGGCTCCGTCACCTCGGTGCAGGCCGTCTACGTGCCCGCGGACGACTTGACCGATCCCGCGCCGGCCACCACCTTCGCTCACCTGGACGCGACCACGGTGTTGAGCCGTCCGCTGTCGGAACTCGGCATCTATCCTGCCGTCGATCCCCTGGCTTCGACCTCGCGTATCTTGTCCGCGCGCGCGGTAGGCCAGGAGCACTATGACGTGGCGCAGGGCGTGAAGAAGATCCTGCAGCGCTACAAGGATCTGCAGGACATCATTGCCATTCTGGGTATCGATGAGCTCTCGGAAGAGGACAAGCTGACCGTGGCTCGCGCCCGCAAGGTGCAGAAGTTCCTCTCGCAGCCCTTCCACGTGGCCGAGCAGTTTACCGGTATTCCGGGTCGCTACGTGAAGATTGCGGACACGGTGCGCAGCTTCAAGGAGATCATCGAGGGCAAGCACGATGACGTGCCCGAGCAGGCCTTCTATATGAAGGGCGGCATCGAGGAAGTGCTGGAGACGGCCGAGAAGCTGAAGGCGAGTGCGTAAAACAGTTCACAGTTCAGAGTTCGTAGTTCAAAGCTGGAATCGAACTACGAACCTTGAACTTCGGACTCAGAACTTCGAACTGAGAACTGACGAATGGCAGACGAATCAAATCAACTTCGTGTCCGGCTGGTCACCCCCGAGCGCACGCTTTTCGAAGCGACCGCGGCGGCCGTTGAATTGCCGGCGAAGAATGGTTACATGGAAGTGCTCTACGGCCACGCTCCGCTGCTTTCGGAGCTGGGCGCTGGCGATGTGCGGATTCACGGTGTAGTGGGCAGCGACGCCGGTGCTGAGCAGATCTACAACGTCAACTGGGGCTTTGTGGAAGTGCTTCCCGATCGCGTGACCATCCTGGCCAACGACGCTCTGAAACCCGAGGAAATCGACGTACCCCGGGCCAATCAGCAACTCGACCGCGGTCTGCAGATGTGGCAGAAGGCTGGGGACAGCGAGGAAGCTTACACTGAGGCGCTGCAGGTGATCGCCGAGGCGGAATCCAAGCTGGCCAGTGCGCACGAACGAGCGTAATCATCCCGGCAAGTTCAAACGGTGAAGGCCCTGCTCTACGGAGTGGGGTCTTCGCGTTTTTGCTGCTTTGATCTTGGGCCGAGACTCTGCCCTGTGACGGCCATCGCAGGCCTAGGCGCACAGAAGACCCTACAGTGTTGCTGACGTTCCCGGGCCTCGAGGGCCATCCTTTACACATCTTTATGCGGTCTGTGGCTCGTTGAGCGTTTTGCGCGGTGTGCGTGCTCCGTGTGCCGTGATCCTGACCGCGCGGCGAACTGCTCTTCCGGGTCGACAGAGGAGAATCCGATGTCCACGGTGGCCAACGCGAAGGACGCGGTGAGAGAGGATCGGAGCGCGCGTGACGGCCCGCAGCGCCGCTTCTCCTGCGCCCCGGAGCTCATCTTTCTCTGGACCGCTGTGCTGCTCGTCTCGATCCGCATTTGGGAGTCTCGCGAGATCTTCCGGCAAATTCCAGGCACAGACTGGAACTCATCAGAGTGGATGATCGATTATGCCGGCGGTTTCGTACGTCGTGGGCTCGGCGGAGAGTTGCTCAGCGGGCTGATGCATCTGACGGGGCTGAGCTTTTTCGCCGTCTGGGTTACCGCGACCACAGCTGTTTATCTGGCGCTTTGCGTGGAACTGGTGCGTAGAAGTCTGCGGTTGCGATGTGGGAGTCTCTGGAGGCTCTTGTTGTGCTTCAATCCAGGACTGCTGATGTTTGGCGTCGAAGCCGCGCCATTGGGATCATTTCTGCGCAAAGACTTTGTATTTGTCGCCGCGACGGTGCTGAACGTGCTGTTGATCGAAGGCATGTTCAAGATGGGCGCACGATCGAAGAGCCTTTTCCTGCCCATATCTGCTGCAGTAATCGGGTTGGTCGCCTTGTTTCTCGCTCTGATGCACGAGGGGCTGTTTCTCTTCACCTGGTTGCCACTGAACCTGTTTCTGCTGACCGGTGCAATGCGCAGACTTGGGATTACACCGTTGAAAGCTGCGCTGATGGTCGGTTGTATCTTTCTGCCGTCTCTGACTGGAGCGGGTTTAAGCATTCGCTGCCATGGTGATCCGAAGACAGCGGAGGCAATTTGCCGGAGTTGGCATGATCACGGTGCGGCGACTCGCTGTGACGGTGGCCCAGACTTTCCGGCGGCAGTGGATGGATTAGGGTGGTCGCTGCAAAGGAGTGTGACGCTCACGCGCTCTGCATGGCGGCGGGCACCGCTGTTTCTATTGCCTGCTGGATTCGCCATTGCGATCTTCTTTGTCACGATGGTCGCAGCGAAGATTCCCCTTCAACCCGTCTGGGCGCTGACTCTCGCGACGCTGACACTTTCTGCTCCGCTGTACTGGCTGGGGTGGGACTGGGGCCGATTCTTTACGATCGTCCTGACCGAAGTGACCTTCGTGGCTCTTAGCCCGCCTTGCCGGGAGGCAGCGTACGCTGCGCTGCCGGCTTGCATGCGGCAGATTCGCCGGTGTCCGCAGGATATTTGCTTGCGCGCGGCCGGTGTGGCCGAGCGCTGGCCTGCTGGAATCGTGCTCGGAGTGCTACTGCTTGCGATACCGAATCTACCGTCCAAGGAGTTCCTGCTAGAGAGCCCCTTTGCTGTGTTGGTGATCTTCATCCGCGACCTGATGGGGTTCCCTGTGCCGCGCTGGTAGGTGGTCGGTAGGATTGTGGCTTGCATTGTGCAACGCCATGGCGAATGGTGGAGAATGGTCCTGCCTTCTCGAGGAACTATGAAAACACTCTGTCTGCCGGGTGCACTTCTGGGTTTAGTGCTGGCCACGTCCTTTGCCGCATCGCAATCGGTTCCGCCCGCGCACGTGGATGACTTCTCCGGCAAGCCCCGCGTTGTAGTGATCAGCGACATCGGCAATGAGCCGGACGATCAGATGTCGTTCGTGCGGTTCCTGCTCTACTCGAACGAATTCGATATCGAAGCAATGATCGCGACCACCTCCACCTGGCAGAAGACGGCCACGCATCCCGAAACAATGCGGCAGCTCATCGAAGCCTATGCGCAGGTACGGCCGAATCTGCTGCTGAATGCCAAAGGGTGGCCAGAAGCGGCGGAGTTGGCCCGGCGCGTTTATACAGGGCAGACCGCTTACGGCATAGCGGCCACAGGGCCGGATAAAGACTCTGATGGTGCCAAGGCGATTGTGCACGCTGCAGAGAAACAGGATCAGAGGCCGCTCTGGATCTGCATCTGGGGCGGGGCGAACACCCTGGCGCAGGCGCTCCAGGATATTCGGGGATCCCACACATCGGATCAGGCTGCCAAAATCATCTCGCAGCTACGCGTGTACTCGATCTCCGACCAGGACGACGCGGGGCCGTGGATACGGCGCGAGTTTCCCGCGCTCTTTTACATCGTCTCGCCCTCGACTCCTACAGGTGGGGAGTACTATGTGGCGACTTGGACGGGGATCAGCGGCGACCGCTATTACCGCAATGGCGAAGGGGCCGATTTCACCACCGTGACCAACGAGTGGCTGGACGCGAACATCCGCAGCAAAGGGCCGCTTGGCAAGGTGTATCCGCGCTTCATGTTCATCATGGAAGGGGACACGCCGTCGTTCCTGGGCCTGATCGACAACGGGCTGAATGCCTTTCGTCGACCGGATTGGGGAGGATGGGGAGGTCGCTACGTATACCGTCAACCCTACGGCGAGACGCATCCCATCTGGACCCAGGGTGGCGATGAATTTGCCCGAACCACCTCGCAGGACGCAGTCCTCGGTGCGGATGGGGTTGAGCATGTGTCGGACCAGGCGACCATCTGGCGTTGGAGAGAGGCGTTCCAGAACGACTTCGCGGCGCGTATGAGTTGGACGGTGGCGGACTTCGCCCATGCCAATCACAATCCGGTGGTGGTGGTGAACGGCCAGGAAGGAACCCAGCCCATCGAGATGGAAGCGTCTGTGGGCCAGTCCGTTGAACTGGACGCGAGCCGCAGTTCCGACCCCGATGGGCAGAGGCTGCATTATCACTGGTTCCAATATGCCGAAGCGGGGAGCGCGGATGGCAACATCGCTGCACTCACGCTCAGCGATGCCGAGACGGCAAAGGCCAGAGTTAAAGTGGATGCGGCTTGCCGGCCGATGTGGTTACCGCTGATCCCTTGCCGCGGGGGCGGCACCGCGCACATAATTCTGGCCGTCACGGACGAGGGGTCGCCCAGGTTGACCTCCTACCGGCGCGTCATCCTGCATGTGCGGCAACCATGATTCAGGTGGCTTGGGACCCTGTGCAAGCGGTCCCGCCAGCGCCTACAATGCTCTTGTCATGGCCAAAGAAAAGACAAAAGAACAGACGTTTGAGGTGGCCTGCCCGGATTGCGGGGCTATGTTGAAGATCGATGCAGCTACCGGTGTGGTCATCAGCCACACGTCCGCTCCGCGCAAACGCACCTTCGAGGACTTGGAAACCGCGGCCAAAGCGCTGCGGGAGCAGGATGAGCGCAAAGAGTCGATCTTCCGCCAGAGCCTGGATGCGGAGCGCAATAAGGCTGACCTGCTGGAGAAGAAGTTCGCTGAGGCGCTGCGCAAGGCCAAGGATGCTCCAGAGGGCAAGCCGCTGCGCGAATTCGATTTGGACTGATTGGCTGGACCACCGACGATTCGCAGCACGCATCTTTGTGTGCAGATGTGAGTGGGCCAACAGGATAGAGCGATACGAACCACCATCTATGTCCGTCTCGCGACAAAGAAGGTCTGGTTGGTCTGCTGTGCAACCGAAACGACGTTTTAGAAAGAGGAGACAGTATGAGTGCCGTTTCAACCCCCACCACGAACTATCGCGAGGGCCAGATCCAAGAGACCAAGCGCCCCGAGCACAACGAATGGATGCGGGCCGGCATAGGAGGCACTCTGCTGGCGGGATCGCTTCTCCTCTTGACCGGGAAGCGGAAGGCCGGGCTACTGGTCACAGCGGCAGGCACTGCTCTGGTGCTGCTCGAGGAGCAGGACACCGTGCGCGCCTGGTGGAATGCCTTGCCCGGGTATCTCGAGGATGCCCAGCGCATGCTGGACCAGGCCCAGACCACGATTGACGACCTGACCGCCAAGCGGGACAAGCTGATGGGATTGTTCGGCAGGTAGAAGGAGAGTCAGCTAAAGGTTGAGCTGGGTCCGGCCCGCTTCACTGATGCGATGAGGAGTCCATTTGGGCTCCCACACCAGGTCCACCTCAACCTTCGATATCTCCGGAATACTGGCCAAGCGGTTGTGGACCTGTTCGAAGATCAAACCGCTGGCCGGGCATTGCGGGGTGGTGAGTGTCATCTTCACCTTCACCCACTGGCGCGGCCACGCCGGAGCTGAATCGGGATCAGGCCCAGTCTCCACCGAATAGATCAAGCCCAAATCCACGAGGTTGAGCTTGACTTCGGGATCGAAGCAGTCGCGAAGCGCCTTCAGGATGTCAGATTCAGCAAGCATCGGTTTCCAAAGGCTCTAGTTCTTACGTTCCACGAGATACCGTGCGACGGACTTGAGCCCATCGGCTCGCTCCCCGTAAGGAACTAAAGCGGCAAAGGCCTCATCGATGAGATCCGCAGCGTCACGCTGGCTCTGTTCAATACCGAAGACAGCGGGCCAGGTAGCCTTTTCCGTGGCGAGGTCCTTGCCTGCGGTTTTGCCCAGGTGGGCGGAGTCGACGGTCATATCGAGCACATCATCGACAATCTGAAACGCCAGTCCAGCCTTGCGGCCGAAGGTGTCCAGGCAGGCGACATCGGCTGCGGTTGCGCCCGCATAGACGCCGCCCGCCACCACGCTGACGCGAATCAGCGCACCGGTTTTGGCGCGATGAATTGCTTCGACAAGCTGAGGCGTCGGCTTTTGATGTTCACTCTCGATATCCAGAACCTGGCCGCCGATCATGCCATCCACGGTGCCCACGGCATTCGCGATGAGGCGGATGATCTGAACCGTGGCTTCGGCCGGACACTGTAGATTGGCCAGCACTTCGAAGGCTCGGGTCTGCAGCGCATCGCCGGCCAGAATGGCAATGGCTTCGCCGAAGGCAACATGGCAGGTCGGCTTGCCGCGGCGCAGGTCATCGTTGTCCAAGGCAGGCAGGTCGTCGTGGATCAGCGAATAGGTGTGCAGCATCTCAATGGCGGCGCCCAAGTCTTCGATGCCCTTGGGAACGCTACCTGCAATCGTAACGGCGGCCTGCATGGCCAAGACCGGTCGCAGCCTTTTACCGCCCGCGAAGGTGGAGTGGCGCATGGCGCGATGGATTGAGGAGGGAACAGTCTGCACGCTGGGCAAAAGGCCCTCCAGAGCCTTATCTGTCAGCGCGGCGCCTTCCTCAATCAGCGATTTAACATCGATCATCATTCGTCCTTCATGATAAATGAGCGCGGGTCCGCAGGAGGCCCAGACCTAGAAGGCCCAGGACGGCGGAGCCGGCGATGGCGCTGACCACCTGGCCGAAGCGGACGTCGGACGTCGTGACCCAATCCAGAGAGACATCCACCGGACCGGCGGGTACGGGAATCGCGAACAGCCCATCCTGGCGTTGCGGCAGGTTTTGAACCACCCTGCCGTTGACGCGAACACGCCAGGCGGGAAAGCGGCGCAGGTGCAGGATCAGGTAACCAGGCTTTGGTACGGTGTCCCGAATCTCGCGGTGTTGTCTCTGCCACGGCGCCACAAAGGTAAAGACGGCGGAACAGGAGTTTTGCTGGGGCGACCAGCGCGGAAAATCCTGATCAGGAACGGCTTGGCCCAACTGCACCTGCGGGTCCGAGACCAGGCATCCAGCAGGGAGGTCCGCCGGAACCAAAGAGTTGTCGGCACCGGGTGGTGCGTATTCATCCGTGCCTTCGAAGCCGGTTCCGGAACGATAAGCAGACA